>CAJGDW010000083.1 GCA_904502115.1 Paludibacteraceae bacterium | reverse complement strand
TGTTTCTGCAAATCTAATTTCAATGCATCCGACCAATGCGAAGTGTATATTTTGGCCGATACTCCAGCATTTCGTTTGCTAAGCATCAGTAGCACCGATTCATCTACGTAATTATCAATCAAAACCAAACTCTTTTTCGCTGACTTAATCAAGTCGGTAGCAAATTTGTACGCATCAAAAATTTTGCCGTCATGGAATACCCCTTCGGTAGGTGGTAGCGCGGTACGAACAAAGAAATCTACTTGTTTATTAAGGTGTTCTATTTTGGTGTCTTGCTCCGTTAATCTTCTATCTATTCTATCTTCCAATAACTCAATTCTTTTATTTACAGCATATCCTTTAAGTAGATATTCTTTTAGGACTTTGTTTGCCCATCGTCTAAATTCAGTACCACGGATACTTTTAACGCGATAACCTACTGAAATTACCACATCCAAACTATATAGTGTTGTAGGTTTAAATTTAGAAATAGTATTATGCAAAATTTGCATATTACTTTCAGTTTCTAATTCTTTTTCAATAAATATGTTTTTAATATGTCTTGCAATAACAGATTGGTCTTTTTGAAAAAGCTCTGCCATTTGTGCCTGACTAAGCCACACCGTCTCATTCTCAAGACGTACTTCAAGGCTAATGGTATCGTTAGGACGATAAAGAATAATTTGATTGGAATTTTGCATAAGATTATAAAATTAAGATGTTATAACTTCGGACGATGAGCCCCCGTGTGTTTGGTTATGCAAAGGTAGTATAAATTGTTGGGAATGCAAAATGTTGTTTCCGCGCACGGTCTCTGAGTACTTCCTACACGCTCCCTAGGTGAGGGAAGGCTATAAGTGCTCTCATTGGATGTGGTAAAATAATTTCTCTCTCCGTTTACCTTTTCTTCAAGAAACGGCATATGTGAGTAGGTAATGAATAATACATTTAAAACAATACATTATGAAAAAATCTATTTTAATTCTTTTTGCTGCGCTGCTATGGTGCATGGCGGGGCAGGTGTGTTTGGCTCAAAGTGCCGAAGATTACAACTTACAGCGAGCAACTGAGTACATGGAAAATTTAGAATTTGACAGAGCTGTTGAATACCTAAACCTACATTTACAAGAAAATCCAAAGTCTTTTTATGGTTATTTTCTTAGAACTGTTATAAATAGTAGAAATGAGAAGTATTCGTTTGCATTGTCCGATATCAATAATGCAATAAAGTATTTTAAAAAGAACCAGGATTTGAAAGAGCATACGCTTTATTGGTGGCGAGCTACTATTTACAATGACACCGAGATGTACGATAAAGCCATAGAAGATTATACTAAGGCGTATAAACTTGCATTAAAAATTAAGGACTCAGAAACTATTAAAAGTATACTATCAGATAGGGCACAACTTTATTATACTCTTGAAGATTATGAAAAATCGGATGCAGATTACCAGCAAATGCTTAAAAATGATGAATCTGATGTGTTGCCTATGATGGGCTTGGCTCGCAATATGATTAAGCGCGAAAAGTATAAAGAGGCTATTGAGATTATAAACAGGTGCGAAAAATTAGACAATACGTACACAGAAGTTTATCGATTTAGAATGCAGGCCTACGACAAACTTGGCGAAACAAAATTAGCTATCAAAGATGCCTTTAAATATATTCGATATGCTGAAAATCCAGAAGAGGATCAATATAAAGATATTCTTAAGAAGGATTTAAACTATGCTATTATTTTGGTAAAACAGCTTTGTATAGAAGAAAAAAATAATCTAAATCATAGAATGCTGTTGACTTCGCTTTATGAATGGAACGAAGAATACCCCAAAGCTATAGCAGAATATAACAAAATAGAGAAGGAATATGGTGCAGACGCGAATATTTATTATTATCGGTCTTGGGCTTATCTTCAGATAGATGAGTATTCTAGAGCTTTAATTGATATTAATAAATACATTGAGGCAACAGGAACAGAGAGTTATATAGCGCTTGCCCTTCGATCTGTTTGTTATCAGGGACTTGGTCAGTATGATAAGGCTATAGAAGACATCAATAAACAAATAGAACAGCTTCCTTCTTATGCATCTTTTTATCGTGCTCGTGGTTGGCAGTATGAAATGCTAGGCGATTTTCAATCTGCCCTTTCAGATTATTCTACTGCCATTACACTGGAAGAAGAAAATTATGAGTATTACTATATGCGTAGTCGACTATATTTTATGCAAGGCAAGACAGAACTTTCTCATGCCGATGCCAACGTAGTGCTTAGCAGGGATACTGTGGTAAATGATGTAACTCGTCGTCATTATGCTCTTTATTTTTTAGGTCGCAATGAGGAAGCTATAGCGTGGGTGGATTCTTTGTTAAACACAGAACCAAGTGAAGGTGCATATTACGAGAAGGCTTGTCTTTTATCTTTGATAGGCGATGCCGAAGGTGCTATTGCTGCCCTTAAAACATCTTTTGGAATGGGTAGACGTGCTATAGCTCATACCGAAAACGACGGCGACCTTAAAAACATAAGGAACCATCCAGATTTTATTGCGCTGATTGCTGAGTATAAAGAAAAGTTGGCAGTTGAGACCATCCCGTATAATGAAAAAGAAGAGGACACGGAAGCAATTATTACCGAGGTTCCAATGAGAAAAATGTATAGTGGTGTATACGAGGTAGATTGTAGCATAAATAAATTACCTTTAAAATTTATCTTTGATACAGGTGCTTCTAGTGTAACCATTTCTTCTGTAGAGGCTCAGTTTATGCTTAAGAATGGTTATCTAAAATCGGAAGATATTAAAGGTAAAGAATATTATTCTGTGGCAAATGGTGATATTCACGAAGGTACTATTATCCGTTTAAAAGAAATAAAAATAGGTGATGCTGTGCTACGTAACGTAGAAGCTTCTGTGGTACATAGCCAGCAAGCTCCTTTGTTGCTTGGACAAACTGTGCTTGAACGCTTTGGTACCATTACTATCGATAATATCAATTCAAAATTAGTGATTATGCAGTAAAATCAACCTTTTCTAGAGGGTTATTAAAACCCTCTTCTTTCCTTCTAAAAAGGAAAGAAAATGCATAAAGTTTCCTTATGAAAAGGAAACAATGATATAACCAACAAAAAAAGCAACTCTTTGGGAGTTGCTTTTTTTGTTGGAAACGTACAATTTATGGTGTAAATTATTTGTTTCTTTTGTAACGAGAGTTGAATTTGTCAACGCGACCAGCGGTGTCAACCAAGGTAGATTTACCTGTGTAGAATGGGTGAGAGCTGCTAGAGATATCCAATTTAACTACTGGATAGGTTTCGCCTTCAAATTCGATGGTTTCTTTGGTGTTCGCGGTAGAGCGAGACAAGAACATATCGCCGTTCGACATATCTTTGAATACTACAGGACGATAGTTTTCAGGATGGATTCCTTTTTTCATAATGCGTTATATTTTAGATTTTTTTATTTTTATACAAATTGGACTGCAAAAGTAATCATATTTTTTGGAGTAAGCAAATAATCGACTTGTTTTTTTGCTGAAAAACACTGCTTTTTGTCTTTGTAAAATGCTTAACACCGAATAAAATGGTCGACAGTTTAAAAAATATTAAAAACAGCGCCGTGTGTGGGTGTTTATGAGAAAATACGTACTTTTGTTTAACCGAATAAACGTTTAAAACGATGAAAAAACTCTTTTTATTGATGGCCTTTATAGGCTGTTTATCACCCATTTGGGCAGTTCAAAAGCAGACGTATACCTTTGCACAGAGAGATACTTGTAGCTTAAAAATGGATGTCTATATGCCCGACGATACGTTGTCGTCGCATCCATGTGTGTTTTTTGTGTTTGGCGGTGGTTTTAAAATGGGCGAGCGCGATACACCATCGGCTGTTACCTATATGGAAAACATGGCCAAAGCCGGTATCGTTGGAATCTCTATCGATTATCGATTGGGATTAAAAGGAGTAGAAAGTACCAGCTTGATAGAGTTGGCCAAATTAATGGAAAATGCGGTAAATGTGGGTGTCGAAGATGCGTATTCGGCAGTTAACTATGCCATAGAACACGCAACAGAACTAAAAATCAATCCAAAGCAGATTGTGCTGTCGGGTTCGAGTGCTGGGGCTATTATCTCGTTGCAATGCGATTATTACTTGCAAAATCAACATGCGTTAAGCAAGGTGTTACCTGCCGATTTTAAATTTGGGGGCATCGTTCCTTTCTCTGGAGCTGTGGCTGCGTTTAATGGCAAGGTAAAATACCAACAACAACCTGCTCCTACCTTATTTATGCACGGTACCAAAGATGAATTGGTGGTGTATAATAAATTAATGGTGTTTGGTAAGGGAATGTTTGGATCCAATGCGTTGGCCAAACAGTTTAAAAAGAACGGATGGCCTTATCAATTCATTCGTTTTACCAATTTTGGTCACGAAATAGCCGTTATGGGTTACAAAGAACATGCCGATGCGGTTGTCGATTTTGTGAACCGTTTTGTGGTAGGCCAAGCCCGCATACAAATTGATATGACCTGGGCAGAAGAAGGCATTGACAAACCCTTGATGGATATTGATCCTGCTGGATTATACGGGAAATCGGATGTACAACTCTCGGTATCGCCCGAGGTTTTAGAAAGAATACGATGAGCAAGAAATATAAATTAGGAGTAGCTCTTAGTGGCGGCGGGGCAAAAGGATTTGCACATGCAGGAGCCCTTAGAGCGTTAGAAGAATTTGGTTGTAAACCCGATGTTATAGCGGGAACAAGTGCAGGTGCTATTGCAGGGGTGTTGTATTCCGCTGGATATACGCCCAAAGATATTTGTAGTTTGTTTCAAAAGAAGGGATTTGCCGATTTTACTCAACTAACAATTCCTAAAGCAGGATTTTTTAATCCAAATAAATTTATCGAATTTTTGCGTAGAAAGATTCCGTATGCCAATATCGAAGATTTGCCTATTCCAATGCGAGTGGTATCTTCCGATCTGGATAATGGGGTAGTAAAGGTGTTTGCAGAAGGAAGTTTGCCAGAGCGAGTGATGGCGTCGTCAACTGTTCCGATTGTATTTCCGCCAACCGTAATTGATGGTGTGCATTACGTTGACGGTGGTGTGTTTTGTAATTTTCCTGTAGAAGCAATTCGCAAGGAGTGTGAAATTGTTATTGGTATTAATGTTAGTCCGTTAGCACCTACAGAGTACAAGAAAAATGTCATAGAGATAGCACTGCGTGCATTCAACTTTATGTTCCGAGCTAACTCCAAGGAAAGTGGAAAACTATGTGATGTTTTGGTAGAAATGCCTACGGTTCTTCAGTACGAAACATTTAGTTTAAGTCAGGTGCATGAAATTTATAAGTTAGGTTACGAAGAAACCAAGAAGATATTACAGCAGCACTCTCATTTATTGGCATAAAAAAATAGACCATTTAAATGGTCTATTTTTTTTATGAATTATCGGTTAGGATTCTTATTTCTTTTTACCGAATAGTTGAAAGTACAACTCGCGTACCCATGCAATGGGCGAGGTAAGTAGAATAATCCAGCCCCATGTTTCCATCGATAATGGTTGGGTTTGGAATACTTCGCCACCTATTTGTACAATCAGAATGGTAACGCCCAAGATAAAGGCCATGATACCTAAGAATTTGCTGTTGTTTAAAATACCAGCAAAAATTGATTTGTTTTTGCCAATAACACGTGCGTTGAACATGTTCCACCAGTTGATGGTCATGTAAGTGGCAAAAAATACGGTAGGATTGATGCTTGCAAAGAATTTAGTAGCAAAATCGCAGCCCCACGAAGCAATGGTAGTTGTGTGTTCCATGCCCCACAAGATGGCAATACATAGCAACCAAACAAATCCACCAAAACCGAAGATGGCTTTTGCCAATGGTTTGTTGATGATGAATTCCGATTTGTTGCGTGGTTTGTCTAGCAATACTCTTTCGTCGGCTGGTTCCGATGCCAAGGCAATAGCAGCAAGCGAGTCCATTACCAGGTTAATCCACAAGAATTGGGTAACGGTAAAGGGCATTTCTACGCCAACTAGTGGACCAAATACAGCTACCATACAAGCCGATACGTTGATAGAGAGTTGCAAGAACAAGAAGTTCTTGATGTTTTTGAACAACGAACGACCCCATTTAACGCCAGTTACAATTGATGGGAATGCATCGTCTAGCAATACAATATCTGCTGCTTCTTTTGCTACCGAAGTACCAGAGCCCATGGCAATACCTACGTCTGCGTGGTTCAAACTAGGTGAGTCGTTTACACCGTCGCCTGTCATAGCGCATACGTAATTGTTCGATTGCATCCATTGCAAGATATCCAATTTGTTGCTTGGGGTACAACGGGTAATAACGTTAGGATATGCACGACCGTTTTTAGGACATTCAATGGCTTCGTTAAAGTCTTTTGCCTCGATAGCCCAAATGTTGGTAAAGCCCGATTGACGAGCAATTTCGCTACCGGTTTTAATGTTGTCGCCAGTCATCATTACTACGTCGATGCCTGCGGTGTAGCATTTTTCGATGGCTTCGGGTACGTCGCTACGCACTGGGTCTTCTATAAACCAGGTGCCAATGTAGGTGCAGTCTTTAAGTGCGTAACCTTGCTCTAACTCTTTCTTTATTTTATCAAAATCGGTTGATGCAATAATGGCTGCCGATATGGCGCGTCTGCCGCGTTCTTGTTGGGTGGCAACTTCTGCTAGGTAATCGTTGCGGCCAATGATGCGCGAAATCACTTCGGGAGCACCTTTAATAACCATGATTTCTTCGCCAGTTTGGTTGCTCTTGGCGTGGGTTACCATGTATTTCCATGCGCTAGAAAATGGAATACGGTTGATAATGTTGTATTCGTTTCTGATAGCAGCAGTTTGCTCCATGCCAATAGAACCCAAAATAGCCGATTCGGTAGGGTTGCCTAACACCGTTTTTTCGTTAGAGAAATTGGCGGTAGAGTTGATGG
>CAJGDW010000082.1 GCA_904502115.1 Paludibacteraceae bacterium | reverse complement strand
TACTTCCTTCCCGTAAATTGTTCCATGCCGTGGAAAATGCCAACTACTTCGCCAAAAATGAAATCGAATAAGAAGGTAGGCAAAATAGCTTGCCAGAAACGGATAAAGTGGAATCCAAAAGGAAGGCCTTTAAAGTTTCTGTTTTTCTCGATGGCTTTGATGATTTTTTTAGCGGTGGGTTCTGCTTTTAGAATGGGGAAGAAACGCGATTTTACGCCATCGAACATGCCTGTGTTGATAAAGTAGGGGGCAATGGTACTAACGTGCACGTTGCTTTTGGCTTGTTTTAGTTCGATGCGTAGCGAGTCCGACCAACCAATGGTTGCCCATTTACTAGCGGCATACACCGACATGCGGGGGTTGGAAATCATACCGGCAGCCGAACCGATGTTGCAAATATGACCAAAGTTGCGTTTGATCATATCGGGCAAAAAGGCCAAACTTACCAACATGGGCGCTGTGGCGTTGATGTTCATGGTGCGCAAAATGTCTTGTTCCGATTGTTGATCGAAGGTTTTGTTGTTGGCAACAATGCCAGCGCAGTTAATCAAAATATCAATTTGCGAACAAGCTTTAAGGGTAGCTTGTGCTGCAGCTTTAATTTGTTCAGGGTTAGAAACGTCTACTTTGTGGGTGTAAACGGTTCCAATAGGAGCCAATGCTTGTTGGGTATCGGCCAAGTTTTTCTCGTTAATATCCCAAATGGTTAAACTTTTTGCACCTTTTTCTAGGGCGATACGTCCCATGATGCGGCCAATGCCCGAGCCTCCGCCCGTAATAAGAACATGGCTGTTTTTGAACTTTGTCATACAATTGGTTTTAAAAATTTTGCACAAAAGTAGTAGGTTTGTGCAAATAACGGTGATAAATCTGCACATTTAGTATGTTTTTGTGCAATTTTTACAAAAAATGAGCATAAATGAAATAGAAATGACATAATTGGCTAATTTTTACTACATTTGTGTCATGGATTTTAGTTTACGCATATACCAACAATTATTGGAAACCCTGCAAGCGCAAGGTTATCAGTTTTTGACGTTCGAGCAATACTGTATGCTCGGGCTACGCCCTCAGGATGAAGCGTTAAATTGTGTAACCGCTGAATCGACGATCGACAAGCAACAAGAGACAAGTGACACTCGCGAAGCGAGTATCGACTCACCGCATCACCAAATCACCGAATCACCAACAAGATTTATTATTCTCCGTCACGACGTAGACCTAAAGGCCGAAAACTCTGTAGCAACCGCCAAAATTGAGGCCAATTTGGGCATTAAGGCCAGTTACTATTTTAGGGTAGTGCCCGAAAGCGATAAGCCCGAATGTATCAAGGCCATTGTAGACTTGGGCCACGAAATTGGTTACCATTACGAGGATATGTCGCTTTGTGGTGGCGAGCCCGAAAAAGCGGTGGCGCATTTTGCCGAGAAACTGGCGTATTTTAGAACGTATTATCCGGTAAAAACCATCTGCATGCATGGTGCGCCCACCAGTAAATACGACAGCAAAGATATTTGGCAATTTGCATCGTATAAAAACGATTTTGGTTTAATTGGCGAGCCGTATTTTGATGTCGATTTTTCGGATTTGTTCTACTTAACCGATACGGGTAGACGCTGGGATGGCTACAAGGTAAGCGTGCGCGATAAAATTCCTACTTACCAAGATATTTGGACTGCGAATAATTGGGTATATAAACATACCGATGATATTATTCGCGCATGCAAAGACGGTAGTTTGCCTCCTCGCATCATGATTACCACCCACCCACAACGTTGGACCGATAACAAGGCCCAACAAATCAAAGAAATGCTGGTGCAAAACCTAAAAAATACCATAAAATACTGGCTGATTAAACTGAGAAAATAAGGCATGGTTGTTCAGGCGCAATCTTATAGCAAGCAGTGGCAAGAGTTGTCGGAAAACAGCTCTTATGCTTCGTTTTTTCAGACCCAACAGGCTTTTGAATTTTACCAATCGCAAACCTATTTGGATACTTTTGCGTTGGCGGTAGTAAACAGCGAGCAACAATTAATGGGCGTTGCCGTGGGTTACATCCAAGCAGAAAAGGGATTGAAAAAGTGTTTCTCGCGCCGTGCCATCGTTATGGGTGGTTTGTTGTTGGCAGATGATATTGCGCCCGATTTGGTAAAAGAACTGCTTATGGCGCTAAAAGAGCGCACCCGTAAAGCCATTTACACCGAAATTAGAAACCATCACGATTACAGTGCCTTTGCCGATGTTTTTGCCGCCTGTGGCTTTGATTATCAGCCCCATTGTAACGTAAAAATTACCTGCGATAATTGGGATAATATGTTGCTGCGCATGGATAAAAACCGCCGCCGCGTTCTAAAATCTATATCAAACATCACCGCCTCAACAACAAAAAATGTGAGCAGCGAACTCGCATCAACAACCTATACCTACGCTTCTACGCCAGAGCAAGTGCACCAATTCTATGCTATGTTGGTTAAACATTACCAAACCAAGGTGCGCAAGCCCTTGTTTCCTTTATCGTTTTTTGTTGATATGGTACAATCGCAAACGGGTAGGTTGCTGCTGTTGTACCAAAACGATGTATTATTGGGCGGCATGTTGCAGGTAATATTGCCAGGCAGGGTAGTGTACGATTATTATGCCTGTGCCAACGATGCCATTTACAAAGACTTATCGCCATCCGTCTCCATTTACGGCATCACCTTGCAGCAAGCATTGACCGAAAATATAACCCTGTTTGACACCATGGGAGCAGGCGTGCCCGAAATTCCGTATGGTGTGCGCGACTTTAAGTTGCGTTTTGGCGGACAACTGGTGCAAGAAGGCCGTTTTTTGTGCATTCACAAGCCAATTTTGTACAAACTAGGGGAGTCTTACATTCGCTACAAAAGCAAAGAATAAACTATTTGGCTTCTGTCAATAACTTATTGTGGATTAAATTGACTTTTTTGAGCATTTATTATTTTTTTTAACGTATATTTGCGAAATGATTCTTTGTAAATATGAAACCATTTCGTTTTGTATATAAGCATTTTATAGTAGATGTTGTTAACCTGATTATCAGCGTGTTGCTGGTATTATGGTTGGCTCCTTTCAATACAGAAGACCCTTTTCATAAATACGTACCTGTTTATTGTTGTTTTGGGTTAGGATGGCTCTTTTTTGCTTTTTTATTTGGTCGATACAGCAAAACCATCCGTCAACAAGGCTATTTTCCCTCTATTTTTAAGGCAGCTAACGCTTCTATTGTAGCCTACGGCATTGCTGTAGGTGTATTTTATTTCTACTTTACCAATTATTCCATTTGGGTACTGACGGCTGTAACGGGCATTGCATTTGGCTCTTGGTTTATTATGCAGAGCTTGTATTTTGCCTTTATTTATGCGTCCGATCCCGAAGACGAAGTACAACCTGTTGCCAAACGCGAACCCAAAACGGTATTGGAATCGCCCACCATTGTATCGGACGAGGCTTACGATGCTATTTACAAGGCCATGAACAAATGGATGAGCAAGCGTGCCTTTAATTGGTTGTGCCAACAAATAGATTTACACAGCAGCAATACCTACGTATTTGCTTCTACCACCATCTTTAACCTAGAAAGTTTAACACCCTACAAATACGATACCATTGTTAATGTGCGTAGCCTAAACAACATCAGGGGCATTAACAAAATGTTTTCGATGGCCAACGAAAAGTTGCCCGATAATGGTTTGTACGTGGGTGTTTTCAAAGACAAGCACGTTAAAAAGCAACAAATTTTGCAAAAGTACCCAGCCGGCATTAACTGGATATTTTATACCTTCTACTACTTTGTTAAACGTGTAATACCTAAATTATTCTTAACCAAGCGTTTATATTACGATATAACCCGAGGCAAACGCCGTGTACTATCCAAAACTGAGGTGTTTGGCCGCTTGTATTTTTGCGGATTCGAAATTGTATCCGAAAAGAAAATAGACCATTATACCTACTTTGTGGCACGTCGCCGACAAGAGCCACCTATGTACAAAAAACGTCGTTACGGACCCATTATATCGCTTAACCGCGTGGGCAAAAATGGTAAAACCTTTAAGTTTTACAAAGCCCGCACCATGTATCCTTATTCTGAATTTTTGCAAGAGTACATCTACCAAAAATGCGGTTTGCAAGAGGGCGGTAAATTTACCCACGATATTCGCGTTAGTACGTTGGGACGTTTTATGCGTCGCTGTTGGTTAGACGAGTTGCCCATGCTGCTCAACCTGCTAAAAGGCGACATGAAGCTAGTAGGGGTACGCCCGCTCAGCAAACATTATTTTAGTTTGTACAGTCCTGAGTTGCAAGAGCTTCGTACCAAAGTACGTCCTGGCCTATTGCCCCCATTCTATGCCGATATGCCTAAAACGCTCGATGAAATTCAGGCATCCGAAATGAAATACCTTAAAATGTGCATCAAGCGCGGCGCGCTGATTACCGATACGATTTATCTTTGGAAGATTTTTGTGAATATAGTCTTCAAACGCGCCCGTTCGCATTAGAGCAATTTTAAACGGTGATTTCTGCGTTGTTGCTCGTGTTCGAAATCCTCATTTACTTTAGTAAACTCCGGTTTCTCACACTCACACGCCTTGAAATCCCTCATTTAAAATCACTCTATTAATCACTCTGTTGTAATCACTAAAAATACTCTAAACATACTGAATAATAACTCCGATAAATCGATTAGTCGATTCACCGATTCACCGATTAGTCAATTTTAAAA
Organism: Paludibacteraceae bacterium; assembly: GCA_904502115.1. Lineage (GTDB taxonomy): Bacteria > Bacteroidota > Bacteroidia > Bacteroidales > Paludibacteraceae > Enterocola. The sequence goes on along the minus strand of CAJGDW010000082.1, from coordinate 2,333 downwards.
ACCGATTAGTCGATTCACCGATTAGTCAATATAAAATATGAAACAAACCCTCATAACCCTCCTTACTTTCTTTTGTGGAATATGCGTGCTGTGTGCGCAGAACATTCCGCAAAACATGGACTATACGCGTTTGTATAGCTTTATTGATGAGTTGGCTACCGACGGATTAGTCGATGTCAACTCTGCTATAAAACCGTACAACCGCAACGCCATTGCGGCGATGCTAAAGCAAGCCAAAGCACAAGACTCGCTGCTCAACAAACGCCAAAAACGCGATTTGGAGTTCTTTATGAGCGATTTTGCCAACGAGTTGGACACCATGCCCAAAGCATACGTGCATTGGACAGATAAGAAAACCTTCGATTTATCGCTGCTACAACCCCAATTCTTGTACCAAAACAAGCACTTTAAGTTTCATTTGCGCCCCATTTTGGGCATGGACTTGATGTACAACCGTCACGGCCTTATTATGAAACGCCGTTGGGGGGTAGACGTGCAAATGGACATTGTAAAACACGTATCGGTGTGGGGTAGCATACGCGATATATCGCTCGATGGCAACAACCTAAGCGACGAATATTACAGCAACCAATACCAAAAGATTGATGCAGCCAAAATATCTCAACCTCAATTCCTGTACAATTTGCCTGGCTATCAGTACAAAGAAGCCAGTTATGGTGGCGACTACAGCGATTTTAGGGGCGGTATCAAGGCCTACGCTTGGTGGGGTAGCATCGGTTTGGTAAAAGACCAATTGGCCTGGGGCGATAGCTACAATTGCTCCAACATTATATCGGGCAGGGCACCATCGTTCCCCATGATTACCCTTAGCCTAACGCCCTGCAAATGGTTTGAATTTAACTACATACACGGTTGGATGGTGAGCAACGTGCTAGACAGTACCTATTTTTACACCGAAGAAACTTACACCACCACCGAATCGAAAAAACATTACAGGCCCATGAACAAGTTTATTGCGGCCAATATGTTTACCTTTACCCCCATTCCTCGATTAAAATTATCGGTAGGTAACTCTATTGTGTACTCCGAACGTACCATACAACCCATGTTCTTGATTCCATTTGCGTTCTTTAAATCGTTGGACCACTTGATGACCAAAGGGGTTAACTCAGAGAATCAGAACTCGCAAGTGTTTATCAACCTAAGTTCGCGCAACATCAAGCACCTGCACCTGTTTGCCTCGTTCTTTATCGATGAGTTTGCAACCAAACGCTTATCGAACGATGAAAGCAACCTGATATCGTACAAAGCAGGCTTTGAGGTGAGCAACTGGCCGCTCAAAAACTTATCGTACGGGTTTGAGTATACCCGCACCAATACGTTGAATTACAAGCACTCCATTCAGGCCATTACCTGGGCATCGAACAGCTATAATTTAGGTCATTATTTGGGCGATAATTCGCAACAGTTCTTTGCGTTTATCAATTACAAGCCCATTAAAGGCTTGAATTTGAACCTATCGTATACCAAAGACCAAAAAGGCAACGATTACGAATACGTGCGTCGCAATACCAAACAAATTTTATCGCAACCCATTTTAAAAGACATTGTTTGGGAGAACGATATTGTATCGTTTAAGGCCTTGTACGAGGTGTGGCCCAATGCGTACGCCACCGTTCAGGTAGATTGGAACTATGCGCGCGGACACGATATTGATTCTCCTACCATTGAAGGTGAAAATCGTTTGGATGCTAACGGATATTTAACTAAATTTACACCGTCCTTTTATCAAGGCAGCAACATCACCGCCACCTGCGGACTTAACATAGGTTTTTAAAATCAAGGATTTTAAAAACGACTAATCGGTGACGTGTTGATGAACGAATGTGAATAATCGACTAATCGGTGAATCGAATTTTATTAACCATCTTAATACTTATAATTATGAATTATGTTTTTTCTTTTGAGAAAATGAGAATGTGGACTGATGTCAAAATGTACGTAAAAACAGTGTATGACATTACTAAAAATTATCCGCATCATGAAAGTTATGGATTACAATCACAGTTACAGAGAGCCGCTGTATCTGTAGCATCGAATATAGCCGAAGGATTATCTCGGAAAACAGATAAAGAACAATTGAGATTTGTTGAAATAGCTTATTCATCATTAATAGAAACCTATGCACAACTCTCTATTTCCAAAGATTTAGAGTATATCAATGATGTTCAATTTCAACAAATCAATAATGAAATACGAAAAATATCGAACCAATTAAACGCTTTAACCAGAACAATAAAGAAAAGAATCACAGAATAACCGATTAGTCAACAAAACAACCGATTAGTCGATTCACCGATTCACCGATTAGT
>CAJGDW010000081.1 GCA_904502115.1 Paludibacteraceae bacterium | reverse complement strand
TATTGAAGTGAAATTGCCTTTGGCTAGTGCCGATGAGTACGAGGCAGTAAATGCTGCTGCCGAAGAAAAAGTATTGGCAGTTAAAAAATCGCTTGGCTTGGAATAAGCCTTGCGATAATACAATAAAAAAGGATAACCAATCGGTTATCCTTTTTTTATGTGGTTTATAGTAAAATTTTATTATTCTACTTTTATTGCTTTTTCTTTCTCTGCAACCACTTCAGTTACTTTTGCTGGTTCTTCTGTTGCTACTTCAACTTTTTCTTCTTCTGCTGCGGCAACGAATTCTGCTGTAACTTCTTCTTCTTCAATAGTATAAGAAGTGCTGTCTTTGTCAATTGCTAACATTGTAACAACGATGTGTGCAATAGCTCCTAAAACTAAAATGCCAGCACCTGCTAGTAGGGTGTAATTTGATTGAGCTCCTATCAAAGAAGGAATGATAAGTGTTAACGCTCCTGCAAGAACAATGATGATGCCTATTCTTTCAATCAAGCCCCAAAGAATAGCATTTTCGTTAGATTTTTCCATATTATTAGTGTTTAATTATTTTCCAACTACAAAAGAACTATTTTTTTTTCTGATAACAAAATAAAAATCTGAAAAACCGTTTTTTTTGATGGTATTATAGCTGATTTTCGAGTAAATCTTCTTCTGTGTCTTGTTCGATGCGCAAGTTTTGGATGATGAAGCTTTGCCTGTCTTGCGTATTTTCGCCCATGTAGAAACGAAGCAGACTAGACAAGGCATCTTCTTTGTGAAGGTGTACCTGATCCAAGCGCATGTCTTTGCCGATGAAATGCTTGAACTCGTCGGGCGAGATTTCACCCAGGCCTTTGAATCGGGTAATTTCGGCTTTTGCTCCTAACTTGTTGATGGCATTAACGCGTTCTTCGTCTGTGTAGCAATAAAAGGTTTCTTTTTTATCGCGTACCCTAAAGAGTGGTGTTTGCAAAATGTATACGTGGCCTGCTTTTACCAATTCGGGGTAGAACTGTAGGAAGAAATTCATTAGTAACAGACGAATGTGCATGCCGTCGTCGTCGGCATCGGTTGCTACAATTACTTTGTTATAGCGTAGGTCTTCTAGTCCGTTTTCGATGTTAAGGGCGGCTTGAAGCAGGTTGAATTCTTCGTTTTTGAAGGTTTCTCCTTTGTTCATACCAAAACAGTTAAGCGGTTTACCACGCAAACTGAATACGGCTTGTGTATTCACATCGCGGCTTTTGGTAATAGAACCACTTGCTGAATCGCCCTCGGTAATAAAGATGCAACTTTCGGATTGACGATCGCCACGGGTGTCGTTAAAGTGAATGCGGCAATCGCGTAGTTTGCGGTTGTGCATGTTTACTTTTTTGGCACGTTCGCGTTCTTGCTTGGTTACGTTGGCAACTGCCTTGCGTTCGCGTTCGGTATCTTGTATCTTTTTCAACAAGATCTCGGTCATCTCGGGATTTTTGTGCAAGTAGTTGTCGAGTTCTTTCTTTAAGAAATCGCCTACGTATTTGTTTACGCTGGTGCCCGATAGGGGATAAGCATTGCCGTCTTTATCGTGGTCGGGAGCCATGTTGGTAGATCCCAACTTGATTTTGGTTTGACTCTCAAAAGTAGGCTCAATGACGTTGATAGAAATGGTGGCTACAATGCCGCCGCGTATGTCTTGCAATTCGAAACTTTTGCCGTAAAAGTCTTTGATGGTACGAGCAATGTGTTCTTTCAAAGCGGTTTGGTGGGTACCCCCTTGGGTGGTGTGTTGCCCGTTTACAAACGAGTAATACTCTTCGCCGTATTGGTCGCTATGGGTAAAGGCTACTTCGATATCTTCGCCTTTGAGGTGTACAATGGGGTACAAAATCTCGCCGGTGCATTTTTCGTTTAGCAGGTCAAATAAACCGTTTTTGGATACGATTTTTTGACCGTTGTAATTAAGAACAAGCCCTTGGTTTAGGTAACTGTAATTGCGCAACATGGTTTCGATGTAATCGTTGCGGTAATTGTAGTTGCCAAATAGATTGGGACTGGTGTCGGGGCTGAATTGTATAAATGTACCGTTTTTTTCGGTGGTGGGTTCTAGGTCGTATTCTTTGACCAGTTTGCCTTCTTTAAAGTCGGCACGTTTAGCCATGCCATCGCGGTACGAAATAGCGGTAAATGTGGACGAAAGGGCATTGACAGCTTTGGTACCTACGCCGTTTAAACCTACCGATTTTTGGAACGATTTGGTGTCGTATTTGGCGCCTGTGTTCATGATGGAAACGCAGTCTACCAACTTGCCTTGTGGAATGCCACGGCCATAGTCGCGTACCGATACCGTACGTTCTTTGATGGTAATCTCGATGGTATTACCACATTTCATTCTAAATTCGTCGATAGAGTTGTCGACAACTTCTTTTAGGAGTACGTATATACCGTCGTCGGCCGATGAACCGTCGCCTAATTTGCCGATATACATACCCGGGCGGAGGCGTACATGCTCTAGACCTTCGAGGGTAATGACGTTGTCGTCTGTGTAGGTAGAAGCATTGGCTGTTGCCAATGAGGTTAGTTCGTCCATAGTGTTTGATTTGCTAGCGAAGATAGTAAAAAAAAACAGCCTAACCAAATAGGTTAAGCTGTTTTCGTATGGATTACTGAATATTGTTCAGCGTATTATTTGCTAGCTTTTTTGTTAGCTTCGCTTTTTGCCAACTCTTCTTTAAGAGCAGCCAAACCTTCAAGGTCACCTAGAGTGGTTTTTTCGATGGCAGGCATTTCTTCTTTTTTAGCAGCTTTTTTGGTTGCTTTTTTAGGTTCAGCAACTACTTCTGCAGCTTTTTGTTCGTCTTCGAATACGCGGCTGTGCGACAAGATGATGCGTTTAGCTTCTTTGTTGAATTCGATAACTTTGAACGAAAGAGTTTCGCCTTGAGCAGCATTGCTACCGTCTTCTTTTACCAAGTGTTTAGGAGTAGCGAAACCTTCGATGCCGTGTTGCAATGCAACTACTGCGCCTTTGTCCATCAATTCAACGATTTTACCTTCGTGGATAGAATCAACGGTAAAGATGGTTTCGTAAACGTCCCATGGGTTTTCTTCCAATTGTTTGTGACCCAAGCTCAAGCGACGGTTTTCTTTGTCGATTTCCAATACTTGGATTTCGATTTCAGCACCCAATTGAGTAAATTCAGATGGATGTTTGATTTTTTTGGTCCAAGAAAGGTCAGAGATGTGGATCAAACCATCAACACCTTCTTCTAGTTCAACAAATACACCAAAGTTAGTGAAGTTACGAACTTTTGCAGTGTGTTTGCTACCTACAGGATATTTAGCGTCGATGTTCAACCATGGATCTTCTTTCAATTGTTTGATGCCCAACGACATTTTGCGTTCTTCGCGGTCTAGAGTTAGGATTACAGCTTCTACTTTGTCACCAACTTTAACGAAGTCTTGAGCAGAACGTAGGTGTTGTGACCAGCTCATTTCTGAAACGTGGATAAGACCTTCTACACCAGTAGCGATTTCTACGAATGCACCGTAATCAGCAACTACAACTACTTTACCTTCTACTTTGTCACCTACTTGTAGGTTAGCGTCAAGCGCTTCCCATGGGTGTTTGGTAAGTTGTTTCAAGCCCAATGCGATGCGTTTCTTTTCGTCGTCGAAATCAAGGATAACAACGTTCAATTTTTGATCCAATTGAAGGATTTCTTCAGGATGCGAGATACGACCCCAAGATAGGTCGGTGATGTGGATAAGACCATCTACGCCACCCAAGTCGATGAATACACCGTAAGAGGTGATGTTTTTGACAGTACCTTCCAAGATTTGGCCTTTTTCCAATTTGCCAATGATTTCTTTCTTTTGTTGTTCCAACTCAGCTTCGATAAGCGCTTTGTGAGAAACCACCACGTTTTTGAATTCTTGGTTGATTTTAACCACTTTGAATTCCATGGTTTTGTTAACAAATACGTCGTAATCGCGGATAGGTTTAACGTCGATTTGAGAACCTGGCAAGAATGCTTCGATACCAAATACGTCAACAATCATACCGCCTTTAGTACGGCATTTGATAAAGCCTTTGATAATTTCGTCGTTGTTAAGAGCTTCGTTAACGCGATCCCAAGATTGAGCGCTGCGAGCTTTTTTGTGAGAAAGTACCAATTGACCTTTTTTATCTTCTTGCGATTCGATGTAAACTTCTACTTTGTCACCTACTTGCAATTCAGGATTGTAGCGGAATTCGTTCATCGATACGATACCGTCCGATTTGTAACCGATGTTTACAACTACTTCGCGTTTGTTCATTGCGATAACAGTACCTTCAACCACGTCGTTTGCATTGATTTGGTTCAATGTTTGGTTGTAGGCTTTTTCTTGGTCTTCTTTGCTGACCTCAGCGTTTACAACGCCGTTTTCGAATGCGTCCCAGTCAAAATTGTCTAGGGGCATTGTTTGTTTTTTCAAATCTGCCATAATGTTTTGTTTGTTAAATAATTAGTTGTTAGACTTTATGTATAAAAAATCGGGTGCAAAGATAATATATTTAGATTAGAAAAAAAATAGGTGTGCCGATTTTTTTTCTAATCGGTGAATCGGTGAATCGGTGAATCGGTGAGTCGGTGAGGTGTTTAGGCGGTGAGGCGATCCTATTCGGGCACTTCGACAAGCTCAGTGGCCGAATAGACGTTAAATCGTTTATTATTCAAAGCTTCGCTTTTCATGATTTCAGGCTGCGCCTTGGCATAACCAAACAAGTTTGCTTCTGCGCTCGGCTTGCACTGAAATTCGTTTAGTTGTTTAGTAGGGACGAACGGCTCGTGCGTCCGTGGCCGATTTAACGATTATGGTTGTATAGGCGATAGCTCTACAGCGACTTTTTTGGTTTTTTCTTTACTTGGAGTAGCGGCGATCGCATTGGCAACCCATGTAGGATCAAAAATATCTTCGGTGGCAATGAGAATATAGGTGGCATCGTCTAAATAGAAGGATACCTGGTTGATGGTAAGTGTAGAGTTTGCACCAATTAATAAGAAAAAGTATTCACTATCTGTTTTGTCTAAATTAAAACAAAATGTAGGGGTTCCTTGTTTGGGTATGCGAAGAATATTAAATACATAAGGGCGATTGGCATTGTTTTGAATGGTAAAGGTAAATGAATCGTTGCTGATAGTGCGTTGCAACGATAGATTTTTGGAAGGTTTAATACTTTTACCTTGGTTGATATCGGCAATTAATTTACTTAATTGATTGGCCAATGATTTATTGGCTTGAATGGTAGCCTGGTCGGCACGCATGGTGGCACCGTAAATGTTGTAATTGTTTGACTTCCCAGCGGAAGAAACTGAATTAGCAATGTTTTGAGTAGTCTGGCTTATGATATTGGACGATTCTCGCATGGTGGCATCAATGGCCTTTTTTACACTGTATTTGCCACTTTTTTTGATGTCAAACAATTGGTTGGTTTGGGTATTTAAAAGGGTGCAAAAACCACCATTTTCTATCGAAATACTATCGGATAGTGATAGGGGCGCACGTCGTTGCGCTGGACTCCATTGTTTGTTATGGTACATTTTTACCCCACCAGAGGTGCGAAAGATTTGGTATTTTTGTGCTTGTATAGCAGAGCACGAAAAACCGAATAGTAAAATAAAGAATGCTAACTTGGTAAGTCTCATATTAATTCTTCTGTTCTTGTTCTTGTTTTTGTTTCTTTTTCTTTTTTTGCAAATATCTTTTGTGCAGTTTGCAGACCACTTTCTTTACAAATATCAACCCCTTTTTACTTTGATGCAAAATAAAGAAACACGTTTTTATACACCATCGCAACACAAGGTACACAATGGGTTCTACCGCTGTTGCTAACACACCGAGTGCTACCATGAGCAACGATGGGGCAAAGTTACAATATAGATGGTTATGAACAAAGACGTAGCATCCAATATATAGGAACAATGCAATTAAAAGTAATTGAAAAATGCGGATGGCAAATGTGGTGTACGATTTCAATAAGTTGGAGCCTTGGAAAGAAACAATCATTAATGAAAGCAATATGCTTATGATAAAGGCAATGGTCCAGTTGATGAATGTAGGTGTTGTTTCTATGTAAGATTGGTTGAGTATGGTAGCTAAAATATAGGCGTTGATGATAATACCTGGGGTATTATGACTGATGGGCGTTTGGTGTTGGTCAAACGGATTGTGAATATCGCCTACTAATACAATTTTATTGTACAACATTTCTTCTAACGTGAACAAATCTATGGTTCCGTCCAGTATTTCTATGCCGTTTATTATTTCAAATTCTTGCGATGGATAGCAGATGGTTTCTAGTTCGTTGTTTCGTTCTTGCAAGTATTGAAAGGCAATGCTATCGGTTAGTTGTGCTAGTTTAGCGGAGAAAGCATAAATGGAATCGTTAAAAGAAGGTTTAAACTGACGAATGGTTCCTAGTGCTTGTTTGGCAATGAGGTTTACAGATCCCCAATGTACTTGAGTTAGTGCTGGTGCAAATGCTGTACTTGTTTCGTGGTATGCATCGTAGGCTAACACAAGGTTAGGGGTTTGGTTAAAGGTTTCTATTATCAGACTGTCTTCTGTGGATTTGTACGAAAAAAAGACGTCTAGTCCAATGGCCTTGGGTTGTGTATAACTAATGGTTTGTATAATTTGTGCTACGTCTAATCGGGAACAATTATCAATGCCAATAACAACGATATCGGCGTTGAGTGTACGTGTTGGACGATTGTTGGCAACTTGATTGTAGAAATCTGACATCTCAAAATCGTTGCCTTTTTGGAGCGAAAATAATGGTGATGAAATAACCTTGTAAAGAACAGAATACGACAATACGAATGATAACATACTGATGGTTATCACTCGGAACCACTTTTTAGTTCGGAGTTGAAGCAAGTAGTTCTTGATGGATGTCTTGTTGGGTGCTGTTGGCATTTTATGGTATTAAATCACAATAAGTTTGATGCTATAGATTTGGTTGTTTGCCTCAATTTTTAAGAGATACATTCCTGGTTGATCGGGTACTTTTAATACGCCATCTTCGGACTGAAGTGTCTCAATGGGTAAACCATTTAAATCGTATAGCATAAAGTTATCGAATGTCCCGATTAAGTAGGCAAAATCGCCCGCTTTGATGGGGTTGGGATACAGGGTAAAGTTATTGTCTTCTGTATTTTGGTTCACCGATTCATCTATCTGGCGTTCTAAATATATGGGCATCTCATCGTC
>CAJGDW010000080.1 GCA_904502115.1 Paludibacteraceae bacterium | reverse complement strand
TTGATCCACAATTTGGAGCGCGTCCTATTAAACGTGCGTTGCAACGCTTGGTGTTGAACCAACTATCCGAGCAAATCATTGCCCGCACCATTCAAAAAGACAAACCCATTGTAGTGGACGTAAAAGATGGGTTATTAGTTTGTAAAAACTAATAACCCGTCGAAAGTCCAAAGTTGAAGGTCAAATGACTTTCGACTATCGACCTTCGACTTATGACATCAAAAAAGCGACCTTGTGGGTCGCTTTTTTTGATACTTACATCTCACAGCTTCGTCCGCTATCAATGCCCAATTGTTTAATGCGAGCATTTAATTGATCCATTTGAAGCAATTCTTCTACACTTTTGTGCATGCGATAGCACCAGAAATGGTGAGGATCCGATGGAATGTTAATGCGTTCTTCTGCAGCGTTAACACGACGTTGGTCGCCATCGATTGACATCCAATCTTGGAAAGGCAAAATAACCAACATAGCAGGCGAGTATAGGTGACGAGCCAAGATTTTTTCGCAAATCCATGGTTCGCAATCTTGTTTAGCTTCGCCCCATTCGCCCAAAATATAGTTGTAATAGCGTTGGATAAGCAATTTATCTTCTTGCCACCAGCCACGAATAGGAGCCATATCGTGTGTAGAGGTAGTGCAAACCGATAGGTAAGGCACGGTGCTCATGTTTACAAATTCTTGAGTAGGATCTTTTGGCATACGGTCAATTTCCAAACTCAACATGTAAAGTTGGCTCATTACTTCTGGTACGCAATCTGGAATCATACCCAAGTCTTCTGCACAAACCAACATATTGGTAGCACGCAACAAAGCGGGTAATTTTTTCATGGCTTGTTCTTTCCAGAACTCGTTGTGGCGATGATAGTAGAAGTGGTTGTACAAGTTGTTTAGCGCTTCTTTTACGTTCCAGTCCAAATCGCGGTACGATAGGGTTTCTTGCAAGGTAATACGTGGGTGGAAATGGCCAGGTTTCTTTTTGTCTTCGATAAACAATACTTCGCCGTGCAAAGCCAACAATTCGTTGTAAATCCATCCGTTTACGTCCAAAATTTCGGGATGTTCGTAAGCAAAGGCTTCAATTTTGCGTTGGGTATTAAAGTCTTCTTTGAATGAATAGTTGCCTGGCGATACCAAATCCAAGAAATTGTTTTTGATTTTACCGGCAATGTCGCCAAATTTTTCGTCTACAACGTGTTCGCGAATATAAGGTTTAACCATACGATCGTAGTCAAACCATACGCCAAAGTTGTTGCGCATTTCGTCTGGGTGCATTGGTAGAGCAGGGTCAAAGTAACCCAACAAACCTTGTACATCGCCCGATGACATGCGCCAGATACGGAAGAAACCTAGCACGTGGTCGATACGATATACTTGGAAGTAAGTAGCCATTTTTTGGAAACGTTTTTTCCACCAAGCATAACCATCGCGTTCCATCGCTTCCCAGTTATAAGTAGGGAATCCCCAGTTTTGACCAGTTTTAGAGAATGGATCGGGTGGAGCACCAGCTTGGCTGTCCAAGTTGAACAATTCAGGTTCCATCCAAGCTTCAACGCTCTCGGGGCTGATACCAATTGGAATATCGCCTTTTAGTACCACACCATTGCCTTTGGCATACTTAACTGATGCCAATAGTTGAATGTGAGCGTTGTATTGTAGGTAAATGTGTAGGTTGGCTTCGAATTTGCTTTCTTCGTTGGTGAACAACTCCATAATTTGTTGTTCGTTGTACATAGCATATTTGCCCCATGTACGGAAGTTGCAATTGTTGTTAGCATCGCGCAAGTAGCAGAATGCAGCGTATGGATACAACCATTCCGCATTTTCTTTGACAAATTTTTTGTAAGCGGCCGATGCCATTACTTTTTTGCCTTCTTGCGCAAAAATCAAGCGGAAATATTCCCATTTAGCCGCACCCACTTCTTGGTACATAACGGTGGGCGATTGGTTGAATTGTTTTTGCAAACCGTAGAAATATTCCATTTTTTGAGCATCTTTTAAGATACCCATTTCAAAAATATTGATGTAAATGGGGTGCAATCCCATTACGGTAATGCTGCTGTAAGGATACGAGTCGGCATTGGTACGGAAACGAGTGGTGTCGGTAATAGGCAAGGTTTGAATGATTTTTTGACCTGTTACTTTTGCCCAATCAGACATCATGCGCAAATCGGCATATTCACCGATACCAAAGCTACCGCCGGTGCGTAGTGAGAAAACAGGAATAGCTACACCGGTGCATTTCCAAGGTGCCAAACCATAGCGGAACACTTCGTCGTTACGGTTGTAGGTGGTGCCGCCTTTAATTTGGCTTGCATCGATAACGCGGTTAGCGCCTTCTTCCCAAGAAACTACGTTTTTGGTTTTTGTATCGTATATAACGTATTTGTATTCAATAATACCAGTAAGTTCGGTTGCATCAATAGCAGCTTGCCACAAGGGGAATTGTTCGTCAGACATTACCAATGCCTTTTTAGGATCCCAATTGCCCAATACTTTGTTGCTACCAATAATGGCTAGTTGATAACCATCGGCTACACGAGGAGATGAAATGCTAAACAATAAGGTGGTAGGAGCGGTAAGAGGTTCCATTTTTCTGGGCTTGCTGGTTCTAGCAATCAAACCTTCTGTAAAGGCTGCCGAGTAAAAGGTTTTGTCAATACCGTTGCTGCGCCAAGTATCGTCTAAATAGCAAGAATTAGAACCTTCTGCTAATACGGCGGTACGTGCAGGCATGTACTCTTCGGTATAGGTTTTGGTACCTTCGTTAAAAATAAGGTATTTGTAACTAAACGATGCCGCTTTTTTTACGTTTACTACTAGTTTCCACTCTCCGTTAGAAACGTATTCCATAGGAACAGCTTTGGTTGGCACGTTTTTGCCTAACTCAGGAAGTGATCCGCATACCAAAAGGCGTTGTCCCCAGTTGGTATGGTAATTGATACTGAATACAATTGTCATAATATTTTGATTAGCGTGATTTTTCTGCTAACAAAAATAAGAAAATATCAATACCATTGTGCTGAAATACAAGAGAAAATAACATTTTTTATACGCAAACGATACAAAAAAATGCAGGATAAATAACGAATGTCAAAATTAATCAACATTCTTAACGTCCAAGTCTTCTTGCAAGGTCCATTTCTTTTTGCGGTAAAAAAGGCCATCGTAAGAGAAATCGGGGCCGTAGCAAGCACGAATACCTTCCATAGAGGGTTCTTCGGGCGATAAATGGTCAAAGACGAAGCCTTTTTGCGCATCGTCGTATTGCAGTAGCATTTGCGCACGGCTGCTGTATTCAAACACCATGCGTCCTTGTACTTTGTTTTTTACTTGAAAATTTTTGCTACCCAATACAGGCCGATTGTTGGTATAGGTAAGTACATCGATGAGTTTTACACGGGTAGAGGGTTGGTAAACATTGTATCCCAATAAATAGTATTGTTTTTTATGGTATACGATGCGATAATACAAAGCGCCGTACCAATTTTTAGCGGTGTATTTTTTGTTGATCTCGGGCAAGGTGCTTTGAGTAGTAGAAAAAGCATGCACTAGGGGAGCTTGTTTGCCGTTTTTCTTGATAAAAATAGCATGAAAACCATAGGTTCCGTCGCTTAAACCGTAGTTCCAGGTGACAATGCGTAGGGTACTGTCGGCATCGGCCACACCTCCTATATAAGACAAGGAATCGATGCGCGCCTTCAAACCATCTTTGGTAGAAAAATAAGTCACCAGTTTTTGCTCTATTTGTTCGCTTACTTGGTGTTTAAGACTATCGGCCATGGGCAATTGCAATTGCTCCAACAAAGGGGCAATGTCTTTTTGAGCGGCTTGCAACACGGTAGCAAACAGCATACAAGCAAGTATCCAGTAAGCGCGTAATTTCATCGGGGGTAAATTTTAGTAATTAAATCGGGACGACCAATTTGTTTCAAATAACGAACAATGGCTTGTTTGGTTTCTGCCTTGTACCAGAAAAAGAAATTGCGTTGTTCGTTTTTCTGATTCAAGGTTTTGGCTGTGGTTATTTTTTGCAAGGTATAAGGATGATACCCGGTATAATACATTTCGGTCGATAAGGTCATAGGAGTAGGGGTAAAATCTTGTACCTGCTCCAATTGAAAGCGCATTTTTTTGGTGGTAATGGCCAAATCGGCCATGTGTAGCGCCGTACAACCGGGGTGACTCGATATAAAATAGGGTATTAGCTGTTGGTTCAACCCTGCCTCTTGGTTGTATTTTCTAAAAGTTTGCTCAAAGGCGATAAATTGATCGAACGATGGTTTGCGCATCAGGTTCAGTACCTCGCTGTTGGTATGTTCGGGGGCTACTTTCAATCGGCCCGATACGTGGTGCTGAATGACCTCTTTTAGGTATTCGGGGGTAGCCAAATCGTAACGGATACCGCTGCCAATGGTGGCTTTTTTAATACCAGGCAAGGCGCGTACTTTGCGGTACAAGGCAATGAGCGGAGTGTGGTTGGTGTCCAAGTTTTTGCAAATGCCAGGGTGCAAACAAGCGGGCTTTTTGCATTTTTGGCAAAGCGTAAGGTCTTTGCCTTGCAAGCGATACATATTGGCAGAGGGACCGCCTAAATCGCTAATATAGCCTTTGAATTGGTCGTCTTGGCTAATGAGTTCCACCTCGCGTAAAATAGATGCCTCCGAACGCGATGCAATGAATTTTCCTTGGTGTGCCGAAATGGTACAAAACGAGCAACCACCAAAACAACCACGGTGTAGGGTAATAGAATATTTAATCATCTCGTACGCAGGAATGGTTTTTCCTTTGTAGCGTGGATGGGGTTTGCGGGTATAAGGCAAATCGTAAAGCGCATCCAATTGTTCGGTGCTGATAATGGGATAGGGCGGATTGATAATGACTTTTTGTTTGCCTACCACTTGCCCTAGGCGATTATTGGATGCATATCGGTTCGATTCTTCTTCGAATAGTTTAAAATTTTGCGCTTGTGTTTTTTTCGATGCCAAGCAGGCTTCGTGCGATGCCAATTCAATATCAACAGGGGTGTTGGTTTGATCGGTAACAAAAGCAATTTGCGGAATGCTTTGTAATTGCTCTTTGCTTTGTTGGGCTTGCAATCCTTTTGCTAGGTCTACTATGGCTCTTTCGGCCATGCCGTAGGTTAAAAAATCGGCTTGCGTATCGATTAAAATACTGGGGTGCAACGCATCGTCCCAGTAATCGTAATGGGTAAGCCTGCGTTGCGATGCCTCGATGCCACCAATTACCAATGGAACATCGGGGTATAGTTGTTTTAGAATCTTGCTGTAAACGGTAGTTGCTCTGTCGGGACGGTAACCTGCTTTGCCTTCGGGGGTATAGGCATCGTTAGAGCGTAGACGTTTGCCGGCGGTATAATGGTTAACCATCGAGTCCATAACACCGGCTGTTACGGCAAAAAACAGGTTGGGTTTGCCTAACTTCTTAAAGTCGCGCAAGTCGTCGCGCCAGTTGGGTTGGGGTACAACCGCCACTTTAAACCCTTCTGCCTGCAACACACGTGCAATCATAGCTGTACCAAAGGCAGGATGGTCTACGTAGGCATCGCCCGAAAACAGGATGATATCGATGCTGTCCCAACCCAGTGCCGCCACTTCTTTTTGCGAAGTGGGTAAAAATGCGCTATTTTTGGGGTTTGGCAAGGATGCTTTCATAGCGTTTAGGGTCTGCAAACAATTGGATGGCTTTGTCTATTACCTTATCGTATCTTACAATGTGGTACATTTCGCCCCATTGATAGTAGTAATTTTTGGCGATTTCTACTGTTAGGCATTGCATAATTTGATTTTTGACGTTGTCAAATGCCGATGCATCGCGTTTAGATAGGTTACTTTGCAACGAATCGATAATCGCTTTGTTGCTGTCGTAACATTCTTCTAGCTTGGCTACTTCTATCATTCGGTTTAGCATCTCTATCGAGTAAGAGTTGAATTTAAAGTCGCTGTTCAACACTTCTTGTTTAAAGGCCTCAAAATCGGCATCGGTTAGCGCAAGGTCTTCTAATGCTACGGGATGGGGGTTTCTTTTTACGTAATTATTGGCAAAGTCGAATATTTTGTACTCTTGCATTAAATGGTGCATCAGGCCTTTTATAGAGTCATTTTGAGCCTCAATATCGGGCGATATGCCGCGTCCGTCGCGTACAATACGACCGTTGCTGGTAGTAAACTCAGTGGTTAAGCTATCGGGAATATAGCTGGGCGATTCATTGGGGTTTGGACTGTATTTAATGGCCTGAATGCATCGGCCACTAGGAATGTAATATTTGGCGATGGTCACTTTTACCTGACCATCAAAGGCTACGGGGAATGTACTTTGTACCAATCCTTTGCCGTAGGTGCGTTCGCCCATAATAACGGCTCGGTCGGTGTCTTGCAAGGCACCCGATACAATTTCGGAAGCCGATGCACTTCCTTCGTTTACCAAAACAATAAGGGGTAACGTGGGTGCAATGGGTTCTTTGGCAGTTTTATACACGCTCAATACCTCGTTGTTCTTTCCTTTGGTGGTAACAATGATTTGGTTCTTAGGTAAGAAGAAATTGCAAATGTCAACAGCATCGGTTAGGTAACCACCCGGGTTGCTGCGAAGGTCTAAGATGAGTTGTTGCATGCCTTGTTGACGCAAATCGAGCAAAGCTTTTTTGGTTTCTTCGGAGCAGTTTTGGGTAAAATTACTAAGCTTAATGTATCCGATGCTATCGGTTAGCATGCCGTAGTAGTAAATGGGGTTTAAATAAATGTGTTCACGTACAATTTCTACGGTTTTAGGAGCCGATAGGGTGTCTTCT
This sequence comes from Paludibacteraceae bacterium, assembly GCA_904502115.1. Classification (GTDB taxonomy): domain Bacteria; phylum Bacteroidota; class Bacteroidia; order Bacteroidales; family Paludibacteraceae; genus Enterocola. The sequence goes on along the minus strand of CAJGDW010000080.1, from coordinate 507 downwards.
TGGTAGGTAAGGGTAAGTTTGGTGCCAGGGGTGCCGCGTAACAGTTCGCTGGCTTTAGAGGTGCTAACGTCTAAAAGCGATGTGTTGTCTACTTTGGTAAGTACATAACCATTTTTAATGCCGGCTTTGTCGGCGGGCATATCTTTGTATACTTCGTTGGCATAAATGTATTTGCCACGTTTGGTAATAACGGTTCCAACACCAGCGTATTCGCCTTTGGTCATTAGGTTAAAGTTTTCCTCGTCGTCTGTGGGAATGTACGTGGTATAAGGATCGAGGGCATTCAGCATACCATCAATGCCTTTTTGCATGATTTCGGTTACAGGAATGGAGTCTACGTAGTGTACGTTGAGTTGTTTGAATAACGAATTAAAAATAGCGAGGTTTTCGGCTACCGAAAAGTAATGGTTGTCAATTTTTTCTTTTTGTTTTCCATACGACAATAAAGCGCAGGATATTAATAGGAGGGTAGTGATAATTTTTTTCATAATAATGGGTGGTAACCTA
>CAJGDW010000079.1 GCA_904502115.1 Paludibacteraceae bacterium | reverse complement strand
GATGTCGTACACGTCGCGGTCGCGGTGAACAAGATTTTCGGTAAAGACAGGTTTGCGGTTAATTTCTTCCCAAAGCATGTCTTTTAGTTGGTCAATGCCTTTGCCTGCAACCGCCGATATAAATACATGAGGCACATCGGGTAAATCTTTCGACAATCCTTCTTCTAATTCATCGTCAATCAAATCCGATTTGGTAATGGCCAAAATGCGTTGCTTGTTGAGCATTTCGGGGTTGTATTGGGTTAGCTCGTTTAGCAAAACTTCGTAGGCTTGTTTGATGTCGTCTGCATCGGCAGGAACCATAAACAATAACACCGAGTTGCGTTCAATGTGCCGCAAAAAACGCAATCCAATGCCTTTGCCTTCGTGTGCTCCCTCAATAATACCTGGAATGTCAGCCATGACAAACGATCTGCCATCGCGGTAGCCTACAATGCCCAAGTTGGGTTCTAGGGTAGTAAAGGGGTAATTTGCAATTTTGGGTTTGGCAGCCGATACTACCGAAAGTAAGGTAGATTTACCGGCATTGGGGAATCCTACCAAACCTACATCGGCCAATACTTTTAGCTCTAGAATAACGGTTTTTTCAATGGCAGGTTCGCCAGGTTGAGCAAAACGGGGTGTTTGGTGGGTGGCTGTTCTAAAGTGCCAGTTGCCCAAACCGCCACGGCCGCCTTTCATTAAAATCACTTCTTCGCCATGCGAGGTAATGTCGCAAAGGTATTCGCCCGTTTCGGCATCGTACACAATGGTACCGCAAGGTACGTCGATGATTTTATCAGCGCCGTCTTTGCCAAAACTACGGCTAGCACCACCGCTTTCGCCATCGCCTGCAAAAATGTGTTTGGTATATTTAAGGTGGAGTAGGGTCCAATAGTTGTTGTTGCCACGCAAAATAATGTGTCCCCCACGGCCGCCGTCGCCACCGTCAGGACCGCCCTTGGCAATGTATTTTTCGCGGTGTAGGTGCATAGAACCTGCGCCACCCTTGCCAGAGCGACAGTATATTTTTACGTAATCTACAAAGTTAGAGCTAGCCATAATTTATTTTGCTGAATCGGTGACGAATTGATGAACGAATGTGAATAATCGGTGGGAATTGGTACTGTATGCTGATTGCCGAGAGTGAGTGGTAATCTATAATATAATAAATCGGTAAATCGAAAAACCGGTTGGCCAGTTAGTCGATTTGCCGATTAGTCATCGCGAAGCGATTATTTGAGATTGTCAATGGCGTCGCAGATAGAAGCAAATACTTCGTCCATGGTGCCAGTGCCTTTAATGCGTACGTGTTTGCCTTGTTTGTCGTAAAATTGAATAACGGGCAAGGTTTTTTGTTCGTACACGTTGATGCGTTCTTGAATGGTTGCCAAGTTGTCGTCGCTGCGACCCGATGTTTTACCACGGTTCAACAAACGTTTTACCAATTCTGCTTGGTGTACGTCGATGTTCAACATGACACTTACACGAAGGTTGCGTTTTCTTAGCAAGCTGTCCAAAGCTTCTGCTTGTACAACGGTGCGTGGGAAACCGTCAAAAATAAAACCTTTTGCGGTAGGGTGTTGGTCGATAGCGTTATCCAATACAGTAATGATCACATCGTCTGGAACAAAATGTCCTTTCGAAATAAGACCATCGGCAATTTTGCCAACTTCGCTACCTTTAGCAATTTCGGCGCGTAAAATATCGCCAGTTGAAAGGTGTACTAAACCGTATTTTTCTACAATGTAGTCGCTTTGTGTACCTTTACCAGAGCCTGGTGCTCCAAAAATTACAACGTTTAACATAGTATGGTTGAGGTTAAAATTTCCTTCTTAAATAAATTGAGCGATATGCCGTTGTTATAAGCACAAATTCGCACAAAATTACAAATAATAACGGGAAAACCAAAATATTTACTGTTAAATCGTCTAATCGCCTCACCGAATAAAGTCGCAAGTCGAAGGTCAAAGGTCGCTTGTCGCTTCTTTTCGGTCCCTGAGCTTGTCGAGTTTCTTGAGCAGCGAGTGCAGAAGCAATGCGGTCACTGAGCTTGTCGAAGTGCCCAGCATTGATTATGCCGAGTCGCAAAAGAAATATTCAAGGGCCCGAACCACGGCCTTTTCGTTTAGGCGATGCATCTTCCGACTTGGTTTACGGTCGGGATTTTCACATACAAAAACTACAAAATGTGAACTCGCTTTGCTCAAACAACACATTTTGATTAACGTTTTTGCACATAAAAATCTCTTTCCGACCTCCACCAAATGTCGTCAGATTGCATCGCCTCAACGCCTAAACGACTCAACGATTAAACGATTAGTCGATTAGTCAATTATGTACATAGTAGCGCTCGCCTCCGCGTAAATCTGCCCAGTAGTATTTGAGCGGTTGTTTGGCAGGGCCTTTGCAAACGCGTCCTGTGCCGTTGCCTACCTCAAATTCGCTGCCGCAAGCAGGGCAGTGCAAAAAGAAATCGCCTTCGCCCGTTTGTTGGAGGGTATATTCGGCTTTGGCTTCGTAGGGACAACAAAGATCAAATGCGCAAAGGTGGTTGTCGATGGTGCGTACTACCAATACGCCGCTTACGCCATACGAACCCTGAAGGGTAAGTTGTGCGGGTTTTTCCTTGGTGTAGATGCGGGTCATTACGCCCATACCATCGTGCAGTTTGTAATCGGGTCCCGACAAAGAGGTGTCAATCAAGAAACTAACCCGTTTAATGGGAATATTGGTATTGGTAGGTTCGTTTTGGCAGCTGCTAAAAAGGACCAGTGCTGTAAATAGTATGAGTTTGATAGATTTCACGATGCAAAAATACGATAAAATCATTTTTTTTCTTACTTTTACGCAGATAAAATAAATGTTGCTATGAAAAAGTTAATCGTTATTTTGGGTACGTTGGTTGGATTATGTACCTCGTGCGGCGTTACAAAACAAGTAGATGCGGTTAGTAAGGTCGATTACTCGCGAAATGCAGTATTGTACGAGGTGAATGTGCGCCAATACACGCCAGAGGGTACATTTAATGCCTTTGCCGAAAAATTGCCCTATTTAAAGGAATTAGGAGTGGATATTGTTTGGTTAATGCCCATTCATCCTATCTCCGAAAAAAATCGTAAAGGAGAATTAGGAAGCTATTATGCCGTTCAAGACTACAAAGCGGTTAACCCAGAGTTTGGTAACATGGACGATTTTAAAGCCCTTGTTAACAAGGCGCACGAATTGGGTATGCGTGTTATCATTGACTGGGTGGCTAATCATACCGGTTGTGATCATGCCTGGGTAACCGATCATCCTTCATGGTACGATTACGACGAATACGGTCAGTTGGTAAGCCCCATGGACTGGACCGATACTTATAGTTTGAATTACGATAGCAAAGAAATGCGTGCTGCCATGATAGATGCGATGAAATTTTGGGTGGCGGAAATAGGTATAGATGGCTATCGTTGCGATGTAGCCTCTATGGTACCCACCGATTTTTGGGAAGAAGTTCGTAAAGAATTGGATCTGATTAAACCGGTGTTTATGTTGGCAGAATCTTCGGAATTGGATTTAACGGCACGTGCTTTTGATATGGTATACAACTGGCCTGCGATGTTTGTGTTTGAGGATGTTGTAAAAGGAAAGAAAAATGCCAGTGATTTGGCTGCTTTAATCAGTATGCAGGTACAGAAATATCCTGCCGATACTTATTTTATGAACCACGTAACCAACCACGACCGCAATACATGGGATGGTACAGAATTTGAACGTCTTGGAGCTGGATTGGATGCATTTGTAGCATTAACTTACGTTATGCCAGGTATGCCACTTATTTATACTGGTCAAGAAGTGGGGTTGAAAGATCGTATTCCTTTCTTTACTAAATACGGTGGCTATCAGCAAGAAAATAATGAATATTTTGCGCAATATGCTCGTTTAAATAACCTAAAACATACACAACCTGCTTTGTTGGCCGGTCAAAAAGGAGGTGAATGGAAGGTTTATGAAACCACAGCGAACGACAAGGTGTTGTTCTGCGGCCGTGAATTATCGGGTAAAGAGGTGTTGTATATTGCCAACTTATCGAACGAAAAAGTATTTTTTGATGTAAAAGCCCAGTTGCCACAAGGTGATTTTGTAGAATATTTTACCGGAAATAAACTTAATTTATCTGAATCAGGTAGTTATACACTTAATCCATGGCAATACGGTATTTATATAAGGAAATAAAAGACCGTTACTACTGATAAAAAAATCTGCTTTTTCAAAAAAAAAGTGGATTTTTTATTTGCAGGTAATTAAAATTGTATTACCTTTGCACTCACAAACGGAATGGCTGCGTAGCTCAACTGAATAGAGCGTCACACTACGGATGTGAAGGTTACAGGTTTGAATCCTGTCGCGGTCACTAAATAGGGGATAATGAGAATTATCCTCTATTTTTTGTTTTTAGCGAAATATGCCAAATAATCAAATAGTAAAAAAATCATATATCTTCCAAAATGGTTGTAGAAAAAATAAAGAACAAGGCAAGCGCATTTGCCAATTGGCTTACAGGAATGCGTGCTAAATGCAGTGCTTCTAAACATGCCAATGTAATGGTTTGCTCTGTTTTTACAATAAGTATTTTTTTGCAATGTATTCTATTTCATAAACTCGTATACGGAACGTTTGCCTATTCTTTATGTGATGGACCATCGTTGATTATCCGCCTTAGTATAGGATTATTTATTGCTTCGTTTTGTTTTCTTACCAAAAGAAAGTTTTGGTTAATTGTGGTGTCGTTGATTACTGCATTTTGGTCAATGGCGGAATTGATTTATTACCGAGCTAACAGTATTTTTATAGAGGAATATTCCCTCACCATGGCCGATAATATGAATGGTGTGTGGGATAGTATTTGGGTGTTTAACGAGATACAAGACTGGTTGTTATTGCTTCCAACACTAGTAGTTGGGGTGGTGGTGTGGATGTATGCTAGTCCCACTAGAAAGATGAAACCATTTTTTGTAACGCTGTTGCTCTCTGTCGCTTTGAACTGTTGGTCAACACACCAAATTCATATATTGGTTGCGTGTCCCCATGACGTATGTGAGCATCGTTGGTACGATATTATGAACCCGTTTGCTAAAAATGGTGATGTTACCTATTTGGGATTTACTACTGAACATTACATGGAATATGTATCAGTTTTACATTCGTTTGTCTTTCAAATAAAGGATCTTGTTATGTTGCCATTTGCCGATGGCCAGTATCAGATGACTGCCGAAGATGAAAGCCAAGCAAGTCACTTTGTGCAGACAGATTCAATTGTAGAGAAGCCTCAGCCAGCAACACCGCTTATCATTGTATTGGTAGAAAGTTTTGAATCTTGGACCATTACGCCAGAAACTACACCCAATTTGTGTAAGTTTATAGACGAAACTTCTTCTATTTTATATGCTAATCTGATGCATCCTCAAGTAAGACACGGTGTTTCGGGAGATGGTCAGATGATTGTAAATACAGGATTGTTGCCCATAACCGATGGTGCTGCATGTTTTAGATTCCCAAGCAATGTCTATCCAGCATTGAGTCATTTGTATCAAAATCCTGGTCTAATAGCTGCTTCTAGTTTGTCTTTTTGGAACCAGAAGTTTATGAGTAAATCTTACGGCATTAAACAAAATTATGTAGTAGAAGCTATCGATGATAAAATAACATTCGAAAAATACCGTAGCTTAAAAAAAGAACATGATTTTCTGATGGTCTTAACCATGGGTACGCATGCGCCGTTTGATAACTCGCCCGAATACACCTATCCAATGGTAGAGGGAATGCCTACTAAAATTTACGATTATCTCAACTCTGTCAAGTACATGGATAAACAGCTTAACATGCTGTTAGAAGATATTAAAAATGATCCTGCTATTCAATCGTCAACGGTAGTTATTACGGCCGATCATAGTGGGTTGGGACTTAGTTTGAGAACGGAATTTGAGGAGTTTGATAAAGAGCGTCAATTGCCCTTTGAAGAGATAAATGGTTGTATTCCATTTTTGGTTTATTCCCCTTTAATAAAAGAGAAAACAATTATTAGTGATCCTATCTGTCAGATGGATATTTACCCTACGTTATTGCATTTGCTTGGATGTGAATCGTACTATTGGAAAGGGTTGGGTGTCGATTTGATGGTGCATAAATCGTGGAAAAATAGACCAATTCCTTTAGCTGAAGCACAATTGTTGTCGGATAAGATAATTCGTTCAAATTACTTTGAAGGAATAAAAAAATGATTACATTTGCAAATAAATCTAAAATTTTGATGTTTTAAGTACTAAAATTATGGCATGTGATGTTAAATTTTTGACTAATTTGCTGAAGAACAAAGTGGTGCTAATTGGTATGGGTGTCTTACTCGTGGTAGGCATTTTCTTTGCGGTAAGAGCACTTTTTAGCGATTATCAAGTAGAGATTACCGATGAATATGCAGAATTAGTAGAAGATTACGAGCACATTTATGGCTATTCTGAAGGTCGTGCTCAGGTTTTTGAAGATGGGAAGTGGGGCTTTATTGATGAAAATGGCGAGCCTGTAGTACGTTGCAAGTACGATGAGGCGGCTCCTTTTGTACACGGTTTGGCAGCGGTTAAAGACGATGGTAAATGGGGCTTTATCGATAAGGACGGCAAAGAGGTAATACCTTGTAAGTACGAGCGCGCATTTGTTAATTATAAACATAACTTTTATGAACCTTTAAAATCAATTTATACAGAAGAGTTGTTTTTAGTTAAAGACGATGGTAAATGGGGATTTATTGATAAAAAAGGAAAAGAAGTTATTCGATTTAAGTATGATGAAGCCTATCCTTTTATTAATGGATTAGCGGCGGTAGTTGACGATGATAAAATCGGATTTATTGACACAGATGGTGAAGAGGTAATTCCTTGTAGATACGATAATGCTGTTCCTTTTTTTGATGAATTAATAGCGGTTAAAGATGACGGTAAATGGGGATTTATAAATACCGATGGTGAAGAAGTGATACCCTGTAAGTATGGCTATGATGATGATTTTTCTGAGACGTGTGTAGCTTTAAATTTGCCCCTAAATTTTTCGGAAGGTTTAGAACCATTGAAAAATAAAAAAGGTAAATGGGGCTTTATAAATACGGATGGCGATGTGGTAATCGATTTTGAGTATGATAAAGTGTTCCCATTTACCGATGGGTTAGCTGCCGTGAAGGACGAGGATGATAAATGGGGCTTTATAGATACGGATGGCCAAGAAGTGATACCTTGTAAATACGATGAAGTGTGGCCTTTTACTGAGGGCTTGGCAGCTGTTCAGGATGATGATGAGTGGAGTTTTATAGACAAGGATGGTGAAGAAGTGTTTTCTAGTACCTATGAAGGTGCTCGCCCATTTATTAATGGTTTGG
>CAJGDW010000078.1 GCA_904502115.1 Paludibacteraceae bacterium | reverse complement strand
GCAACCCAATTGGGCAATAACCATTCGGAATTATACGACACCGTATAAGCTTCGTGCTGAATTTCTTGCGAAGTTACCGATTGGGTAAATTGCGGAATTTCTAACTGATTTACTGAATACGTAGCTTGCTGACATCCATTCAAAAACAATGCCGCACAAAACACGCCTAGCAACTGCAAACCATGCATTGCTTGTAGAATCCATCTGTTTTTTTTGCTTTTCATAATCGCAAAGATATTCCATTTATAACAAAAAGTATATGTATATTCCTATATTTTTACTAACTTTGCGATTCAACAAACAGAATATGGCCTTATTCTCGTCAGAAAATCCACATTACAAATACAATCGTAAAACATTAAAGTACGAACGTATTGACAATACCATGGGTTACCGATTTAGAAAATTCTTAAAGGTAACCTTTTTAGGCGTTGTTATAGGAGTGGGCGTTTTTATTGCCTTGATCTTTTGGGTTCCATCGCCTGCACAAAGACGTTTACAAGAAGAAAACGACCGTATCAGCAGCCAATTCCAGTTAGTATCCAAACAACTAGATGAAGCCATTAAGGTAATGCGCATTATCGAAGAACGCGACAACAATTTTTACCGCGTCATGTTGCAAGCAGATTCAATTCCTTCTATTTTACGTACCACCAATCAGAAGAATACCACTCGATACGACCAGTGGGACGATTTAGGAATCGGTTCTATTGTGAAAGAAACATCGCAAAAAATGGACTTGCTAAACCGAATGCTATACGTACAATCCAACTCTTTTGACGAATTGGTAACATTAGCACAAGAACACGAAGATAAATTAAAACACATTCCTGCCATTCAACCTGTCTCGAACAAAGATTTAAAACGTACCGCATCGGGTTATGGTCGACGCATCGACCCCATTTACAAAACCGTTCGTTTCCACAAGGGCATGGACTTTTCGGCCCCTACTGGTACCGATATTTTTGCTACAGCCGATGGTACTATCACCTCTATTGGATGGAAACAAGGTTACGGTAACTGCATTGTTATTGACCATGGATACGATTATGAAACCTTGTACGCACACATTCACAAATTCCAAAAAGGATTGCGTAGAGGTAGCAAGGTATCGCGTGGCGATGTAATTGCATCAGTAGGTAATACAGGTAAATCGACAGGCCCCCACTTGCACTACGAAGTACGTTACAAGGGTGTACATCAAAACCCACAAAACTATTACTTCTTGGATTTAACGCCCGAAGAATACGACGAAATGATTCGTATATCGTCTAATAGTTCTCAAACCTTTGACTAACAACCTGCATGCAAAACCTTACCAAACAATATTACTCCATTGGCGAGGTAGCCGATATGCTGAATATAGCAACCTCAAAGCTGCGTTTTTGGGAAAGTAAATTTGATTTTTTACAACCCAAGACCAACGATAAAGGAACTCGTTTTTATTCAAAAGACGACATCCGATTATTGCAGCTTATTACCTACTACGTAGAAGAAAAAGGCATGACGCTAGAAGGCGCTGCTGCACAAATCAAAAAGAACAAACAAAAAGCGCAAACACAGTTCAATGTGATTGAAGAATTAGCCACTTTGCGCAAAGCATTATACGACATCCGCACCGAAATGAATAAATTAAAAGATAACGACCATGAATAAACAAAAATTTGCATACGCAATGCTTTCCATTGGCATGCTATTGCTGCTGTTTAGTACGTTTAGAGAAAAATATGCTTCGTCCGATTCAACATCAGAAGCTACTCAAACCAACGTAGAGCAAGTAGGCAAAGTCAAAAACATCATCTTTATTATAGGCGATGGCATGGGCCCAAACCAAATCAATTTAGTGGGCGATAGCGCCAATAACTTTGAACGTAGCCACAGCATTGGTTTTTCTAAAACCTACTCGGCCAGCCACCGCGTTACCGACTCGGCCGCTGGTGGAACCGCTTTGGCTTGCGGCGTTAAAACCAACAACGGTGTTTTGGGCATGAATGCCGACAGCGTGCCCGTTAACTCCATTATGTACGAACTAAGCCAAAGCGGTTTGGCAACTGGCGAGGTAGCCAGTTGTCGCATTACCCATGCGACACCAGCGGCCTTCTACGCCCATCAAGTAAACCGCGGCATGGATGCAGAAATTTTGCAAGATCTTTATAAAAACGGTCCTGACGTATTTGTAGCCGGTGGCAACAAACTCATTTCTACCGATTCGCTTCAAAAAGCAGGTTACCAAGTTACCTACAGCCTTGACAGCATGGCCAACATTGCCAAAGGCAAAGTAGCTTGCATCTTGGCAGAAGAAGACATGCCCACTGCCCCCTTCCGTGGCGATACCATTGCACAAGGCGTACTACAAACCCTACGCCTGCTAGAGAAAAACGAAAAAGGTTTCTTCTTGTTCATTGAAGGCTCGCAAATTGACTGGGCTGGCCATGGCAACGAAGGCGAACGCATGCGCGCTGAAATGAAAGACATTAACCGCGTTATTGGTGTTTGCATGGACTATGCCGACAAGCATCCAGGCACCCTTGTATTCATCACTGCCGACCACGAAACCGGCGGTTTAAGCCTTCCTAACGAAGAGTTAACCCCAACCTTCTCTACCGGCAGCCATAGCGGTGTAATGGTACCTTTCTTTGCATACGGCACCGGCGCCGACAAACTAACCGGCATCCACGAAAACACCGACTTTAAAGCCCTATTACTGTCGCTAGTTGATCGTTAATAGTCGCTTGTTGATTGTCGCTAGTAACAAACGACAAATTTATTTTGCTGCTTTAAAATAAATTTATATCTTTGCACCAACAGATTCCGCCACGCTTCCCATAGAACAGCGAACCAGGGCGGAACTTCGTTTTTAATAAACTTGCCCCATCTCATGATTTACAACAAACCTGCATTGGATTATCAGCAAATTATCCTTCAACTAAAAAACAGAGGGATTAAATTCCACAACGAACAAGCTGCATCAAGCACATTAAAATGCGTCAGTTACTTTCGCATTGCATCTTATTTAAGATACTTTGAATCTAACCATCAATCACACACCTATAAAAGCAATACATTTTTTGAAGATGCATTATACCTATACAATTTTGACAAAGAACTTCGCCAATTACTTTTCTATGCCATTCAATCCATCGAGATTGCCTTTCGTTCTAAAATCATCCATCATATATCATTAAAGCACGGTAGTTTTTGGTTATTAGATAGTACCCTCTGTAAAGATCTAAATCTATTTACCGACAACCTACAAACCATAATTCGAGAAGTAAAACGTTCTAAAGAAGATTTTATTCAAGATTACTTTACAAACTACAACCACCCATGCATCCCACCCACATGGAAAACACTAGAAGTAACTTCCTTTGGTACTCTATCCAAACTATATACAAATCTGAGCGATAATAAGATAAAAAAAATCATTGCAAGAGAATTTAATCTTCCTCAACATAGCATATTAGAAAGTTGGATTAAAAGCATTGTTCTATTAAGAAATTGCATCGCACATCATGCACGCACCTGGAATAGACGTTTTTCCTTGTCTCCGCAAGTACAAACACTAAAATTACGCGGTCTATGGATACAGCAACACAACCATCTAAACTACAAACTATATAACATCCTTTGCTGTATCATTTATTTATTAGATACGATAGAACCCAATCATGATTTACGTTCACAACTATACAAATTATTCGTAAAATACCCAAATATAAACCTACACGCCATGGGATTTCCGTTCAGTTGGAAAAACGAAATATTTTGGTCTACAAATATTCAATTAAACAACAAATAACTCTGCAAAAAAATAGTTTCTTTTTGCTCAATATACTAAAATTATATTTACATTTGTAACGTTACTCAAAAGCAGCGGCTTAATTTGAGCAATAAACATATAATAGGCGTTTATTGACGCTTTGTTCAGACGACTTGAAATCTCGCAAATTTCACAAACAAGCTGAGCTAAGCAACGATAGATGTTCATTCGTGTATGAGTACTTGATGCACATACATGGTTGGGTGTATTGTATACTTACATCTAATTATGTTGTGTTATATGCTTATATTCGGCGTGGGCTTCTCGTTGTTCGTTCTCTTGTTTGGGCATGCGAGAGCCTCAAGTCGTGGAACAACAACAGTTGATCCACGCTTTTTTTATACATTTTTTTAAGCATATTATTAACCATTAAATTATTCATTATGAAAAGATTACTACTTTTTACTGCAAGTTTACTTATGGTCAGCGCTAGCATTTTTGCGCAATCCGACTACAAAGAATTTATCAAAGAACGCAAGGCTCTGGATAAATACAACAAAGAGCAACGCGACCAAAAAGCCTCAAAGGATGCACGAAAACAAGCCAAAATTCTTAAAAAGGAAGGTTGGAAAGTTCCTGCAGGCAGTCTACCTCTTGAAAAACAATTGGACAGACTATATGCCATGCAATACGAGGTAGATGAAAATTTCTTCCCAAAATTCATTAAAGGCGAAGCACAATCAGTTGGAGGCAATTATGATGCAGCCAAAATGCAGGCAGTAAATCTTGCAAAAATTGAACTAGCTGGCAATATATCAACAGAAGTTGCTGCGCTCGTAGAATCAAAAGTCGCCAACAAACAACTAGAAGCTAATGAGGCTGTCTCTACTACAGAATCAGTAATGGGAGCTAAAAATATAATCGCACAAAGCATCGGACAAACCATAGTCGGATTAGAAGTCTATCGAGAATTAAACAACAAAAACAAGGAGGTTCGTATTGTTATTCTATACAATGCTACTATGGCAAAAGCAGCTGCAAAAAAAGCTATAAAAGAAGACCTTGAACAGAAAGGAGACAAACTTGTAGAACAATTAGATCAAATGTTAGGATTTTAATTCATGAAAAAATTTACATATCTGTTCCTATTACTCCACTCGATTTGCTGTTTTTCGCAAAAAACAGCAAATCTCTGTGGAGAATACAAATACGCTGTTCCTGATAATATGCCACTTAATGAAGCAAAAAAGATTGCAACAGAACGAGCTCGATTAGATGCCATAGCAAAAGAATTCGGAACATCAATATCCCAAACAAACCTAAGTAGCACACATACTAAAGACGGGGAAACACAATCTGACTTTTTATCTATGGGAGGAACAGAAGTAAATGGTACATGGTTAGGAGATAAAAATTCACCAGAAATTTACATTGACTACGAACAAGACATGTTGGTTGTACATGCAAAAGTTTGTGGTACTGCACGCGAAATTACACGTGCTCAAACTGATCTAACCACTAAGATTCTGTGCAACGAGGTAGAAAGCGAACGATTCAATAACAATAATCGTATTGCCCTTCAATTCCGATCACCTATTGATGGTTATTTAGCAATCTTCTTACGCAATGATTATACAGACATCGTATCATGCTTACTACCATACGAGACCGAGAACGGGAAAGCAAGAAGTATAAATCGCAATAAAACACATCATTTGCTTTCCACGAAGGACCCGTTGTATCCATATAGGGAAGAAACCATTCTGGTGACTGACCGAGATATTGAATTCAATACCATTATTTTCGTATTTTCTGAGAAAGAATTTACAATGCCTAACACAGAAAATGGCGAATATTTACCCGAATTATCTGTAGAAGCATTTACCAAATGGTTACGTCGAAACAGAATAAAAGATGAGCACATGCAAGTTATTGAAAAGAATATAGAAATCAGAAAATAAAATTAGTATGAAAACAATTGCAACTAGAAGCATTGCGCTCTTTATATTGATGCTCAGTAGCATTTCAGCTATCTATGCGCAAAATTATGCTGAAATATTTATTACCAACGAAACAAAACAATTCCTAGTATTAGAACTCAGTTATGAAATTTCACTAGATGGAGAAAAAATCCCAGTAGATTTAAGCCAAAACGGCTACATTTATTTACAAGTAGATCCTGGTCTGCACGTATTAGAAATAAGAGAATTCTATTTTAATCTGAAAAAGAATCACTCAGTAAGATTAAATGCAGGTGAAAAATCTTGGATTTCTATAAATGGCACTGCATTTAGTCCGCTTAAGATATCAAATATCTCAACATCAAAACATAAAAAATATGATAAGAAAGTATACAAGAATAAGTTACTTTGTTTAGGTGAATACCGTTTTAACAAACAAACAACAACTAATTCAACATTCGTGTCAGCAAGTAATAGTTCTACTAAATCTGATGTAGACATTAATATTCCTGACATTTCTACTAGCAAAAATAAAAACACCTATGCGTTAATTATTACAAACGAAGATTATACATTTTTAGATGACGTAAAATATGCTAGCAATGATGGAGAAATATTTAAACAATATTGCATAAAAACGTTAGGTATACCTGCAGAACAAATTCGTCTTTCACAAAATGCCTCCTTTGGCATATTAAATAGTGATATTGCATGGTTGGAGGAAGCACTTAATTTACAAGCAGGTAACAACGCCATTGTTTACTATTGTGGACATGGCATCCCTGACGAGAAAACAAGTGATGCATACCTTGTACCTACAGATAGCGATGGTAAAAATAGCATCAGTTGCTATTCTCTGAAAAAATTATATTCTACATTATCAAACACAAAAGCCTCTCGTATTACTTATTTTATGGATGCTTGTTTTACCGGAGCATCACGTGAAGGAGATATGCTAATTGCCGCAAGAGGCATTGCAAGAGAAGCTAAAAAAGAAGTCCTAGAGGGTAATAGTATAGTATTCGCTGCCACCAGTAGTGACGAAACTGCTATGACACACAAAAGTCAAAATCACGGATTATTCACCTATTACCTATTAAAAAAATTACAAGAGACAAAAGGCAATGTAACATACTCAGAATTAGCTGAATATATCACTAGCAATGTAAAAAAACAATCATTACTAATTAACAACAAACCACAAACACCTACCATCAGCACAAGTCCTGACTTTAGCGATTCTTGGAGAAATGCCAAACTAAAATAAGTCTTTATTGAAGCAACCTATTAACCATTAAATTATTTTGTAATTTCAAAAAAGGTTTATATCTTTGCACCCGATTTAGCGCAATCGCTGGCAAGACATAGAGCGACTTGTTATGTTGCGTTAGTATTAACCCAATATTAAAGAACAATGGATTTATTAAAAATTGCTGAAGCAGCATTTGCCAGCGGTAAAGAAATGCCTACTTTCAAAAGCGGCGACACTGTTACTGTATCGTACAAAATTATCGAAGGTAACAAAGAACGTATCCAACAATACCGTGGCGTAGTTATCAAAATTGCCGGTCATGGCAACAAAAAACGTTTTACCGTTCGTAAAATTTCGGAAAACATCGGTGTAGAAAGAATTTTCCCCTTCGACTCTCCATTCATCGAAAAAGTTGAAGTAAACAAAATCGGTCGCGTACGTCGTGCTAAATTGTACTACTTACGTGCACTTACTG
>CAJGDW010000077.1 GCA_904502115.1 Paludibacteraceae bacterium | reverse complement strand
CTTCGCGTACAGCAATGGTAATTTGTTTGCCTAATTTGGTAAAAACGCGGGCCATGTTGCCCCAACGTTTCATTTTAGTGGCTTTGCGGTATTCAAATGCTCTTCCCATATTTTTGTTGTTAAGTTGTTGTTGTCTTTTGATTTCGATTAGCCGATTATTCGGGCTTCGCCCTCATGAAGTTGCTCACGCTCGGCATAATCAAAGTAAACTTTGCTTCTGCACTCGCTTAATCGCAACTTTAGTCGGTTAGTTGTTTAGTCGCTTAGGAATTAACTCCTAACTCCTCACTCCTAACTCTTATCTTATCGTTGCACCTAATTTATCTTGGAATGCTTTAATAAGGCGTTGCATTACGTTGTCAATTTGTTTGTCTTGCAAGGTTTTTTCGGCATCTTGCAAGGTAAAGTTAACAGCGTACGATATTTTGCCTGGTTCTAGGTTTTTGCCTTCGTAAACGTCGAACAATACCACTTTTTTAAGCAATTTACGTTCTACTTCGTAGGCGATGTTTTCAATTTGTTGGAAGGTAACTGTTTTGTCTAGCAGCAAGGCCAAATCGCGTTTTACTTCTGGATATTTAGGAATATCTTGGTAGGTTACCTTGCTGTTTTTAAGTTGTTTAAGAACAACAGGCCAACAAATGTCAGCATAGAACACATCGGTGTCAATATCGAACGATTTTAGGATGCCTTTGCTTACAATACCCAATTGTGCAATGACTTTGCCGCCACGTGTTTGGAAAGTAATTGCTTGGTTGTAGATGTCGCTTTCAAAAGGAGCTACGGTATAGCTAGCAGGAGCAATGCCTAAACGAGTTAATGCATTGATAACGTGTGCTTTCAAATCGAAGAAAGTAAGTTTGCGTTCGCTGTCGGTCCAGCTAATTTCGTTGCGGTTACCGCACATCCAAATGCTTAGGTGCATTTCTTCGCTGTAAGCAGCCAATGGTTTTTCTTCCGATTTTTTATCGGCATTGTAGTGGTAGCAAGCACCAAATTCGTAGAATTTAAGGTTGCCTTGACGGTGGTTGCGGTTGCGTGCAATGCTTTCCAAACCGCCAAATAGCAAGGTTTGACGCATTACGCTCAATTCGGCGCCCAATGGGTTCATAATTTTAACCGCTTGTTCTACAGGGTAACTGCTTAGGTTGGTGTAGTACGAAATACGGGTTAACGAGTTGTTTAAGATTTCGTTAAATCCAGCGCCCGATAAATGATCAGATACCTTGTTTTGCAAGGTAGTGCTGTCGGGTTTGTTTACGTAACTAATAGCCGATTGCAACGATGCGTCGGGTTGAATGTTGTTGTAACCGTAGATACGCAAAATATCTTCAATTACGTCAACATCGCGACGTACATCGGTACGATAGGGAGGAACCAACAAACTCAATTCGGTGTCGGTTTCGTTTTCAATCTTAATTTCCAAACCAGCCAAAATGCCTTTGACGGTTTCTTTGCTTAATTCTTTGCCAATTAAGCTATTTACTTTTGCGTACGATAGTTGTACACTGAAATCTTGAATAGGGTTGGGGTAGATGTCTACAATGTCCATCGATACCTGACCACCGGCTACCTCTTGAATCAACAAAGCAGCACGTTTAAGTGCGTACAAAGTGATGTTAGGGTCGCAACCACGTTCGTAACGGAACGATGCGTCGGTGTTCAAACCGTGACGGCGAGCTGTTTTGCGCACCGATACGGGGTTAAAGTAAGCGCTTTCAATGAATACTTTGGTGGTGCTTTCGGTTACGCCCGAATCCAAACCGCCAAATACACCTGCAATACACATGCCTTCTGCTTCGTTGCAAATCATCAAATCGTTGCTAGAAAGTTTGCGTTCTACGCCGTCTAGGGTAGTGAAGGGTGTTTCGTCTGCTAGGTTTTTTACAATAATGTGGTTGCCTTTAATTTTGTCGCCGTCAAAAGCGTGCAAAGGCTGACCCAATTCGTGCAAAATAAAGTTGGTTACGTCTACTACGTTGTTAATGGGACGCAAACCAATGGTAGAAAGTTTGTTTTTCAACCAATCGGGCGATTCGGTTACTTTTACGTTGTTGATGGTAACACCCGAGTAACGAGGACAAGCTTCGCTATTTTCGACCGTTACGTTTACCACGTAACCGTTGTTATCTACTTTGAAATCGTCTACCGATGGTTTGGTTACTGCAATGCCCAAACCTGCTGCTAAGTCGCGTGCCACACCAAAGTGCGAAATAGCGTCCGAGCGGTTAGGGGTAATGTCCACCTCAATAAGGGTGTCATCTTCTATGTTGTAGTATTCTTTGGCCGGCGTACCAATAACGGCATCTTCGGGTAGTTCGATAATGCCATCGTGCGATGTACCAATGCCAATTTCATCTTCGGCGCAAAGCATACCAAACGATTCTACGCCTCTGATTTTAGATTTTTTGATGGTGAATGATTCTTCGCCACTGTATAGTTTGGTACCAACGGTAGCCAAAATAGTGGTTAATCCTGCACGGCAGTTAGCGGCGCCGCATACTACTTGCAACAATTCGCCATTACCAGCGTCTACTTTTGTAATGTGTAAGTGGTCTGAGTTGGGATGATCTTCGCATTCAACCACTTTGGCAACTACCAATCCTTCTAAGCCACCTTTAATGCTTTGTACGTTTTCGGTAGTACCCACTTCCAAACCCAAAGAGGTTAATTTTTTTGCCGTTTCTTCGGGCGATAGGGTTAAATTGATGTAGTTTTTAAGCCAATTATACGATATATTCATAATCCTCTAATTTTTAGCCCACAAATTTACAATTTTATCTTGAAAAGTGAAAATAAATGTTTTGTCTTTTGTTGAATCGCAGAATCGCGAAATCGTTGAATCATTGAATCGCCTAAACGACTAAACACCTAAACAACTCAACATCGATTATTCACATTCGTTCATCAACACGTCACCGATTAGTCGATTAGTCGATTAGTCGATTCTCCATCGCGTAGCGACTGCAAATACTTTTCTAGTCGGTCCATGCCTTCTTTGATGTTTTCTAGCGAGTTGGCATACGAGAAGCGAACAAACCCTTCGCCGCCGGTGCCAAAATCCACCCCTGGGGTGATGCCTACGTGGGCTTTTTCTAGCACATCAAATGCAAATTGCAGTGAGTTGTTGGTGTATTTAGAGGCATCTACAAATACATAAAAGGCGCCTTGTGGGTCTACGGGGATGGTAAAGCCCATGTTGCGTAGGCGTTTTAGTAGGTACAAGCGTCGCTCGTTGTAGGTGTCGAACATAATTTTTCCGTAGTCGGAGGTGTCGCGAAGCGCAGCAATACCTGCTTTTTGAGCCGTGCTCGAAGCGCAAATCAAGAAATTTTGCGCCAGTTTTTGCAAGGCAGGCATGTATTGTTTGGGCGCAATCAAATATCCCAAACGCAAACCAGTCATGGCAAAACGTTTGCTAAAGCCGTTTAGCACAAACGCATTGTCGGTGTATTCTAAAATAGAATGTGCTTTGCCCTCGTACACAAGGCCGTGGTAAATCTCGTCCGATATAACCGGTACACCCAATTGGGCTACTTCTTGCATAAATTCGGCCGTTAGTACGGTGCCCGTTGGGTTCATGG
This sequence comes from Paludibacteraceae bacterium, assembly GCA_904502115.1. Lineage (GTDB taxonomy): Bacteria > Bacteroidota > Bacteroidia > Bacteroidales > Paludibacteraceae > Enterocola. Next base: position 3,954 of record CAJGDW010000077.1, on the reverse strand, counting down.
GCGAGTTGATAAAAATAGCCGCAGTGTTTGGGGTTATCTTGTTTTGAATGTCTTCTACCTTGTACTGGAATCCATTTTCGGCATTGAGGGGTACAAAAACAGGGGTAGCATGTGCACCCAATACAAAGTTTTTGTAGCAAGCATAGCCAGGGTTCGATAAAATGACTTCCGACTGCGTATGGCAAAGCAACAGCATGGTAAGCAAAATAGCAGGCGACGAGCCCGATGTAACTAGAATTTGATCGGGACTAACGTTCACGTTGTATTCGCGTTTGTATAGGTTGGCAATTTCTTGACGCAGTTCTGGGTCGCCCAACGAATGGGTGTAGTGGGTTTGGTGGTTTTTGTAAGCGTCTACCACCGCCTCGCTTACGCATTCGGGTACGTCAAAATCGGGTTCTCCTACTTCTAAGTGAATAATATCAACTCCTTGGCGTTGTAGTTCGTTCGCTCTTTCCAATACGTCCATTACAATAAAGGACGTCATCTTGTCTACTAATGGGTTCATTTTTTATAATTTTGCTTGTGCAAAATTATAAAAAATAAAGGAGAGTTGAGGAATAATTGTTTGATTTTTGCTTGTCACTTGTCGCTCGTCACTTGTCAATAGTCGAAAGTCAAAAGTTGCGATTAAGCGAGAGCAGAGATTAAATTTATTTAAGCTATGCCGAGCGGGAGCAACTTCAGTCGATTCGTCAATAAAAGATTTATTCTTCTACTTCAAATGGTTGAAAATGAAAATCGTTGATGGATTTTTCCTTCGAGAAACAGAAAAAGGTAGCCTCGGCTGTCGAACAAATTTCGCCGCCTTGTAGCAATTGGCAATCGATTAAGACAAAACTGCGTTTTATTTCCTTGATTTTGGTTCGAACCTCTAAGGGGGTACCATTGATGAGTACCGGTTTTTTGTATTTAACGTTGAGTTGCGTTGTCATGCCTGCTAATTGGCATTTGCGCGATACTAACCAACCACATGTTTCGTCCAAAAGGGTGGCTTGAATGCCGCCATGTAAGGTAGATATCCAACTTTGAAAGTTTTCGGTAGGTGTCCAGGTGCAGGTTACTTCGTCGCCTTCTTCGAAAAATTCCAGGTGCAAACCTATGGGATTGTGGGGTGCGCAAGCAAAACAGTTGTAACCGATAGCTTTGGCTTCTTCGTTGGCGTATGGATTGATAATTTTACGTTTCATAGTGAGGCTCGTTTTTAGTTGAAGGCGAAATTATGCAATTATTGCTTTAAATTGTTATTTTTGTACGTTAATTAAGTTAAAAAGTAGATGGAAGACGCTAAATCGGTTCTTTTGCATTGCTGTTGTGCGCCCTGTGCTGCACCCATATTGGAGTATTTGGTGGCCAATCAGTATCGGGTAACGCTCTATTTTTACAATCCCAATATTTACCCCGAACAGGAGTATATGATTCGTAAAAACGAACTATTACGTTATGCTAAGCAGTTGGGTTTGCCTGTGGTGGACGACGATTACAAGCACGATGAATGGTTGCAGTGTGTAGCTGGATTGGAGCAGGAGAAAGAGCGCGGTGGGCGTTGTTTGCAATGCTTTAAGATGCGCTTGCTGGCAACGGCAAGGGTAGCGGAGTGCATGCAAATTCCATTTATTGCTACTACATTGGCCTCGTCGCGTTGGAAAAGTTTAGCGCAAATAGAAGAGGCTGGCAATTGGGCGGTAGCGCAAGTAAAAGACGTTCAATTTTGGGCAAAAAATTGGCGAAAAGATGGTCTGCAGGAACGCAGACGCATACTTCTCGCCGAAAATAATTTTTATAATCAACAATACTGCGGTTGTGAGTTTTCGATTAAGTGAGAGAATATTCTAACTCCTAACTCCTCACTCCTCACTATTGTTGGTACATACGTTCTTGAGCCGCTTTAACGTTCTCGTCGGTTAAGTAATCGTCGTATTCCATTACTTTGTCGATGGTGCCGTTAGGCGTCAACTCAATAATACGGTTACATACAGTTTGAATAAAGGCGTGGTCGTGCGATGACATCAATACGTTGCCTTTAAAGGTTTTAAGCGAGTTGTTGAATGCTTGAATAGATTCCAAGTCCAAGTGGTTGGCAGGAGAGTCCAATACCATAACGTTGGCATTTTTAAGCATCATGCGCGAAATCATACAACGCATTTTTTCACCCCCAGAAAGCACGCTGGCTTTTTTGTAAATTTCTTCGCCTGCAAAAAGCATACGTCCCAAATAACCACGTACAAACGATTCGGTGGTATCGGGCGAGTATTGCCCCAACCAATCTACCAAGTTTAAATCGGTATTAAAGAATTCTGAGTTGTCTACAGGAAGGTAGGCAGGCGTAATAGTAACCCCCCAGTTAAAGGTACCGCTATCGGCTTTCATCTTATCGTTGATGATTTCAAAAAGCGCTGTCATAGCACGTGGATCGCGCGAAACGAAAGCAATTTTATCCCCTTTTTCTACGTTAAAGTTTACGTCTTTGAATAGTACGGTGCCATCGTCGTGGGTTTTGCTAAGTCCTTTTACTTCCAACACCATGTTACCGGGTTCGCGGTCGGGTGTAAAGATAATGCCAGGATATTTGCGGGTAGAAGGTTGAATTTCTTCTACGTTCAATTTTTCCAACATTTTACGACGGCTGGTAGCTTGTTTCGATTTAGCCACGTTAGCACTGAATCGACGAATAAATTCTTCCAACTCTTTGCGTTTTTCTTCGGCTTTCTTGTTTTGCATTTGTTGTTGACGAAGCGCTAGTTGGCTCGATTCGTACCAGAAGGTATAGTTACCAGCAAATTGTTGAATTTTGCCGTAGTCGATGTCGATGGTGTGGGTGCTGACTGCGTCCAAAAAGTGACGGTCGTGCGATACAACCAATACGGTATTTTCGTAGTTGGCCAAGTAGTTTTCTAGCCAAGCAATGGTGTCGATGTCCAAGTCGTTGGTGGGCTCGTCGAGTAGCAAGTTGTCGGGGTTACCAAACAAGGCACGTGCCAAAAGGATACGTACTTTTTCTTTACCACTCATGTCTTTCATAAGGGTGTAGTGGTATTGTTCTTTGATGCCCAAGCTGCTTAAAAGCGATGCGGCGTTGCTTTCGGCGTTCCAACCGTCCATTTCGGCAAATTGTTCTTCTAATTCCGATGCACGGATACCGTCTTCTTCAGAGAAATCTTCTTTCAGATAGATTTCGTCTTTCTCGGTTTTTACCGCCCAAAGTTTATCGTGACCCATCATTACGGTGTCGATAACGGTAAATTCGTCAAACTCAAAGTGGTCTTGTTTTAATACCGAAAGACGTTCGTTAGGACCAAAAATTACGGTACCGCGAGTAGGCTCTAATTCGCCGCTAAGCATGCGCAAGAAAGTAGATTTGCCTGCGCCGTTAGCACCAATAATGCCGTAGCAGTTACCAGCGGTAAATTTTAGGTTTACATCTTGAAATAAAACACGTTTGCCAAATTGAATGGCCAAGTTAGAAACTGTAATCATATATAATAAGGATTGTTTTTGCGTTGAGAGCACAAAGATAATACAAACCGAGAGCAAAAGCAAAAAAGCACCGCTTTTTTGTATCAGTTGAAATGAAGGCATGAGAAGCTTGCTTATCAATGCTTTCATTTCAACTGATGAACAAAATCATAGATTTTGCTTTTGCCGAGGTGCTGTTTATCTTCACGAAACACGAAGTGTTGAGTAAAGATAATACAAATCGTCATTGCCGAGGTGCCGTTTATCTTATTCAGGCTTCGCCTTCATGATTTTATTCCCTTCGGTCATCAGTACGTGTCTCACGCTCGGCATAATCAATGTAAACATTGCTTCTGCTCCGGGTTGGAGCAAGGGGATATTTTATACCTCTACCGCCATTCCAGTGTAAAACGAGTGGCAATGGGGGAGGTGTGCTTTTAGTAAGGTGGCGGCACGGGGGTAGGTGCAGCTGGTTAGGGGGATATCTAAATTTCAGAG
>CAJGDW010000076.1 GCA_904502115.1 Paludibacteraceae bacterium | reverse complement strand
GTATTTCCCCACAATTTAAGAAAATTATTTGCACGGACTTTCTATAAGTTAGAAAAGGATATTGCAAAATTGGCAGATATATTAGGTCATGGCAGCATCGATACCACTCGCATATATATCATCTCAACAGGAATGGAACACAGAAAGAAAATTGAAAATCTAGGTCTGGTTGTCTGAAAATAAAAAAACACCACATAATTCTTATTATGTAGTAGCGCATCATCAAGACAGTAATTTTTTTGAGCTTGCACGCTTGCATTAGAGGATTTTTGATGTAATTAAATTTAGTCAAAACATAAAAACAGGCGCACAAAACTACACCCCCGACTTTTTCTTTTTTATCTACTCGCGGGTTTATTCCGTGCGCCCAAATTTATTTAATAAAACATTAATTATCAAAAAAAACTTGCCATTACAATAAATATGTATTATTATATCGCTATTAAATGAGAAACTTTTTTGCTCAGAACGAGCACAACTTCACTACATAATAAGAATTATGTTACAGAACAGCGAAGGGATGACAGCATGACAAGAATAAGAAAATTTCTACAAAGGTTTCGTAGTCAGAAACAGGAAATAGTATATGAGAAGTGTGTACTTTGTGGAGCAGAAATAAAAATCTCTGTTACAACGCCAATTGAAGAAAGAAAAGATTATATTCAAGGCTGTGGTCAATTATGTACGCCATGCCGTAGTAAGATACATCGTGGCAGTCCGTACATTGAATAAAAAGTATATGTGTGTCGAAGTTTGACGATAATAAGGAGTTTGTCCCTCCATAAAACGTCAAATTTTTTGTTTTGACCATGCTAGAATACACGAATGCTAAAAAGTGATAAGAGGTGTTCTATGAAGAAAGTAATAAACATAATAAAAAAAATACTTGTTTGGATCGTAGTTATAGTGGCTGTGTCCATGATGATTTTCACGATTGTGTCGGTAAGCACATTTAACAGAAATGACCGTCATTTATTTGGATACAGGGCATATATTGTTCTGTCGGACTCCATGAGTAAGACCGATTTCGATGCAGGGGACTTGGTGCTTGTGAAAGAGGTAGCCCCATCTACGTTGAAGGAAGGGGATATTATTTCGTACATATCCCAGAACACAGAAAATTATGGTGAAGTTGTAACCCATAAGATTCGCGAACTGGTAACAGATGCAAACGGTGATAAGGGATTTATTACCTATGGTACAACAACTGATACAAATGATGAGACTATTGTTACATATCCGTTTGTATTAGGAAAATATCAAACACATATTCCAAAGGTGGGAACATTTTTCCAGTTCCTAAAAACACCGCAGGGATATTTCGTATGCATTTTCATTCCGTTTATGTTGCTGATTTTATATCAGGGAATCAATGTGATTCGTTTGTTCAGACGATATAAGAAAGAGCAGATGGAAGAAATGCAGGCGGAGCGGGATAAGATAGATGCCGAGCGTATGAAAAATCAGAAAATGATGGAGGAGCTAATGGCATTGAAGGAACAACTCGCGAAGCAGACAGAAGATAAGACAGCAGAAGAAAATACAAAAAAAGATAAGACAACAGGTGAGGACTAGTGGAGCAGATTTTATTTGTTTTCGTTCTTATTCTCTTTGCAAGTGGAATGCTTTATCGTTTTGCGAAATGGTACCATTTCTTTCGCAGAACATTGAAACATCTTAGAGGAGAAATAAAGAGAACGAGTGGGGAAGAACAAAAATCATGGATTCGAATGAAACGAAGACTTTGGTTATCGCTTCTTCCATTTGTACGGTATTAGAAAGAAGGAACTTGAAATGAAGAAAGCATGGAATATTGTTTCCTCGATTTTGGTGGGAATCGTCGTATTGTTGGCGGTATTTCTTATGGGGTCACGGTTGGTAGGTTATCAAGTGTTTAACGTCATCTCAGGAAGTATGGAGCCGGAATATAGCGTCGGCGACTTGATTTATGTAAAAAAAGTAAATACGAAAGATATAAAGGTGGGGATGCCAATTACCTTCGTTTTAAATGAAGATTTGGTGGTCGCCACCCATCGTGTTATTGAGATAGATGCTGAAAATCAACATTTCTACACAAAGGGTGATGCAAATGAGATTGCAGACAATGACCCGGTACATTTTAATAACGTAATCGGCGTACCGCAATTTAGCATTCCGTTACTTGGATATGTATCTGATTTTATCCAGAACCCGCCGGGGACTTATATCACGGTTGGAGTTGGCGCTGTATTGATACTTCTTGTATTCTTGCCTGATTTTATCGGTAAACGCAAGAAAGAGGAAGAGAATACAGGAGAGACTACTAAGCTAGAAACAGAGTAGTAATAATCTTGGTTTTAGAATCGTGCTTGCTTTTTTGAATTCCGGTAAGCATGATTTTGAAATAAATATCATGAGGGAAGGAGGAAGACAGGATGAAACTGAATAAAAAGAAAGTGGTTGTAGCTTCTTTGGCAGTATCTTTGGTTGCTATTTTATCATTTGGTACTATCGCATGGTTTAGTGACTCGGATTCAGTTACAAATAAATTTATGGTAGCTACCTCGACAGAAGAGCCAGATGATATTTTTTCTGTAGAAGTTATGGAGCAAGTGGATAAAGATGGTGATGGTGATTACGATGGTAATGATGCAACAGTATTTGATGGATTTACATATGAGAATATACTTCCAGGCGATAAATTGGTAAAAAGACCATGGGTACATAACACGGGGTCTTATGATCAATACATTCGTGTGAAAGTAACAGTTGACCATGCACAAGAATGGGCAGATATGGGTGTAAATGTATCGGAACTTTTAGATGTCGATGCGAGTAAATGGACATTGGAAAATGCGAATCCACAGATTGTAGATAATAAAGTGACATATGTTTATTATTACAATGGTATCTTGGCACCAACCAAAATGGTAAGACTGTTTGGCATTGTGGAAATTCCAAGTGAACTTACACAGTATGATATGGCAGAATTTACAGATGGTGTATTTACTATGGATATTGTAGCTGAAGCAATTCAGACAGAAAACGTTGGAGATGACGTGTTCGAAGCTTTTGCTACTGTAATGGGTAACTAATTAATTACGACTAAAAATGGAGGATAATAAAATGACAAAACAAAAATCAACAAAAAAGACATTACTTACAAGTGTGTTGTCATTGGTATTATGCATGGCAATGCTTATTGGAACAACATTTGCTTGGTTTACTGACTCGGTTACCTCTGCTGGTAACAAAATTCAAGCTGGAACCTTGAAGATAGATCTCGAATTGCTCGACAAGGAAACTAAAGCTTGGAATTCTATTAAGGATAGTCAGGATCCAATCTTCAATTACAATTTGTGGGAACCGGGCTACACCGACGTTAAAGTTCTCAAAGTGGAGAACGAAGGCACTTTGGCTCTTAAATGGATTGCCAAATTTGTTACTGAACAAAAACCTCTTTCCATTCTTGCCAATGTGATTGATGTTTATGTTTGTTCGAGTGCAACCGAGCTTGCATATCCTGCTGACCGTGATTTAACCGGTTATACCAGAGTTGGTACCGTTGCAGATTTCGTAGATACCATCGAGGAAACTACTTGGGGAAATCTCAAAGCAGGTGAAGAAGCATATCTTGGTATTGCGCTAAAAATGCAGGAAACTGCTGGTAACGAGTATCAGGGGCTTGAACTGGGCGCATTCGATATTCAGATTCTTGCTACTCAACTTACTTATGAGACTGACAGCTTTGATAATCAGTATGATGCTGGCTTAAAGCCTCTTGAAGAGGGGGAAGTTCTCATCGAAGAGAATGGTATCCAGTATGTATATACGCCTGATGGTGATTTGATTTTGTATCTTGTAACAGAGCAATATACTAATGATACAGTAGTTGTTCCTGAAGGTGTTAAAACTATTGGAAACTATGCTTTTGCTTACAATTCTAACGTGAAGGAAGTTGTGCTATCTTCTACCGTGAGAAATCTTGGTCGTGGCTTTGATTCTTCTACAGTTGAAAAGGTTGTATTAAACGAAGGTCTTGAGCAAATTGATAGCCGTGCTTTCAGAGCTACAACAAACCTTAAGGAAGTTGTGATTTCTTCTACTGTTAAGACTATTGCTGATAATGCTTTCCAGAAGTCTGGTCTCAAGGAGATTACTATTCCTGCAACAGTAGAGACCATCGGTGAAACTGCTTTTGGTTCATCTTTAATTGAGACTGTTACATTCGAGGGTAACACCTCTATCCAAGGATATGCATTCCGTGGTTGTACTAAACTTAGAACGGTTTATATGAAGGGGGACGATGTAACCTTTATTCCTTCTACTTTAAACAATAGAAACTCTATGTGGTTCTGCAACGGTGAGTCCAACAACCCAAACACAAGCAACATTACTTTCTACGTAGAAAATGAAACTGTGGCTACAAGAGTTAAGACTGCTATGGGAGCAGAAGCGGGGAATACACCTGTCTATATTGATGGAGATGTATTTGTGAATGTAAAAAATGCTACCGAACTTCAGAATGCATTAAACAACGCTACCCAGGATACAATTATCTACTTTACTGCTGATATTACTGGTGATGCAACCGTAACTCAGAAAGAAAATATTGACATTGTTATTAATGGTAACGAAAAGAAGTTCATCGGTATTATGACAACTTTTGGAAATGGCCGTCAAAATGGTGCGGAAACTCTTACCATCAAGAATGTAAATTTTGTTGCTGCTAACGGAGCTGATTCTTGTGTCGTGAGCCCTGACCGTGCAAAGAACAACAAGTATTCTTATGCTCACAACGTTACTGTTGATAACTGCACCTTTACAGATGCTGATGGTGCTGTAAACTGTGCTGCAATCCGCCACGAAGATGGCGGCGATAAGAACTGGGTTGTAAAAGATTGTACTGTTGATGACACCATGCATTCTTTGTTGCAAGTCAATAATGTGGCAGGCAAGTTAACTGTTGATGGTTGTACTGCAAATTCCAAGAATGGTATTAACCTCAATAGTTGTACCAATGTTGAAATTATTGATTACACTGCTAATGTAAAAGGTTATGCAGTCCGTTTTGGCGTTAACACGGGCGGAAATCTTAATGAAGCTAAAAACTTCTTGATTAAGGATAGCAATTTGAAATCTGCTAATGACGATGGCGATGCTGTTATTATCTTCCGTGCTGATGCTGTAAAAGCAGTGCTCACTCTAGAAAACACCAGCCTTGTTGGTAATCCACAAATTAGTGGAAACACTTCTGATACTACAATTAATCAGTACTAGAGTTAAACCAGGAGGGAAATGATATGAATCATAAAAAAAGCACTAAACGTGTACTTATATCAAGTGTTTTGTCATTAGTTCTTTGTGTAGTAATGCTTATCGGAACGACATTCGCTTGGTTTACAGACAGCGTTACCTCTGCAGGTAACAAAATTCAAGCAGGTACTTTGAAAATCGACCTTGAACTGCTTGATAAAGAAACTGGTTGGGTTTCCATTAAGGAAGAAAAGACACCTATCTTTGATTATAGCCTTTGGGAACCTGGTTATACCGATGTGAAAATTCTCAAGGTTGAAAACGAAGGTTCTTTAGCACTTAAGTGGATGGCTAAGTTTGTGTCTGAAAACGAGCTTTCTATCCTTGCTAATGTTATCGACGTGTATGTTTGCCCAAGCATAACCGAACTTTCATATCCTGCTGACCGTGATTTAACTGGTTATACCAAAGTTGGTACAGTAGCAGATTTTGTAAATACTATTGAAGAAACTACTAAGGGAACGCTTGAAGCTAACGAAGTTGCATATCTTGGTATTGCTCTGAAAATGCAAGAAACGGCGGGTAATGAATATCAGGGTTGTGACCTTGGTGCTTTCGACATTCAGATTATTGCTACCCAACTTAATTCCGAGGTGGATAGCTTCGACAAGAATTACGATATTGATGCTCCACTGAATTTTGCTCCAGTTTCCAATGCCAATGAATTGAGAGTTGCTTTAGCAAACAAGGAAGAGAATATTGTTCTCACTAAGGATATCGTGGTAGATAATTCTTTTGTTGTTACCTACGATGCAAACATTGATGGTGCAGGATATACAATCCGTCGTACCGGTGGTACTGCTCTTATAACAGATCAACCAGATACTCCTGCAATTTTTACGGATAAGGTTTTCATTGTAAAAACAGGCACAACACTTACCCTTGAGAATATCATCGTTGATGGTGGTGCAATTTGGTCAGGTGAGGTTAATGAAGTTCTTCAGCGTGGTACTGTTAATACAGGCGTAACTGCAACGGGTGCTCTTATTACAACTGAAGGTAACGGAATCGTGGTCCTTAATGAAGGGGCTGTTATCCAGAATAACGATGGCGCAAATGCTGTTTATCTAAATACGCGTACAGGCAGCAAGCTAATTATTAACGGCGGTGAAATTATTAACAACTATTCCGCAGCAGGCGCAATTTGGGGTGGTGGTGAAATCGCCATCAATTACGGTAAGGTTAATGGAAACCATGGAGGTCTCGGCGGTGCTATCCGTGTTGTTACCAACATTGGCACTGTGTTAACCATGAATGGTGGTGAAATGAACCATAACTTATCTGATGGTGTTGGCGGTGCTATCTGGGCAGGTGCTTCAAAGAGTAATAATGTTTATGTGCTGAATGGCGGCGAAATGGCTTATAACTATTCTGCATCGGCTGGCGGTGCTATTTATGCAGGTTATTATGAGACTGTTAAGATTGGCGGAACATTCAAGATGCACGACAACTCTGCTCCTGCTTACGGTGCTATTCGTTTCCATGATCACGCAAGCTTTGTAATGACTGGTGGTGAAATTTACAACAACGGTGCAAATTCCTTGTTCTTGTATAACAACACTGCAACTATTACCGGAGGCAAGATTATCGATAGTTTTGGTTACAGTGGAGGTTTAGGACTTACTTGGGGTAACGCCGAAGTTGATGGAGTTATTGCTTATAACCTGAGCACGAACCATAATACTGCATATCTTGCGAAAGAATTCGGTACATTGAAGTTCACTGTAAACGAAGCTGATTCTAATTTCGCAAAGTTCAATTTCAAACCGGCTTCCGATTACACATATACTGAGGGCGACGAAACAAAGCTGATTTGCATGAATGACGGTTACGAAACCTATTGGGATGCTACAAACGGAACATTCCGCCTGCAAGCAAAATAATATTAATTCATAGTCCGCCCTATCCCCTTCGGAGGATAGGCGGCAATCAAAGGGCATAAGCTCTCCCTTGTGCCTTTTGATTGCTGGTTACATTGGCTAACTCCCAAAGCACGCCATGACAAGCAAATTTGAAATAATAAAGGAGGTTACACATGGGGAAGCTTAGACTAAAATTTGTCACCATAGCATATTTTGCCATAGCATTTGTTTTTTACACCCAGACTACTCTGGCGTATTACTCCACAGTCGGTAAGGCTACCAATGTCGTAACCTCCGGCAATATTCAATTTATGATTCACGAGACCACCGACCAAGGTACAGCGTTTCCGGAAGAGGGCGTTTACATTGTGCCGGGGGATATCG
>CAJGDW010000075.1 GCA_904502115.1 Paludibacteraceae bacterium | reverse complement strand
ATGATGTTGATTTTGGTGTCTTTGTAGTTGATAGAAACATTTTTCGACACAATGGTAATACCACGTTCGCGTTCCAAATCGTTGTTGTCCAATACCAATTCGCCTGCTTTTTCGTGGTCTTTGTACAAAGCACCCGCTACAAGCATTTTATCTACTAGGGTCGTTTTACCGTGGTCTACGTGCGCAATAATCGCTATGTTTCTGATATTTTGCATACTGTTCAAAAATTATCTTGCAAAGATAGTCTTTTTTATTCAAACTATCCCTTTTGTCCTTTTATTTACTACCTTTGTCTTCTATTTTAGCGTAGTTTATGAAAGTTATTCTAGCAGAAAAGCCGTCGGTGGCGAAAGACATTGCCCGTGTATTAGGCGTTAAGAACAGGCACGAGGGGTATATGGAGGGGAACGGATACCAAGTTACTTGGGCATTCGGTCACCTTATTACGTTGGCAGAACCTGCTACGTATGGTTTCGAGAAATGGAACATAGCCGATTTGCCGATGCTTCCCGCTGTGTTTGTGTACCATCCCCAAGGCGACGAGGGGGCACAAAAGCAACTCAATACCATTGTTCAACTCTTTCAAAATGCCGATAGCATTATTTGTGCTACCGATGCCGGCCGCGAGGGTGAGGCCATTTTCCGCTACATTTACACCCATGCCAAATGCGATAAACCCGTAGAACGCTTGTGGATTTCGTCCATGACAGACGAGGCTATATTAGAGGGTTTTGCCCAGCTAAAACCCGCATCCGAATACGAGAATTTATACCATTCTGCCAAGGCACGCAACGAAGCCGATTGGCTGGTAGGTATGAACGCTACCCGTGCGTTGACCTTGGCATCGCGCTCGCGTAAGACCCTATCGTTGGGTCGCGTACAAACGCCTACTTTGGCGCTTATTTGCCGTCGATGGAAAGAACATACCAACTTTCAACCCTCGCCTTTTTACACCATCGAGGCCGATTTGTTGGGGCAAGGACAAGCCTTTGTGGCACGTTATCCCGAACGTTTCTTGCAAAAAGAAAAGGCCGAATCGTTGGCAGCCTTGTTGCCATCTGTCGTAACAGTGGCCGATAAACAAGTAAAGCAAAAGCAAGAGAAAGCACCTTTGCCTTTCGACTTGACCTCGTTGCAAGCCGAAGCCAACAAACGTTTTGGCATTAGTGCACAACAAACCCTCGATACCGTTCAGGTCTTGTACGAACGCCACAAAATGCTTACCTATCCCCGTACGGGTAGCCGTTATTTGGGCGACGATATGGTAAAAGAAGTACAAAGCAAACTATCGCAATTATCGGGTTTGTCCTTTACCGATGCCTTTGCTAAATCGGTTACCCAATTGTCTTCTGGAGACTTTAATACGGCCTGTTTCGATAGCAAAAAGTTGACTGATCACCATGCTATTATCCCTACTTTTCAGCATACCAATTTGTATAGCAACCTAAGCGATACCGAAAAGAAAATCTATCAAATGGTTTGCTTTCAGTTGATTATGGCTTTGCTACCGGTATGTAAAAAAGAAATCCTGGCCTATAAATTTCATTTTTCAGACCAATACGAACTGCTCGAAGCATCGGGAACCACCATCAAAGAGATGGGTTGGCGTGCTGTGCTCGAAAAAAACATGGTAGACGACGAAGCCGATGCAGAAGACCAGCAAACCTTGCCCAATTTGAAAAAGGGCGAAGAAGTGCAATTAACCGGTCATCGCATCAAAGAGGGCATGACCAAAAAACCGCCCTTGCTTACCGAAGCTACTTTGCTAAAGGCCATGGAAACGGCAGGCAAACAATTAGACGACCCCGAGGCCGTGCAAGCCATGAAAGATTGTGGTTTAGGAACGCCTGCTACCCGTGCCAACATCATCGAAACCTTGTACAAACGCTTGTACATTGTAAACGATAAAAACAAATTAATACCCACTGATATTGGGTTGCAAGTGTACGAACTTACGTGCGAACTACCCATTGGTAACCCTGCTTTAACCGGCGAGTGGGAGAAGAAACTCAACCTCATGGCCAAAGGCGAATACGAGGTAGAGGCATTTTACCAAGAAATTATCCAGTTTACCAAAACCGAAACGGCTAAACTCATTAACGATGGAAAGACCGTTCAAACAGGTACGGTAGAGGGCGTAAAATGTCCTGTATGCGGTAGCAGAATCAAGGAAACCGAAAAAGCATTTGGTTGTTTGGGTTACAAAGATGGTTGCAAATTTGTGCTATGGAAAGATGTGGCCAAAAAGAAGCTAACTGAAAAACACTTGCGTCAAATCATCGAAAACGGCATGACCGATGTAATCAAAGGTTTCACCAGCAAGGCAGGGAAACCCTTTGATGCCCGCTTAAAATACAGCCCCGAACAACAAAAAATGGTGTTCGATTTCACTCCCGAACAAATAGGTCAATGTCCCGTTTGTGGTAAAGACATTATAGAAGGCAAACGTGGTTTTGGTTGTAGTGGTTATAAAGAAGGTTGTAAATTTGTCATTTGGAAAGACCAGCACGGCAAAGAGCTATCCTCTTCGCAAGTAGGCAGACTGCTCAAAGGCGAAACCCTTTCACTCAAAGGTTTTGTTCGTCCCGATGGAACTCCATTCGATGGCAAATTGAAAATGGTAGAAGCCCCCAATCAGCAACCACCTTATATAGTTGAGTGTAAAGAGGTTGCATTGACCGATGCTAAAAAGAAGAAAGCTACCAAGAAAGATGATGCGCCTCAATAGCGGTATGCAAAAAGGTTGAGGCTGATTGCTTGAATTTTTCAACCGATTCGGTTGTGTAAAAAATGCATTGTCCGTTCTTGTCTAGTTTCGTTTCGATTTCTGCATGTCTTTGCAAGTAATCGGCTAAACTTTGCGCAATAATAGGACCTTGTGATACAATGTGCATGTGCTTAGGCGCATGCATTTTTATTTTATCCAGTAGTAAAGGGTAGTGGGTGCATGCCAATACCAATGTGTCTATTTGCGGATCGTTTTCTAGCAATTGGTCGATGTATTTTTTGACAAAATAATCGGCTCCTTCGCTGTGGTACTCGTTGTTCTCGATTAGGGGAACCCACATCGGACAAGCTTGCCCGGTAACGGTAATGTCAGGGTATATCTTTTGAATCTCCATAGGGTACGAACCCGATTGAATGGTTCCTTCTGTGCCTAGAAGACCCACGTGACGAGATTGTGTAAGATTTCCAATCGCCTCTACAGTAGGGCGAATCACCCCTAAAACCCTTCTGTTAGGGTCAATAAGTGGAAGGTCTTTTTGTTGAATGGTTCTTAATGCCTTGGCCGATGCCGTGTTGCAGGCTAAAATAACCAAAGCACAGTCCATTTCAAATAGTTTTTTGACGCATTGCAGGGTGTATTGATAAACTACCTCAAACGACCTTGTTCCATAAGGAGTTCGGGCATTGTCGCCCAAGTACACATAATCGTACTGTGGTAACAATGCCCTGAACTGTTCTAATATGGTAAGGCCTCCGTAGCCCGAGTCAAATACACCGATACGCATTTTATAAGGCCTTAAAGGATTATAAACCCAATGCTTTTTTTACCAATCCTGCAACATCAGTGGTTTGTGCAGATTTGTAAGAGATTATACCAGCGGTGTTATCCAAGATAATGGTGAAACCATTTTGTTCGCCTACTTTTGCAATGGCAGCATCCATTTTAGCAATAATAGGTACAAACAATTCTTGTTGTTTTTTCTTCAAAGTTTCGTCGGCGCTTTTGGTAAATTCTTGAATGCTTTGTTGCAAACGTGCCAACTCATTTTCTTTGTATTGACGAATAGCGGCATCCAATGTTTCTGCTTGCGAAGCATATTCTTGGTATTTGCGTTGAAACTCTTCTTCTAATTTTTTGCCTTCGGTAATGTATTTAAGATTCATATCTTCCAATACCTTCATGGCATCGTTGTATTCTGGCATCGCAACCATAATTTCTTGTTTGTTTACGTAGCCGATTTTTGTGTTTTCTGCAAAAGCACCCAATGGAAGAACCATCAATAGGGCAATGATCAATTTTTTCATCTCTATCTTATTAATTTGTTACTGACTTATTTAGCGTATCCCATTTTAGATAATACAGCATCACTGATATCGTTGGCAGGATTTGCGTACAAAATGCTAGGGCTTGAAGCTCTGTCGTCAACACGCATATATCCTTCTTTTTCCGCAATTTCTTTGATGGCGTTGTAAATTTCATCTTGGATAGGACGCATCAAACTTTCGCGTTTTTTGTACAACTCGCCGTCGTTACCAAAGTATTTGCGTTTCAAATCTTTAGCTTCGGTTTCTTTCGCAATGATGGCTTTTTCTTTTTCTTTCTTTTGTTCGTCGGTTAAGAATACCATCTCCGATTTGTAGTTGTTCATTAAATTATCTGCTTCTGTATTTAAAGCATCAATTTCTTTTTGCCATTTTTTAGAGCTTTGTTCTAATTGTTGTGCTGCCGACTCGTATGCAGGAATGTTTTTCAAAATATATTCCATGTCAACTAGGGCCCATTTTTGTGCCATAGCACTTACGCAACCAATAAACAATGCGATGGCTAATACACTAATTTTTTTCATATGCTTACGTTTTAAATGTTTTACAATATTATAGACGCAAATATAACTAAAAAGTTTAAAATTCTTGTCCAATTACAAAGTGGAATTGACTTCCGCTTACTCTTCCGTTCACCTGGTCAAAACCGTATGCCCAGTCAACACCTAGCAAACCAAACATAGGCATGTAAACGCGTAAACCCACACCTGCTGAGCGTTTTAAATCCAGTGGATTAAAGTCGTGGTAATCTCGCCAACAGTTACCCGCTTCGGCAAATCCCAATACCCAAACCATGGTGGTTTCTTTCATAAGAATAGGGTAACGCAATTCAAGACTGAAACGGGAGTAAATGTTACCCGCTTGTCCACCATCGTCGTAGGTAGGAGTGAGCGAACCATTGGTATAACCACGTAAAGCTACCGTTTCGGTGGCGTATGTACTGCTATAACCACTCATACCGTCACCACCTACCCAGAAGGTTTCAAATGGAGACCGTTTGTGGATATTATAGTAACCCAAGAAACCAAATTCGGCGCGTCCCATCAATACCAATTTATTGTCTGGTGTTAATGGAACAAAGAAACGCGATTTGAATTTAATTTTATAGTATTCAATCCAGCGGTATTTGGTTTGTTGGTCTGCATGTTCGTAATCAATACCATCCCATGCAGAGTAGGGAGGTGTCAATGCCAACGACAATGAAATGTCGCTACCCCTGCTAGGATAAATAGGTTGATTCAACGAGTTACGCGATAGGGTAACCGATAGGTTAAAGTTGTTTGCAATCCCGGTATTCAGTGCAAAATAATCCCAATGACTTAAGTTGTAGTTTAAATAGGCGATTTGTCCGTACAAGGTAAAATAGTCGTCGGGCCAATTTAAACGGGTACCAATACCCGCTGTAATACCCAAGGTTTTGATGTACTTGTCAGGGTCGTAATCGTACGAATACCACGAGTTGTCTGAATAGTAATATTGGCTGTACGCCGAACTATAGGTGCTACTGATACCCGATTGGATAGAGTAGTAAGCCGAGAACGAGAACGTATTGGGGCGTTTTCCACCTAACCATGGTTCGGTAAACGATAAACTATAGGCTTGGTAGTACATACCATTGGTTTGGGCACTCAAAGTAAGTGTTTGTCCGTCCCCTTGTGGTAATGGTCTGTATTTTTTAAAGTTAAACAGGTTTTTTAACGAGAAGTTGGTAAATTTCAATTTAACAATACCCACAACACCTGTCTGCCCCCAACCAGCTGAAAGCTCAATTTGGTCGTTTCGTTTAGACTCCAATACGTAGGTTAAATCTACCGTTCCGTTTTCTGGGTCGGGTTCCGTACGAATGTCCATTTTGCCGGGGTCGGTAGAGAAGTGTCCAGTAGCCGCCAATTCGCGCATTGAACGCATAATGTCCGATTTGCTAAACAAATCGCCGGGTTTGGTTCTTAATTCGCGACGAACCACGTGTTCGTATAAGTATTCGCTACCTTCAATGTTAACACGGTTAATGGTTGCCTGACGACCCTCCATGATTCTGATTTCAAGGTCGATAGAGTCGCCTACGATGTTTGTCTCGTACGGTTGCATATTAAAGAACAAATAACCATTGTCTAGGTAAAGGTTACTTACGCAATCTTCGTCTTCGTGTAAACGTTGGGTTAATTTCTTTTGGTTGTAAATATCGCCTTTCTTAATGCCCAAAACTTGTTTCAAATAGGCTGTAGAATAAACGGTATTACCAATCCAATTGATGTTTCTAAAGTAGTATTGTTTGCCTTCGTCAATGGTGATGTACACATTGACGTATTTTTCTTTGTTTTTTTCTTTCGATGTATCTGGTCGCACACTATCGGCAACAATATACGCGTCGCGGTATCCTAATTCGTTGTATTTTTCAATTAACAACTGTTTGTCGTTTTTGTATTCGGCAGGAATAAATTTTTTGTTTCTAAAGATATTCAGAATGTTGCTCCTGTCGTTGGTTTTTTTCATGGCACGATCCAATTTCTTGTCAGAAACTTGATCATTGCCAGTAAAGTAGATGTGATTAACTTTGATTTTATTGCCTTTTTCAATGTTGATATCCACTATGGTTTCTGCACCATCTTCTTCGCGTGGTACTACCGAAACTTTGGCATAATAGTAACCTTTGTCCAACCAATAATCTGTTATGTTCTTTTTGGCTTTGTCAATAAGGTAAGGGGTAATTTGCGAACCTTTGCTAATACCCATGCACTTTTCAATTTCTTCTTTTTCTTTCTTTTTAGCACCGGTAATGTTGATTTCGCTTATTTTGGGACGTTGGTCTAGGTGAATGTTTAACCAAACATTGTTGTCTTGTACGCCAGCAATTTCAAGTCGAACATTGGTAAATAATCCTTGTTGCCAGAATCGTTGTACTACCTTGCTGGTAGCATCACTGGGGATGGTTATTTTTTGACCAATTTTTAGACCAGAGTAGCCAATAAGTACATATTCGTCATAGTTGTTGTTTCCAGAAATGGTAATTTCCGAAATCGTATATTCCTTGGGCATAGTATAGTCTACCTCAGGAAGGTCTTGAGCCACTAGGAACCCAATACCCACTAATGTTAGAATGACGAATAAGGCTAATCTCTTAAGAAGCATACGTTTATTGGTTTACTTGTTCGCTAGTTTTACCAAAACGACGTTCTCTCGATTGATAATTGACGATGGCTTGGTACAAATCGTCTTTGCGGAAATCTGGCCAAAGAACTTCTGTAAAGTATAGTTCTGTATAGGCAATTTGCCATAGTAAGAAGTTGCTAATTCTGTACTCGCCACTGGTTCTGATAAGTAACTCAGGATCAGGAATGTTAGCAGTGGTAAGATAGCTATTGATGGTGTTTTCGTCAATGTTAGCAGCAGTTAGTTTGCCGTTTTGACCATCGTTTACCATGTTACGAATGGCTTCGGTTATCTCCCAACGCGATGAATAGCTAAGTGCCAAAACCAAATGAAGCCCCGTATTGTTGGCCGTTTGTTCTATGCATTGTTGCAATCTGCTTGCCGTTTCCTTTGGCATACGCGATGTGTCGCCAATGGTTAGT
>CAJGDW010000074.1 GCA_904502115.1 Paludibacteraceae bacterium | reverse complement strand
GTTATGGCGCCGGGGTTCCACCTCTTCCCATTCCGAACAGAGAAGTTAAGCCCGGTAGCGCCGATGGTACTGCGTTTGTGGTAGAGTAGGTAGCCGCCATTTTTCAGAAGACCTTGAGGATTTTCCTCAGGGTCTTTTTTTTGTTTGTATAATGTTAATAGGAGTTAAACATATCTAGAGGTATTGCTTTGTTAAAATTTATCAATATATTTGCAATACGTTTCGATGAGTTACAGAACTGAGCGCAGTCGTATTGCCCCTCTTAATTCAGTATTGAAGATTACTAGTATTGCGTGCGGTGTTTGTATCTTGTAGAAGCAAAAGGATGAGACTGATCTTGTGATTGGTCTCATTTTTTTTTGTAATAATCCTTGTCAATTCGTCCCAATAGCATGTCAATTCGTCCCAAAGTGCTGTTCTAATAGTCCCAAATACCTTTTTTCTGCATTTTGAGCAAATCTCTTTTCCTACTTTTGCACTCTGAAAATTTAACTAAAAAAGCATGAGAATTATTGGAACGGGGAGCATGCTCCCTCAAAAAATGGTTACTAATGAACAATTGTCACAATTTGTAGATACCAGCGATGAGTGGATTCGTGAGAGAACTGGTATTGAAACAAGGTGTGTACTTTCTACTGAATCATTAGAAGAACTTGCTACGGAAGCAGCTAAACAGGCTTTGGATGATGCTGGTATTTTGCCAACCCAATTAGATTATATCATTTGTTCTAACATGGTAAATGAGTACGTAATTCCTTCTATGGCTAGCATAGTAGGTGGACACATTGGATCGCAATGTCCTGCGTACGATCTAAATGCTGCTTGTACTGGTTTCCTTTATGCGATGGATATGGCAGAGGCCCTTTTGCAATCGGGTAGAGCCGAAAATATCTTGATTATTAGTGCAGAGGCTCCAACTCGTATTGTCGATTGGAACGATAGACGTACTTGTGTTTTATTTGGTGATGGTGCCGCTGCTGTGGTGGTTACCAGAGGAAATGCCTTGCGTAGTATTAAGGTATCTTCTAAGAGTGATAAATCGGTATTGTATTACCGTCGCTCGCTAGAACCTACACCTTTTTTAATACGTGATAAAAATACTGGTCCTTTGTGTATGAATGGACAAGAGGTGTTTAAGTCGGCGGTAACAAGTTCGTTGCGCGATATGCAATATGTGTTGAAACAAGCAAATGTGAACAAGGACGATGTGACTTATTTTGTGTTGCATCAAGCCAACTTGCGCATTATTGATTTTATTAAGAGTCATTTTGGTGCGACCGATGAACAATTTCCTATCAATGTGAATCGATACGGAAATACATCGTCGGTAAGTATTCCTTTGTTGCTGGATGAATTGAATAAAAATGGTAAATTAAGAAAAGGTGATTTATTGGTGTTTAGTGCATTTGGTGCTGGTTTTACATCGGCAGCTTGCGTAATTGAATGGAATAAATCGGCCGAATAATAAAAATAATATGGAAAGAAGAGTAGTTGTAACAGGAATGGGGGCAATTACCCCTGTTGGTAACAATGTAGCTGACTTTTGGAACAGTCTAAAAGAAGGCAAAAGTGGTTTGAACTTTATTACAGGCTATGACGATGTTGATTTGCCTGTTAGAATAGTAGCACAAGTTAAGAACTTTGATCCTATGGCAAATGGTTTGGATCGTTCTGATGTGAGAAAATGGGATTTATTTTGCCAATATGCCATGGCGGCAGCTTATCAGGCAATGAACGAAAGTGGTTTGGTAAGTGGCGAAAATATTCAACCCCACCGTTTAGGTGTATATGTGGGATCGGGTATTGGTGGTATGGACGTTTTTGTAAAAGAAACTACCAAACTATTGAACGAAGGTCCTAAACGTATTTCTCCATTGTTCGTTCCTACTTTGATTGCCAACATGGCATCGGGCAATGTGGCCATTAAACACAATGCAGAAGGTCCTTGTTTGCCTGTTGTTACAGCTTGTGCTACGGGTACACATGCTACCGGCGAGGCATATTTGGCTATTAAAAATGGTATGGCAGATGCCATTATTGCGGGTGGTACCGAAGCGGCTGTAGTGCCCATTGCCATTGGTGGTTTTGCCAATAGTAAGGCGCTTACCAATGCACAAACCTTAGAAGAGGCTTGTACACCTTTTGATGCTCGTCGCAGTGGTTTTACCATGGCAGAAGGAGCAGGTATTTTGGTATTAGAAGAGTACGAACATGCTGTAAATAGAGGCGCAACCATTTATGCCGAAGTGGTGGGTTATGGTAATACGTGTGATGCACACCATTACACTGCACCTCGTCCCGATGGAATTCCTGCATCGCGTGCTATCGAGATGGCTTTGCAACAAGCAGCCTATACCGAAAATGATTTGTTGTACATCAATGCACACGGTACTAGCACACCATTGAACGATAAAACAGAAACCAATGCTATTAAGTTGGCTTTGGGTGAAGAAAATGCGCGTAAGGCATTGATCAGTTCTACCAAATCGATGACAGGCCATATGTTGGGTGCTGCGGGTGCAGTAGAACTTATTGCATGTGTAAAAGCCCTTTCGGAAGGTATTGTACCTCCCACTATCAACTATCAAGTGCCTGATGCCGATTGCGATTTGAATTATGTGCCCAATAATGCACTAGAAGCACCTATCACGTTGGCAATTTCCAATTCGTTGGGCTTTGGTGGTCATAACGCATGTGTTGCATTAAGAAAAATGGAAGCATGAATAGAGAAGAAATAAAACAGTATTTGAAGCACCGTGAGCCCATGTTGTTGCTCGATACGGTTGATTTGCAAACAGAAGTAGATGCGCAAGGCAATGAGGTTTTGGTAGCGTATGCTAGCTATTATGTAAGAGGAGATGAATTCTTTTTACAAGGCCATTTTCCAGATTATCCCGTAGTGCCTGGTGTTATCTTGTGCGAAATGATGGCACAGTCGTGTGGTTTATTGTTGGGCGATGAAGTAAAAACAAAATTAACATTCTATACAGGTATTGATAATGTTCGTTTTAAGGGACAAGTTCGTCCTGGCGATACAGTAAAAATCAAATCGTTTATTGTGGATAGAAGAAAGAGTCTTATTTTTGTAAAGGCTCAGGCCATGGTAAATGATAAAGTTTGTTGCAAAGGAGATTTGAACTTTGCTTTAATGTAAAGATATGAGTACACTATTAGCAGGAAAAGTAGCCCTTATTACGGGCGGATCGCGCGGTATAGGCAAGGCCATCGCAGCACAGTTTGTAAAACAAGGTGCTGTTGTAGCGTTTACCTATGTTAAGGAAGAAACAGCGTTACAAACTAAGGCAGAATTAGAAGCTTTGGGTGGTAAAGTGTTGGCATTTCAGGCCGACGCTACCAATTATGACGTAGCCAAAGAAGTGATAGACGAAGTAATGAAACAATGCGGCAGAATTGATATCTTGGTAAACAACGCTGGCATTACCCGCGATGGCTTGTTGATGCGTATGACTCCCAGTCAATTTGATGAAGTCATAAACGGTAACTTGCGTTCGGCGTTTAATTATTGTCAGCTATGTACGCCCATTATGCTTCGTCAACGTGGGGGTAGCATTATCAATATGTCGTCTGTAGTAGGTTTGCATGGCAATGCAGGACAATGTAATTATGCCGCTTCAAAAGCCGGAATTGTTGGTTTAACCCAAAGTATGGCCAAAGAATTGGGCGGTAAAGGTGTTCGTATCAATGCCATTGCTCCTGGATTTATTCAAACCGATATGACCCAAGGTCTTTCGGAAGAGGTAAAAAACAAATGGATCAACGAAATTCCGTTGAAACGTGTGGGCACTCCCGAAGATATTGCCAACGTAGCGGTTTTCTTGGCCTCTGATATGTCTGCCTACGTAACGGGTCAAGCCTTGTCTGTAGACGGTGGTAAATGCATCTAATCGCAAAAACATGAAATACAATATAGTCGTTTTAATGAAACAGGTTCCTGATACACGTTGTGTTTGTCAGGATACCTTAAATGCAGATGGAACCATTAATAGGGCAGCATTGCCTACCATCATCAATCCCGATGATAAAGTAGCCTTGGAACAAGCCATCCGCATAAAGGAATTGTACCCTGCATCGACCATTACCATCTTGACCATGGGATTGCCTTCGGCGGGTGATGCCGTGAAGGAAGGTTTGTACAGGGGTGCAGATGGTGGTTATGTGTTGTGCGATGCGCAATTTGCTGGATCGGATACCTTGGCTACCTCGAATGTATTGTCTGCAGCCATTAAAAAAATAGAAAATGTGGATATTATTTTGGCGGGTCAGCAAACCTTGGATGGTGATACGGCGCATGTGGGTCAGCAAGTGGCTTGCTTGTTAGGTATTCCTGCCATTACCGCAGCTATAAACGTAGAGGTGAATCAAAATGACTTGTTGGTGGTTCGTCAACTAGACGAAAGTGTAGAGAAAGTAGCGGCGCAATTGCCCATTTTGATTACCATGAACGTAGCGGCGTGTGAACTCAGACCTTGTCATGCTAAATGTGTTATGACGCACAAAAATACCGCTATTCCACAATGGACAGCAGCCGATATCAATGTTGATGTTACCATGTGTGGTTTGCAAGGTTCTGCCACACAGGTGAAATCGACCTTGCCCATTATTTTGCA
Organism: Paludibacteraceae bacterium; assembly: GCA_904502115.1. Taxonomy (GTDB): domain Bacteria; phylum Bacteroidota; class Bacteroidia; order Bacteroidales; family Paludibacteraceae; genus Enterocola. The sequence goes on along the minus strand of CAJGDW010000074.1, from coordinate 3,021 downwards.
AAAGAAGGAACAAGCCTGTTTTACGTCCGATGAAATGGATAGTTTGGTAGCGATGTTACAAAATACAGGTGTAATAGCGTAAGGAAATGCGTATGAATAATATATTGGTTTATATACAAACAGATGCCAACGGCCAGGTAGCACCAGTTAGTACAGAATTACTAACCAAAGCAAAATCATTGGCCAATGAATTGCAAGTGAAATTAGAGGCGGTGGCCATTGGTAAACAGTTGCAACAGGTAAAAAAGGTTGTTGCACCATTTGGAGTAGATATGTTGCACATTTTTGATGATGCTAAACTGTATCCTTATACCACCTTGCCTTATAGCAGCATCTTAGCTAAATTGATACAAGAAGTAGAACCTCAAATTGTGTTGATGGGTGCTACCTCGTTGGGCCGCGATTTGGCTCCCAGGGTGGCTGCCAGTGTGCAAACAGGATTGACCGCTAACTGCATCGATTTGCAAATTGATAAGCAAACGGGGTTGTTGGATCAAATACGTCCTGCATTTGGCGATAACATGATGGCTACCATTGTTACACCACAACGCAGACCCCAAATGGCAACCGTTCGTGGTGGTGTCTTTGTTAGCAAGGTGTACGATGCTAATTACACCTGCGAAGAAATGGTTTACGATGTGGCGCAATGGGTAACGGATGCCGATTTTGTTGTAAAAGTATTGGAAGAATACCAACAAACATCGAATCATTCTTTGCCAACAGCCCAAGTTGTGGTAGCCGGTGGTTATGGTGTTGGTTCAAAAGAGAATTTTGCGTTGTTGTATCAACTGGCCGATGTGTTAAACGGCGAAGTAGGGGCAACACGTGCTGCTACCGATGCAGGTTGGATTGAACACGACCGTATGATTGGTCAAACCGGTATTACGGTGCGTCCAAAATTGTACATTGCTTGTGGTATTAGTGGGCAAGTTCAACACATAACGGGTATGCAAGATAGCGATGTTATTGTGTCTATCAATGTAGACGAACAAGCTCCTATTAACCAAATTGCCGACTATGTTGTCGTAGGTATGGTACACGAGGTGTTGCCTAAATTGATTCAGTATTTACAAAACAGAAAAAAATAAAATGGCTAATTTTTATACAGATACATCGGTATTGTCGCATTATCTTAATCATCCGCTTATGCAACGCATTGTAGCTTTGCGTGAACGTGATTTTGCCGAAAAGGATGCTTATCCGTATGCGCCCAGCAGTGTGTCGGATACCTTGGATAGTTACAGCCGAGTATTGGAAATTATAGGCGAAATATGTGCAGAAACCATTGCAAGTAATGCTGCAGAGGTAGACGCAACGGGTGCTAGCTGTGGCAACGGAAGGGTTGCATACGCTCCAGGCACTGCACGCAACATTGCTGTTTGCAAACAAGCCGGTTTGATGGGTATGTCTATGCCACGTTGTTACGGAGGTTTGAATTTTTCGTTGGTTCCTTATATGATGGCAACCGAGATGGTGAGTAGGGCAGATGCTGGTTTTGCCAATATTTGGGCTTTACAAGATTGTGCGCAAACCATCAACGAATTTGGTAACGAAGATCAAAAACGTCGTTACATTACGCGTGTATGCGAAGGTGCTACCATGTCGATGGACTTGACAGAACCCGATGCCGGTAGCGATTTGCAAAGTGTTCAATTAAAGGCCACGTATAGCGAAGAAGATGGTTGCTGGTATTTGAACGGTGTAAAACGATTCATTACCAACGGCGATAGCGATATCCATTTGGTGTTGGCACGTTCGGAAGAAGGTACCAAAGACGGTCGCGGACTTTCTATGTTTATTTACGACAAACGTGATGGTGGCGTAGAAGTGCGTCGCATTGAGCATAAAATGGGTATCAAAGGTTCGCCTACTTGCGAATTGGTGTATAAAAACGCCAAGGCAGAATTGTGTGGCGACCGTAAATTAGGTTTGATTAAATACGTAATGGCGTTGATGAATGGGGCTCGTTTGGGTATTGCCGCACAATCGGTGGGCATATCGCAAGCCGCTTATTCGGAAGCGTTACAATATGCAAAACAACGCAAACAGTTTGGTAAACCCATTGTAGAAATGTTGCCAGTGGCAGAAATGCTGGCAACCATGAAAGCGAAATTGGATGCCATGCGTTCTTTGTTGTACCAAACATCGCGTTACGTTGACTTGTACAAAACCTTAGAAGAAATTGCCAAGGAACGTAAATTGTTGCCAGAAGAGAGAGCAGAAATGAAAAAATACAGCAAAATGGCCGATTCGTTTACGCCTCTTTCAAAAGGTTTGGGTAGTGAGTTCTGCAATCAGAATGCCTACGATTGTGTACAAATTCACGGTGGATCGGGTTACATGAAAGATTATACCTGCGAACGCTTGTACCGTGATGCACGTGTAACCAATATCTACGAGGGAACCACTCAAATGCAGGTGATTGCTGCCATTCGATACGTTACCAGTGGTTATTATGCTTCTGTGATGCAAGAATATGCAGAGACTCCCGTTGCGGAGAGCATGCAACCCTTGTTGCAACAACTTAATTTGTTGCAAGAAAGATACGTTGCTGCTGTAAATCGCGTTGTGGAATGGCAAAGCCAGGAAGCAATAGACCTGTTGGGTAGAAAACTGGTAGAAATGGCAGGCTGCATTATCATGGGCTATTTGTTGTTGCAAGATGCCTCTGCCAATGAAACCTTGTTTGCTCAGTCAGCCCGTGTGTTTGTGTCGTACGTAGCATCGCTCGTAGATATGAATGCAGGCTACATTGAACGTTTTGAATTGGCAGATTTGTCTAATTATCAAGCCTAACCTTGCTTTTTTATACATTAGGAGACGAACAAGTAGGAATAAGATCTTTGTACGTCTCCTAAAAAAACAAAGGTGCTGCTAATGTGATGTGACCCCCAAAAGTTGGACGGTTAAACATTATCAAGAGGCAACTCTAGATTGGTATAAAGCTCGGTATTTTACCGGGCTTTTTCCATTTAGCCTCAACTTAATTCTATCGTTATTATAATATCTTATATACTTAAC
>CAJGDW010000073.1 GCA_904502115.1 Paludibacteraceae bacterium | reverse complement strand
TCGTTGTAGGCTTTTACCAAAATAATTTGCGAGTTACCGCCCGATACTAGCAAACACAAAAATGGGAATTCAGGTACGTGTACGGGTTCATTTTCTTCTTGAATAAAATGCGCCAATACGTGTGCTTGCAAGTGATTTACCTCTATCATGGGAATGTTCATGGCAGTGGCAAACCCTTTGGCAAACGAGTTGCCTACTAGCAACGAACCAATCAAACCAGGTCCACGGGTATATGCAATGGCCGATATATCTTCTTTTTGAATGCCGGCACGTTTAATGGCTTCGCTTACCGTAGGAATAATATTTTGTTGATGGGCACGCGATGCCAACTCGGGAACTACCCCACCGTATGCACTGTGAACTGCCTGACTAGCAATGACATTAGAGAGCAAAAAACCATCGCGAATAATGGCTGCCGAAGTGTCGTCGCACGACGATTCTATACCTAATATAACAACTGGATTATTTTTTTTATCGGCCTCTTTCATAAATAGCGATTTATTCGTATTTTTGCTACACTTAATTTAGGGTACAAAGTTATTAAAAAATTCCATAAAATAGTAATCTATATCGTGGTAATTCTCATTGCATTACCACTGTCGTTGTCGCTACTACTCACCAACAAGTACGTGCAAAATTTTCTAACCAGAGAAGCTGCTGAGTATTTATCGGAGTACACAGGGGGAACATTTTACATTGAAAACATCTACTACAACCCTTTTGAAGGAATTATTTTAAACAACGTATCGCTCAAAGACCCACAAGGAAAATTAGTTGCTAAGTTTGACGAGTTTACGGGAAATATATCGTACCGGAAACTATTTAACAAACAAATTGCACTGAAAGAATTACAGCTCAACAGACCTATTTTTTATTTAAGCACCGACTCGCTTGGCAAAACCAATCTACAATTTTTAATGGATGCCTTTGCCAGTGACCAACCTGCCAAATTCCCCGATCTGACATTCTCATTACGGGGTATTACCATTCAAGATGGCGAATTTTATTACGATCACCTACCTGCCACCACAAAAGACAGCACGCAGTTTGACCCTATGCACGTTCGCATCAAGAATTTAAATACACACCTATCCATTGGTGTTCTCAAAGCAGATACAGCAAATATTACGCTACACTCATTATCGCTTGTTGAAGGGTGCGGTTTTGAACTCAAGAACATAGCGTGCGAGGCATCAATGGGCCATAAAGCCTCCACCATCCGCGATTTTGTTCTCCAATTGCCACAAAGTCATTTGCAATTTGACAGTTTACAAGTTGCTTACGACAGCATAGCGCAACTATCGTCACCTGATTTGCTAGCTAAAACAACTATTACCGCGTCGCTACATCCCTCGTTCATTTACGGTAGCGATTTCAGCAAAATAGTTCCTGCATTAGGAAATCTAACAGACCCCGTTCAGTTAAGCGGGTATTTACAAGTAAGCAACAACAACATTAAACTGAACAATTTTTCGGCTTCCTACGGCAGTAGTATTCAAATACACACATCGGCAGACATTAGTGGTATAGATAACATCAAAGATGCCTATTTTTATGCCAACATAACAGAAGTTAGTACCAACAAATACGATATAGAAAGATTGATTACCGCTATACAAGGTTTCCCTTTCAAATTACCCAACGAGCTAAGCAAATTAGGAAAATTACGATTTAGCGGTAATATGAGTGGATTCTTCTCTGATATGGTGGCCTACGGTGTACTAAAAACTGACATCGGGAAAATCAATACCGACCTACTGCTAAACTACAACGTAAATAACAACGACATCGGTTTTAGCGGGCACATTAAGAGCGATAAAATTGATTTGGAAAAATTACTAGGCAAATCGTCTAAATTAGGAAAACTCGCTCTATCGGTAGAAGTAAACGGACAAATGCCACAGGGTAAAAACATTACTGGTAGCATCAAAGGAAATATCAAAGAATTCAACTACAACGATTATACCTACAAGAATATAAACGTTGATGGTTTATACAACGAAAATGCCATTGATGCTAATGTTAAATACGCAGACCCTACCAACGGTACACTTGCCGTTAACTTTGGATTGCATCAAAACAAGCAAAACATAGATATCTCGCTCGATTTACAAGCAGATACCATCCGATTGCATGGCATGAAACTCATCAACAACATGCCTAATTTGGTATTTTCTGTAAGAGTAAACAGCGAACTATCGGGTAAAAGCATAGACGATATTGTTGGGTACGTTGTCATCGACTCGATGCACATAAGTGACACCAACGGTTCTGTTGATCCAGAAAAAATAGAGCTTATATCTAAAAAATTGGACGACCACCAGCTAATTACCCTAACATCTGGATTTTTACAAGCCGAGATAGAGGGTAACATTGCCCTTTCTACCTTAGCTCGTAACCTACAATACATGGTGTCCAAAGAATTAAGCAATCTATCGCCACTAAAAGTAAAGAAAGGGGATGCATTAAACGACTTTTCTTTCCAAGCACAATTAGACCCATTGAGCGATTATGCCTACCTATTTGGACAAAAATGGAGTATCGATGATACCACGTACGTTAGTGGTTACATCAACGACCAATACGAAAAATTTGAGCTAAACGTTCAGTCCAACCTTATTGATTTAGGCAAAAGCAGCATTGACAGTGCCTCTGTACACATTCATAACTTCCGCGATAGCATTACCGCCAATGTAAATGCGATATACCAATCGCGTATTGACACCACCTATTTGCACGTAGGAAGCAGAATTTTCAATAACCAGGTAGACCTTTCGCTCGACTGGGAAAACACTGTTGAATCTGATTTTTCTGGCGAACTCATAACTCAAACCACCTTTGCAAAACCCAAACGCAAAGGACAAATATTTGACATAACTTGCTCATTACTACCATCTACCATGATGTTAGCCGACTCGCTTTGGCACATCAAACCAGGTACCATCCACTACGACGAAGAAACCCTGACGGTTAACAACCTGTGGTTTGACGGAAAAGATCAGTACATTAAAATTAGCGGAAATGCTTCGCGTTCAGACAAATCGCAAGTAATCAAGGCATCGCTTAAAGATATTAACCTACAATACTTAAGCAATGTATTTTACATGCCAGAAATCAAATTGTTGGGTATTGTTACTGCCGAAGCAGAAGTAGGACAAGTGCTTCACAAACCCATTTTAAATGCCACGGCATCGTGTAAACAATTTGGGTTAAACGGATATCCATTGGGCGATGTCATTGAGGCCAAAGCATCGTACAATTACGATTTAGAGCAAATTGACTTAAAAGGTACCGTAGTTAACTCTGTACTGGACACATCGCGCGTAGTGGGTCATATTTCGCCTATAAGAAACGACATGCTTTTGGATATTGACGTCAACAACCTTGATTTATCGTTTATCAAAAAATACCTAAGCGTATTTGCAGACGACATGGCAGGTATCGCCAAAGGCAAAATATACGTTGGAGGCAAACTAGATGCCATCGAGATTTGGGGTGATGCCTACGTAAAAGATGCGATGCTGTCTATTGACTATTTAAAAAGCAAATTTTATTTTGAAGACTCTATTCACATTAAAAAGAATGCCTTTATCTTAAAAGAAATTGAACTCAGAGACCAATATGGTAACAAGGGCAAGGTAAATGGTTTGATAACACACAATAAATTTACAGAATTTGATTACAACATAGACATTGATGTGGACAATGTGTTGGTATTCAACACCACCGAACTAAACAGTCCCGATTTTTATGGTACCCTGTTTGCCTCTGGTAATGCACACATCAAAGGCGACATGAACAGCGTAAACATAGACGTCATTGCCAAACCTGGCAAGAATAGCTATTTTGCAATTCCGCTAAACAGCTACATGAATGCTACCGATAATAACTTTATTACATACGTTACACCAAAACCCAAAAACGCTACTGTAAACGAGGGTCGTATTAGGCGCAAGCAACGCATTTCGGAAAGTTTAGCGGCAAAAATGAAGGTAAATCTAGCCATTGAGGCCACTCCCGATGTAGAAGCGCAAATTATATTTGATAGCCATACAGGCGATATTATTAAAGCGCGTGGCGATGGTAATATTAAGGTTGAAATAGACAACAACTTTAATATCATGGTATATGGTAACTACAATATTACAGAAGGTAGTTACGACTTCTCTATGGGAGGAGCTATGCGCAAACGCTTCGAGGTGGGCGATGATAGTAGCATTTCGTTCGATGGTGACCCCATGAACAATTGCAACATGAACATCAACGCCACCTACCAAACCACAGCGTCGCTTACCGACTTGTTGGAAACATCGGTATTGGAAACGGTTAAAAACTCTACCGTTAAAACCTTGTGTATTGCGCGCATAACAGGGCCACTCTTGTCGCCCGATATTAAGTTTGATATTCAACTGCCCGATGCCGACGAAGAGGTACAACGCATGGTTAAAGCGGCCATCAATACAGAAGATATGATGAGCCAGCAAATGGTATTCTTGCTTTTGACAGGTAAATTCTACAACCCACAAGTAACACAAAATGCCGTTAGCTACTCTACGCAATTGGCTGCCTCGTTTGCTACAGCCACCATATCGAGCCAGTTGAACTATTGGTTGTCGCAAATTAGTAACAACGTTAACTTGGGTGTAAACTATAGCGAAAACTCGGTAGATGCCGCTAACAACCGTCAAATTACCGCCAATATATCGACCAATTTCTTTAACAACCGACTTATTTTGAACGGTAATGTAGGTTATCGCAACCAATACGGTAGCGAAGACTTTATTGGCGACTTTGATTTGGAATACAAATTGATTGAGTCGGGACGTTTGCGACTAAAAGCCTACAACAAAACCAACGACCGTCTGTACTCTACTGCCCTTTATACACAAGGTTTGGGTATTATGTACCGCGAAGACTTTGACACGTGGAGTAACTTGTACAAACACTACAAAGAAGTGTTCCGCAAGCGTACACCCGAAGAAAAAGAAGCTGCCAAGGCCAAAAAAGAGCAAGAAAAATTGGAACGCGAAAAAGAACGCGAAGCCAAACGTCTATTGCGCGAAGACCGCCAACGTCGCCACAAAATCTACGTAGAAGAGCAAAAACGCCTCAAGGAAGAGGAAAAGGCGCGTAAGAAGGCCGAAAAAGAAAAGCAGCGCCAAGATGCGAATAAACGAGAGCAATGATCAAGTCGAAAGTCGAAAGTCGAAAGTCAAAGGTCAAAAGTCAGTGCAAGGTGAGCGCAATAAAGTTTACTTTAATTGCCGAACCGACGCCAGAAATCATGAGCGAAGCGAATAATTAGGAATTTCAGTGCGAGGTGAATGCGAATAAAGTCGAAAGTCAAAGGTCGAAGGTCGCAAGTCGATTATTATTTCTCCTTTCTCCTTTAAACTTCGATTCGTCATTATTCGGGCTTCGCCCTCATGAAGTTGCTCCCGCTCGGCATAATCCAAACGCACTTCGACAAGCTCAGTGACCGTTTGTCTTCTGCTCTCGCTTAATCGCAACTTTCACCGATTCGTCGATTCACCGATTAGTCGATTCGTCAATAAAATACACGACTAAACGATTAAACGCCTAAACGTTGCGAAGCAACAAGTGACGAGCGACGAACGACAACACAAAAAAACTCCTGAACTTTCGTTCAGGAGTTTTTTTGTTATAACGTGGCTATTTATTTTACTTTAGCTACGATTGCTTTGAATGCAGCAGGTTCGTTCATAGCAAGGTCGGCAAGAGCCTTACGGTTGATGTTGATACCAGCTTTGTGCAAAGCGCCCATCAATTTAGAATATGACATACCTTCCAAACGAGCGGCAGCGTTGATACGTTGAATCCACAATGCGCGGAAGTTACGTTTTTTGTTTTTACGATCGCGATATGCATATTGCAAACCTTTTTCCCAGGTATTTTTAGCAACGGTCCAAACGTTTTTGCGTGCACCGAAATAACCGCGAGTTAATTTTAAAATTTTCTTTCTTCTTGCTCTAGAAGCAACGTGATTGACTGATCTTGGCATTTTCTTTAATTTTTTTGATTGTTAGCGTTACCGTAAGGTAATCTTAAAGCTAAACATTCGGTTAATAACTCTTATTTAAGACCCAACAATGATTTAACTGCAGACTCGTCAGATGGTGCTACCAAGCCAGAGTAAGTTAAATTACGTTTTGCTTTTGTTGTCTTTTTAGTCAAAATGTGACGCTTAAATGCGTGCTTTCTTTTGATTTTCCCTGTTCCGGTAAGGGTGAACCTTTTTTTGGCACCGGAATTAGTCTTCATTTTTGGCATTGTTCTTAAAATTTATTGAGTAAAAAAAAAATTATTTTTTCTTTTTGGGCGATAGCATGATAATCATGCGTTTACCTTCCAATTGAGGCATTTGGTCTACCTTGCCGTATTCTTCCAAATCGTTCGCAAAACGCAACAAAAGTACTTCGCCTTGTTCTTTGAACATAATAGAACGACCTTTAAAGAATACGTATGCTTTTAATTTAGCACCTTCTTGCAAGAAACCTTTAGCGTGTTTCAATTTAAAGTCGTAATCGTGCTCGTCGGTTTGTGGACCGAAACGAATTTCTTTGATAACCACTTTAACGTTTTTCGCCTTTTGCTCTTTTTCTTTTTTCTTTAATTGATAAAGAAATTTAGAATAATCTACAATACGGCATACTGGAGGTTGTGCTGTAGGAGAAATTTCTACCAAATCAAGGTCCATTTCGTCTGCTATGCGCATGGCCTCTGTGTACGAATATACACCTTGTTCTACATTGTCACCTACAAGGCGAACTTCATTTACACCGCGGATGCGGTCGTTAATGCGATGTAACTCTTCTTTGCCTCTTGGCTTAGAATTGTTGTTTCTTGGTGTAAAGTTGGTTGCGATAAAGTACGTCCTCCAAACGTTGTATTAAAAAGATTCTAAAAATTGCGTGCAAATATACAACAATTTTTAGAATCTAAAAGGGTTTTTGATAAATTATTTTTCAACTTCCACTTCAACTACCTTGCCTAAGACATTGATGGTTACTTCCGAACCATCTTTAAAGTCGAATTCATAGTCCATACCGTCGTTCGATACCTTAACAATTTTCTTATCGTAGAATTGTTTATCGATGGTTTCGTTGACACGTTTAGGATAGATAAAACGAGGCATCACTACTTTTTTGTTTTTTAGTGTAATCTCGTTCCAAGCACCTACCATATCAAACTCAATTTGTGTTTTATTGGCCAACACAACATCGTATTCTGTGATATACGTTTCTACATCTACTACCTTCACCACTTTTTTTACCTTCACATCCTGAAAATAAGTACTCAAGAATGTTTGAGCTTTCTCTGGAAGATCGTTTTGGGTTACTTTGGTTTTGATTTCGTCTGCCAATGCAACACTAGCAAAAACAAAGACTGTTATTAAAGAAATGATTTTTTTCATAAGGCATTATTGTTTAATGAAACTTTGAGTCATATCTTCTACTTCTTTGTTGATGTGAGCAGCAAAGTCGGTAACCGACATAGCACCCATATCGCCAGCACCTTGACGACGTACCGATACTTGGTTGTTTTCGGCTTCTTTTTCGCCTACAATTACCATGTAAGGAATACGTTTCAATTCGTTGTCGCGAATTTTACGACCAATTTTTTCGTTTCTATCGTCAACG
>CAJGDW010000072.1 GCA_904502115.1 Paludibacteraceae bacterium | reverse complement strand
TAGATTGGTTTTTATATCCAGAAAATGTAAAGAAAAAAATAGTAGAAAAGCTTACTCACTCCACTGTATTACCTCTTGAATAATAGCATCTAACTCTTTTAGAGGTAGATTTTGTAGGGTAGGAAGCTCTCCTGCAAGGGAATCTAATTCAGCAATTTGTTCGCTCAGCACTGCATCGTAGGCTGGGCGTTTTTCATTGGGTAGCAGCAAGTAAATATCGTTGTAATATTTCAAGTAAAACTCTTTTGCCCCTTTGGCAATTTCATGGTATGGAAATTTTTCTATACGTTGCAAGGTAGTCTGGTACGCCGAGTCTAAAAAGGCAGTGGCTTCTGCTTTGTAATTGGTTTCTTTACGTGTTTGTTCGATGCGCAACGCAGTAGGCAAAAAGGCAAAAAATGCAATAATAAGCACCAATATACCAGCGCAAACTGCCCATGGCAAGGCTCGCTTTGTAAATAATGCTTTTTTTAGTTCGCCAATACTCTGATAACGAGCCTCTGGCTCTATCATGGTGCATTTTTTTACTATTTTTTGGTATTTATTGCCAAAAAGTAGCTGTATGATGAGACCAAGTGAGTAGATGTCGGAAGAGGCGCCAGCATAACCTTCGCCATTCAAAATTTCTGGAGCGGTGAAACCTTCAGAGCCACCAATTACTCCTGTGTAAATGCTATCGTAACTCGAAGACAAGCCAAAGTCAATGATGCGTGCATGGCCCAGTTTATTTATAAGAATATTGTCGGGTTTTATGTCGTTGTGCAGTATGCCACGGTGGTGTAGGTAATCTACACCGTCTAAAATATCGTGTAGGAGATGCTGTTTTTTGGTTACAGAAGTCTCACCAAGTGTAACACCCTCAATGTATTCTAACACAATAGCTGGTCCTACAGGCGTGTTTTCTTCAAAGGCAAGCGTAGAAACAATGCAAGCGTGCGACAATGTTTTTCCAATCTCATATTCGCGACGCAATATTTCACTGTGCATGGCATCGTGTATATGCGTAGTCTTTAAAATAACATATTTAGTGCCATAACGTGCCTTGAAAAGACTAAAAACCCTACCTTCACTGATAGTTTCTAGTATACTATAGTGATTGGTAGGGTTTTGTGGTTCTATATTAACAGCTCCTGAATGAATTCTCATAACGAGGGGCAAGTTACAAAAAATATTGGAGATTACAATTTTTCTAAGGTAGTAAGTCCGCTGGTTAGCCCCATAGAGTATCGTGGGCAATGTTCTCCGCCATGCACCAAATTGTCCACAAACAGCGGATAATTCTTTAGCATCAAACTGCATTCAAAGGTGTCGCCTTTCTGAAGGGTTGCATTAATAGCATCAATCGCTATAAATGTACGTCCTCCTATATATTCAACTATACACATTCTGTCTGGTAACCATCCAATGCGTATTTTATCACCAGGGGCTAAATCTTCTACGTTAATAGACATACCTTGTTTTACTAAATCTGATTCTTTGTTAGTTTCGGTTTTTATAAATTGGCAGTATTTGTGCCAATGTTCGTGGCCGATGTACTTACAGATTACATCCAGTGTTCTAACAAATACAGTTTCGTAGCTAGCAATACGTCCCCATAGCCTACGTAGGGTATTTTCGGCTATATGACTATTGGTAGTGCGCTCTATATCGTATGCTAGTAAGGTAAAATCGTTTCTCGATTCAATGGGATGTCCAAACCTTTTTTCTACTGCAATTTTTAATGCTACTATTTCTGGGATGTTTGTTTTTACTGCCATAAAACAAAGGTATGTGTTTTATGTGAATATTCTATACAAAGAGCCAAAAAGGGCTATGAAAAAAATATTTGTGGTTATAACACATGGATAGAAGCGGGCCTGATTTGTATTAAAACAGGGTTGCTTTGGGTAGTAATGGGCTCGCCATCAACGTGTAGGTAACCATTTTCTGGTATAGTTAGCTTACAATCGCCACAATCAAATGTTTCTACAAATTTATTCTTGTGTATGCGTTTAAAGAACAAGCTGTACGCCATGTAAGGCACATGATACCATTTAAACGGTTTAATAATGGTAACGGTAAACAATCCGTCTTGCATATTGGCCAAGGGGGCTATGTAGGCGTTGTTGCCAAATTGTTTGTTATTGGCAATATTAATTACAAAAGCCTTACGGGTATATTCGCCTTGATTGGTTTTAAGTTGATAGGTTAGTGGAGTGTAGCTTTTAAATGCGTGTAAACTTAATTTGATGTAGGTTAAGAATCCGCGTACCTTGGTTTGTGCAAAAAGGTGGCCAATGTAAGCATCAAAACCGGTGCCGCAAGTGCAAAAAAACGCCTTTTTATCGGCCACTCCAGAGTCTATTAGGTGTATGTTGTTTTGTTCTATGCGCTCAATAATTTGCTTAATAGATAGCCCGTACATACCTAAATCGCGTGCCAATCCATTGCCGCTTCCTGTTGGAACAATAAATAAGGCGGTACGGCTGCCTGTTAAAGCCGATGAAATCTCGTTAACCGTGCCGTCTCCACCCACAGCAATTAAAACGTCTGTTCCTTTTGCTATAAGTTGCTGGGTAAGTTCTATGCCATGCCCAGCGTATTCGGTGTATAATGCTTTAATGCAAAAATGCTCTTCTAGTGCTTTTACTATGCGTTTGGCTCGTTTTCGGGCGCTATTGGTGCCCGATACAGGATTAACAACAATACTTATCTGCATACCACTTTATGTTACTTCAACAAAAATAAAGGAAATAATTTAGAAAGACAAACGCCTCAACGACTAAACGTCAAAAGTCGAAAGTCAAAAGTCAAAAGTCGCTTCCATTCGGTCCCTGAGCTTGTCGAAGGGCCGCCCAAACCCTAATGCGCGCCAAAAACCCAAAACAAATTATTCAAGTAGGTGTGCCCCAATAGTTTAAAGATGCTAAAAATGTTAAGTATTGGTAATAAAAGAAGTAGATAAATTTAAATCAAGGTACTTTTGCAATGCCTAATAAAACGAAACAGTATGAAAAACGTAGTTAGATTTAAATCAACAGCAATGATAATTGCTTTGATTTCGGCCTTTTCTTTTACCGCATGTAAGTCAGATGAACCTAGTGGACCAAACGATCCCTCTGCAAATACCGAGAAAAAAACGCTAACAGCGCAGTTTGAAGCAGAAGTATCGGACGCTGTGTTTAATAGCTATGATTTAGTAGTTAATATTTGGACGGATCAAAAAGAACTTGTAAAAGATGATGTGCCAGAAACAGCTAAATTTCTGTACAATATCGGTCAAGATGTAACCGATGCATCTTATATAACCTGTCAGGTAATTGCCACCGCAAAAAAAGAGCTTCCAGAGTACGATGAAGAAACGTTGTACAAAATAATGTACAAATCGCTTGCTGCTTTATCGGTTACCCAAAATGGTAAAACCACTAGTTTACTACCTGAAACTAATGCCATATTTAAAAACAGTACCATGTCTTTAAAAGGTTCTCAAATTTCGGAATATGTAGCGAAACATCCAAACACTTCCGTTATAGACGTAACTTACAAATTCTAATCATTAACAATAGTCACAAAAAAGGAGCAACCTGTTGCTCCTTTTTTGTTAACTTAAATTACCTTTACAGACCCGGGTCCTGGGTTCGAAAAATGTGTACAAAAAAAGAAGTCCTCAATTTCTTGAAGACTTCTTTCGTGATCCGTCTGTGGGCTCGAACCATGAACTCACGGAGTGAGTTCTATTAAATACGGATGGGGTCCTGGGTTCGAAAATGTGTACAAAAAAAGAAGTCCTCAATTTCTTGAAGACTTCTCTTGTGATCCGCCTGGGGCTCGAACCCAGGACCCCAACATTAAAAGTGTTGTGCTCTACCAGCTGAGCTAGCGAATCATCATGTTTGCGTTATTTCTCAAACGCGATGCAAAGGTAGGGTAAATTTTATTACCATGCAAATTTTAGAGCACTTTTTTCTAAAAAAATACGCAAATAAATGCTCTTTTTTTAGACCGAGTACAAAAAAAGCGGCAAGTAAAAACTTACCGCTTTGATTCTCAAAAGTTTATCTATTTTTCTGCTTTTGGGCATTTTTCAGTGCGTTTTAGACGCATGTTTTTAAATAATTCGTTTTTGTACTTTTCGCTGCATTGCAATACTTGTACCAAACGCGAAGCATCAATTTTTTCGATGTATGCATCCAATGCTTCTTTGTCCAATTGTGCTCTTTTTAAATCGTTGTTGGCAATTTTTTGCATCAATTCAACCATTTTGTTGCTATCGGTGCAAGTTTCCAATTGTTTTTTAATAGCACGATTCTCTTTGTTAAGTGCTCTTTTGCTTTCGTTCAACTGGCAATAGATGGCGGTGAAATCGGCCAATTCTTGTTGTGTTAGAATACCGTGTTCGGTAATATGAGCAATAACCATTTCGGTTAAATTATTTTTAGGAGCATTTTTGCATGCAGTACCTTGTTTATTTTCGTTGGCCATCACTGCAACAGAAAGGGCCAATCCCATCATTAAAAAAAGAATCTTTTTCATATTATTCATTGATTGATAAAAGTTCATATATTTCGTTGCTATCGTACTCGGCTAATAAATCGTAGTAGTCATCTTCCGATAAATCAATGTAATTATCTTGCGATATGGCATTAGCGTATTTAGGCTGGCTTTCGGGATAAGTACGTTTCGTTTGATTATCAGAATAAGCTATGGCAGACGATTGAGCGGTTGCCATTTCGTCGTTGATGTTTTGCAACATAGGTTGTACCGCAACGTACGATATACCTGTTAGCAAGGTAACAACAGCAGCTACGTACAACAAAGGTTGAATGTGTGCTGCAAAGAATGATTTTTTGATAACAGGGGCAGGAGCAACTTCAATTTTCTCCAATTTCTTTTCAAGTTGAGCAGAAAAATCGTCAAAGTAATTATCGGGTACTTTAAACGGATTCTTTTTCTTATCAAACTGTCCGATTATTTTGTTTTGTTCTTCCATTTTCACTAATTTTGTCTGTCTAAATGCTTGACGAAGCAATTGTAGAAAGGTTTAACGATGGTCTAAAATATATTGTTCTACTTTTTTTACTGCCAAATGGTACGATGCTTTTAAAGCGCCTTCTGATGTTCCTACAATTTCGGACATCTGAGCGTAGGGCATCTCGTCAAAGTAGCGCATATTAAATACTAGGCGTTGCTTGTCGGGAAGGGTAGCAATGGCCTTGTAAAGTAGTTTTTCGGCTGCATCGCCGTCAAAATAAGGATCGTGGTCGATAGTGCCAGATAGTGAGGTTTCAAAATCGACACTTTCGCCTGCATGACGAGCGTAGGCAGATTGCAAAAAGTCTAACGTTTCGTTGGTAGCAATGCGGTAAATCCAAGTAGTAAAACTGGCATCGCCACGGTAACTAAGCAAATTAGTCCATGCCTTAATAAAGGTGTTTTGCAAAATGTCGTTGGCATCGTCGTGCACCATTACCATTTTTCGGATGTGCCAATAAAGGCGCTGCTGATAACTTTTAATCAGCTTCGAAAAAGTAACCTGCCTTGTCGCCTCGTCGGCAAACAAGGCACATAATTCTTTTTTATCGATT
Organism: Paludibacteraceae bacterium; assembly: GCA_904502115.1. Classification (GTDB taxonomy): domain Bacteria; phylum Bacteroidota; class Bacteroidia; order Bacteroidales; family Paludibacteraceae; genus Enterocola. The sequence continues at coordinate 2,131 of CAJGDW010000072.1, read as the reverse complement.
GTTTCTTTCATTGCATTTAGAATGAGATGCGAAATTACTATTTTTAGTTGAATAATAGAATTTTTTTATAAAAAATGGATGTTTACGCAAAAAATGTAGTTGAATTTGTAACCGTAGGCGTGGAATATTGTGCGTTTCTAGAACGAGTAAACGAAAAACAGTACAGCACCTTTGTACCCGTGTTGCAAAAGTTGTTGCCCTTTTTGTACTTAAAGGCAGCCATGGTCGATAAACCCTTGTCGGTGTGCGATGGTCAGTTAGAGGTATTTGTAAACGAGGTAGCGTACGAAAAAATCCGATCGGGCGCTGCAGGCATTTTAAGACAATACGACGAAGAGTTTACAGGCGAAGAAGTGGTCTCGGTTTCGGAATGTTTGGCCGATGTCTATCAAGATATGAAAGATTTCTTGATGAACTACAAAAGTGGCAACGAAGAAGTAATGAACGATGCTGTTTTTACCGTTGTAGAAAACTTTGAACTTTATTGGGGCAAGCGTTTGCTACAAGCATTGGCCATTGTACACAAACTTACCTACATCGAACCCGATATTGACGAAGAGTAATCATGAATACCTATCCGCCTACCATTACCAAAGAGGAAATAAACGAAATGCCCCAACTATCCTATGCCAACAGGCGTATTGAGATAGTTACCACTACCGAGCAATTAGCAGCAGCCATTCAGGTGCTAGAACAAGAGCAGTGGGTAGGCTTCGATACCGAAACTAAACCCTCTTTTGTAAAAGGAGTCAAAAATAAAGTGGCGTTGTTGCAATTGTCAACACCGCAAGTATGCTACCTAATCAGAGTAAATAAACTAGGAATTCCCCCCATTTTATCGACATTTTTGGCAGCTGCCAAACCCTTAAAAATAGGGTTGTCGTTGCACGACGATTATCGAGTATTGTTGCGCTCATGCAAATTCAAACCCCTCGGTTTTGTCGACTTGCAAAAAATCATCAAAAAGGTGGGCATCGAAGAGCTAGGCTTGCAAAAAATGTACGCCATTTTGTTTGGCAAAAAAATATCCAAAGCACAACGGTTAACCAATTGGGAAGCCGCTACATTAACCCCCGCACAACAAGAATATGCTGCCATCGATGCATGGGCATGTGTTGATATATACGAAAAAATAAAAGATGAATTATAAGAAAATTTACCTCAAAAAAGGCAAAGAATCGTCTTTGCAACGCTTCCACCCCTGGGTATTCTCGGGCGCTGTGGCACGTGCCGATAAAGGCATTCAAGAAGGCGAAATAGTAGAAGTGTATACCGCCAACCAAAAATTTATAGCCGTTGGCCATTACCAAATTGGTAGCATTGCGGTTAGGGTATTGAGTTTTAAACAACAAGCCATCGATACGGCTTTTTGGACAAAACGATTGACAGCTGCTTATCAAATGCGCAAAGACCTTGGTCTAGATTACACAGAAACCCACTCGTCTTTCCGTTTGGTGCACGGCGAAGGAGACTTTTTGCCCGGTTTAATCGTCGATTTTTACGGATCGACAGCCGTTATGCAAGCACACTCGGTAGGTATGCACTTGCATCGTGCCGAAATTGCCCAATGCCTGGTAGCCATTAGCGAAGGTAAAATTAAGAACGTTTACTACAAATCCGAAACAACCCTTCCTTACAAAGCCGATACCGGTGCCGAAAACGGATACCTAATTGGTTCTGACAGCGATGCCATTGCCCTCGAAAACGGTATTAAATTCTGCATCGACTGGGAAAGAGGACAAAAAACCGGTTTCTTTATTGACCAACGCAGCAACCGTCAGCTATTGGAATATTACGCCAAAGGCCGCCGTGTTTTAAATATGTTCTGCTATACAGGTGGTTTCTCTTGCTATGCCATGCGTGGTGGTGCTGCTTGTGTGCACTCGGTAGACAGTTCAGCCAAAGCCATCGATTTGGTGAACAAAAACATGGAAATGAATTTTCCTGGCGATACCCGTCACCAAGCATTTGCGCAAGATGCCTTTAAATTTCTCGATCAAATGGACGAAAATTACGATTTAATCGTACTCGATCCACCCGCTTTTGCCAAGCACCGCGATGCCTTGCGCAATGCCTTGCAAGGATACAAACGCCTCAATGCCAAAGCGTTCGAGAAAATAAAATCGGGTGG
>CAJGDW010000071.1 GCA_904502115.1 Paludibacteraceae bacterium | reverse complement strand
TGGTGGAGGTCGGAAAAAGATTTATATGTGCAAAAACGTTAAGCAAAATGTGTTGTTTGAGCGAAGCGAGTTCACATTTTGTAGTTTTTGTATGTGTAAATCCCGACCGGAAACCAAGTCGGAAGATGAAGCGCCGAAACAAAAAGGCAGTGGTTCGGGCCCTTTATTCGCTTCGCTCATGATTTTGCTCACGCTCGGGATAATCAAAACTGGGCCCTTCGACAAGCTCAGGGACCGTTTTGCTTTTCCTCTCGCTTACTCGCAAAATTCGACAAGCTCAGGGACCGAAGAGGGTCGATTCACCGATTCGTCGATTCACCAATTCACCAATAATATGTTCGCTCTTGCCGATTGTAATAACTTTTTTGTATCGTGCGAAAGGGTTTTTAGACCCGATTTGAACGGTCGTCCCGTTATTGTGCTATCCAATAACGATGGGTGTGCTGTGGCGCGTAGCAACGAGGCCAAGGCGTTGGGCATTAAAATGGGCGACCCTTTGTTTAAGATACGCCATTTGGTGCAAAAACACGGTGTGACGGTCTTTTCGGGCAATATGGCGCTCTATGGCGATATGTCTAGGCGGGTGCGTTTAACCTTGCAAGAGTTCTCGCCCATGGTAGAGGTGTATTCCATCGACGAGGCTTTTTTGGATTTGCGAGGTCTGCTCATAGACGATTACGATGCCTATGCCAAAGAAATTTCGGCACGATGCTATCGGTATACTTCTATTCCTGTTTCGGTGGGTGTTGCACCAACCAAAACCTTGGCCAAAATCGCCTCTAAACTGTGTAAACAATATCCTAAATTAAAAGGCGGGTGTTACATGCATCGCCCCGAGGATATCGAAAAAGTGTTGCGCAAATTTCCCATTGGCGATGTGTGGGGCATAGGTAGGCAATCTACCCAAAAACTACTGCAACTAGGGGTAGGAACTGCCTACGCCTTTACGCAACTGCCCGAAAGCAAGGTGCGTCAGCTAATGGGCATAAACGGCGTGCGTGTGTGGTTGGAATTGAGGGGTATACCAGCGGTATCGTTCGAAGAAACGCCCGAAATACGCAAATCCATTTGCGTATCGCGTAGTTTTGCAACCGAATTGTACGATTGCGATGCGTTGAGCGAACAGGTGGCTAATTTTGCCTTGAAAGGAGCCGAAAAGTTGCGTAAGCAAGGTTCACTCTGTGCCGAGATGACCGTTTTTGCCTATACCAACCGATTCAAAGACGATGCTCCTCAAACCATGGGTAGTAATTTGGTTTGTTTTACCACGCCTAGTAACGATCAGCGCACGTTGGTGGCGGCAGCGGTTCATGCTACCAAAGAGTTGTTTTGCACGGGCTATGGGTATAAAAAGGCAGGCGTAGTTCTTAATAAGCTGCAAGATGCATCGCATACCATGTATTCGTTGTTCGATGATGCCGAAGAACGTCAAAAACAGCAACGTTTGTCGGTGGCGATGGATGCCATTCGAAATACCTACGGCAAGCACGCCTTAACCATTGCATCGCAAGGAACAGCCCAAGAATACTCCTTATCAGACAATCAATCTCCTCATTATACTACATCGTGGAGCGATTTGCCCAAAGTAAGTGTTAAGTAGTTTGACTAATCGACTAATCGGTGAATCGACTAATCGAAGTTTAAAAGAGAGTTGATAAAGGAGAAAGGAGAAATCAACGATTAAACGATTAAACAACAAGCGACAAGTGACAAGTGACAAGCGACAATTGTCGATTAGAACGTAAAGCTAAGCGATACACGTACTCCGTCTGCAGCTACATTGGGACGATCTAGGTAGTTGATACGTCTTACGTAGTCTACACGCAATACACGCAAAATATTGTCGATACCAACGCTAAATTCCATGTAGGGTTCGTACAAACGAGCAGGGTCAAAGGTGCCTGTTCCGCTGGGGAATTGTAGCAATGTATCATCGAATGCAGGATTGTTTTTGTCTGACAAGTATCCCCAATAGCATTTAAAGCCAAACACTTCGCGCAATTGCAATTTTTTGACACCCGGAATTAGGTTGAACAAAAGTCCGTTGGTAGCAATGCCAAGGTCGATGGTAGCGTATTGGTCGCACACAAACTCCAAGGGGTTGACTTGGCTAAACGATTCGGCCATAACGGTAAATGAGGTATTGGCATTGGGACTAAACAAGTAGGGATATGCCACGCCACCTGTCCATATTTTACCCGCTTTTACCGTAAGGTCAATACGGCCAAATGCTGAAATAAAGTAGCGTTGGCTGTATTTTAGTTCGGTTGTTTGGTAACCGTAGTTGGTACCCAAAATGTCTTTGAAGCTGGCTCTGTGGGTTAGTTCAAATACAGGATGTGGGTTCTTTAAGTTGAAACGGTAAATACGACCTTGTACAAATTTTTCTTTGGGAGCGTAACGCAAGGTAATACCCACTTCGTTGTTCATTAAGTGATCGAATTGGTTACCGGTTCCTACTTCGGTAAAACGAATACTATCGGTAGGCAATTGGGTCTCTGATTTAATCCATGGGTTAACCGAGAAACCGCTCATATCTTCGTAGGTGTACTGCAGTTTTAATTGTTTGTAGTACATCATGTTGTAGATAGCCATACGTTTAATAGAGTATGCCCAGTTGTCGGTAGGAGACCCAACAGGGTTCTCACCCAATGTACGGATATCGTCGGTATAATTAATAGCAATAGAGTTTACGGGATACTCGCGTGCGTGGTAACTTTTTTGGTTAAACGAGTATTCAAAGTCCAGACCATATTTCATTTTATGGTCGTGGAAACCGTATGCCATATAACCTTTAGCAAAGAAATTTGGCGATAGGTTGGCCGTGGTTTCGCCGCCTACACGCAAACGGAAACCTTCTATGGTACTACCACTAAACATGGTGTAGATAGGACCAATATCAAAGTAACTTGGGTCGCCAGTACGCAAATAACCCTTAATAAGCAATTCGGCAATGAATAGAACACCTTTTACAAAGGCATTGTTTTGAAGTTTGTCGAGGGTGGTGTTTACTTGATTTTGTGCCAGTTGTATGCTGTCATTTCGGTATGCCTGCCAGTGGGTGCTATCTTGCTTTTTGGCATCCTTTAGTACCATTTCAGTACCCGCAAAACTTTTCAATATGGAGTCGTTGGGTATATTAAATTGGTAATCTTTGAAGGTTCTACTACGTTGTGCATAAAAACCTTTAGTGCCTTTTACCAAGTAGAATTCGGCGGTAAGTTGGTCGTCTTGCAATTCCATGATACCTTCATCGTTCATTTCGAATGATTGTTCCAAATGGAAACCATCCAAATAGTTGATGTTGGTATTTTTAGGAATGTCGATGCTAACGTGTTTAATAGCAAGGGTAGAGTCGTCTACCGTAATGAAACCCATAAACCCAAAGAACGATGAGTTAAAGGGAGTAAATCCAAGGTTGATGTATTTTTCGCCATCAACTTGAATGGTGTCCTTGATAAAGAATTTGTAAAAATCGGTGGCAATGGGCGATAAAGGACCCACAAAAGGTTTAAATGCGATATTGATATTACTGTTGTAAATATCAATGTCTTTAAACATCTCGTCCATGTAGGTTGTCAACCAACCTTCTGCAAATAGTTGGTCATCAATACCTTTTTCTTGTCTACCGGTTACGATTTGTTTTTTAGTAGCAGGCGATTTGCGATAGTATTGTTGCATGGTTTTTTCTTTCAAAGAAACCATCAAAACTTTTTTGCCACTAATAATAGAGGTGTCAGACTGACTCACAACCTCGCTTAATCCCAAACTGCTAGTTGCTTTCCCCTCTTTTATATCGGTAATACCCAATAATAATTTTTCGTAGGTATCACGTTGGTAGTAATTAGCGTTCTCTATACGGTTGTCGTTTTTTTGTGCCAAGATACGTTTGGCCAAATCGACAGCAGGATTGTTCTTTTTTGAGTAACTGTGCTTGGTAGTAACAACAACTTCTTCTAGTTCGTAGTCAGTTGGCGCTAATTTTACGTTCATGTGTTTGTTTACATACTTGTTTAGCGCGTAAGTTTTGCTTCTGTATCCAAGGAATATAAATTCTAGTTTATCTGTTTCTTCGGCATTGATAGAGAAATTTCCGTCAATGTCTGTCTCGTCTCCGTACAACGTGTTGGCAATTCGGATAGAAATAAAGGGAAGGGGTTCTCCTGTAATGGAGTCGGTTACCGTTCCAGTGAAAGTGATTGACCATGCAGATGTACTTCCAATGAAACAAAATAGAAGAATAATATAGGCCTTAAGTGCTTTCAATTTTCTAATTGCTTAAAAAAACCGATGCAAAGGTATTAAAAATTAGGGGTTTATGCCATTTTACGCCTTAAAAAATCTTCTATTTAACTTTTTTGAAGATATAAAGTTACATTGGTGTTACATACATTTCCTTTGATACATTAATATAGTAAGAAGGCGTAGGAGTGAAAAAATATTGCTAAAATTGTATAAATGTGATGATTTATGTAAATTTGTAACTACTAATTTTAAATACTGTTTTATGAAGACTTTACTAACAATTTTAAAGGTGGTTGCTCTTGTTTTGAGTTTATTTGGTGGGTATTTTTTTATAACGATATTGATGGGCATTCGTCAAGGAGGAATAACAGCAGTTGGATTCATGCCATATAATATCTATTCCACTATCATTTATAGTGCTATTGCCTACGCTATAGCATGGATTGTAGATCGTAATTTAGAAGATGACGATACCCTAGTGAATATAGCTAAAGGCTTGGCGGGTTTTTGTATGCTAGGTATAGCCCTCCTTTATGCATGGGTAAAATTTGCCATCTAAGCAGACCTGGTAAAGTACTAAACTATGCTCTTGTTAGCATAGTTTAGTTAATCCCCATCCCCTTTGTAACATCCTTGTAATCTTCAATTCTTAAAAACAACGATTGCATTGTTAAACGAATTCCATAAGCGTTAAAATTAATTTCTGTTTACTTCTATTTATCTATTTAAACGCGCAACATGGCATTGGAACGATACTTTTGCGATGTGTTTGAAACACACTTGTAAAGTTAACGGCATGACAAATGCCAAATTTTTAATTTAAATGTTGTGCATTATGAAAAGGGCAACAAAAAAGATTATCTATTTAATTTCCTTATTGGTTTTGGGAAATGTGTTTACTGCTTGTCAAGACAAAAGTAATGAACCTCTTAGTCAAGAAGAGATTCAAGAAGAACAAAGTGTAGCTCCTACTAATTTGGAGGCAGATGTTGTAGAACAAGTATTTGGTGGCGAGGTAGCTGTATTGGGTTCGTCCTCGTCGGAGGTAATGCCTTATGTGTTAAAACGTTTCCCCCATGTGGCGGGTAATGTAACAGAAAACACAGAAGTTGTGCTATTGGATGAAATGGCAGCCTTGAATGCTTTGAACAATGCGGCATCGTTTGCTAGTATTCAATCGCATTGGGCACAAAACAAATCAATTGGCTTTATTAGTCCATCCGAAAATGCTATGCAACTATTGGCCAAATTAAACGGCGCAGATGAGACTACTGTCGATGTAGATGCTAAAGCTTCGATTGAAACTTATGCTTTCTATTTAGTAAGAAAGGATGGTAATGCCATGTCGTACTGCAAAGTGATGCAAGAAGAATTAGATATAGCCTATTTGGATACGTTAAGCAACGAGGTGCAATATGACAAACTCGTTCCCAATCAGCAAGAAGTTAGTGCTTACCAACAAGGTAGAGTAGGCGAAAGAGCCGCAGAGTGGTTAAATACCATCGATAGTAAATTGCAACAACGTGGCTTATTAACGGCCTCTGCCGAAGACCTTTCTTATCATGCTTTTACGCATAAAATTTACTACCCCATCCAAGTAAAACACGATGATTTTATCAAGCAATTTGATTACGATATCGATAATTCTTGTGGAATTAGTACCACAGAGGCAGCTGTCGAATTAACGGTGTATGCTGGTTATGATAAGGTAAATAAAAAAGATGTGTACGATGTAGTGATATCTGAAATCTATGATGCTAATAAAACCTATATCCAAGATAAGGTATTTTGCAAAAAGGCCGCTTATAAATACAAATATACGGGTGGAAATTACCAAGGTGTTCTTGTAGGACTTAAGCTAAATAATGTATCTTCTGGCGATGTCTCTTTCTCGCAACCCGTTCCCGTAGGTACTGCTGGATCGTACAGCAGTACGCATACCCCAGGTTCGTTTAGTGTTACTGCTGGCCTTGCAGTAGGTGTTACTCCAAGCGGTCCTTCTGTAACAGGTAACTTTAGCTTTACCTATACGCCTCCTAAAACAACCGTGTCGTTGCCACACAGCGATTTGCCTTTGCAATTTAACGACAATCACTCTTGGGCTCAATGGGAATACGGTATTAGCAATTTAGATAATTATCCATTTATTTATGATAATGAAAGTTGGGGATGGGGATTTAATTCTGATTTCGTTGGCCCATTAGAGTTCTCGACTAAATCGTGTAGAACAGAGCAGGCTGTTACCTTTAGTGTAGCCAATACAGAAAATCGTGGTTCTTCACCCGTCCAATTGCGCATAGATACAAGATTTGGTACCTATCACGAAGTGGCATCGCCCTTTACCTGGGCAAGAGGATATCGCTACTATTCAACCTCTTCGTATGTCAATTTGCCCCAAGTAAATCGTTTCTTTGATAAATACACCCCCGATTGTTATGCATCGAGCGATATGGCGGATAGACAATCGTGGAACAACTTAGAAACCATGCTAAAAGGCAATGTTAAGTACAAACAATTCTATAATGATAACTTAGAAGTGGGTGCTGTTTCAGAGGCTTTGTTGCCAGAAGTAGCCGATGCTATTTGGGAAGATGCCATTATTTCGTTGATTAATCAATACAACGGTCGCACTACCGATCACGAATACGTTATTGGTATTGCAAACTTAAATGGTAATCACTTATCAAGAGGTTTGCACATTAAAGATGGCAAATGGGAAATGGTAGACGATATTCACGCTATATCGCTAGATAGAGAGCAATAACGAGCTAACCTTAATGAAAAAATGACTGATGCGTTTGCCTTCAGTCATTTTTTTTGTGTTATAATCGTTTAAATAAATCTTTTGCCAACTGATCCAAATTAGGGTCGCGTGCTCCCATAATCAGGAAAGTTGTATTTTCTTCTGCTAAGGTAATCATCTCGGTAAGCGCGCCTTGTTTGTTCCCAACAAATAGGGCGCGTTTTCCTTCGCGTATAATGGCCGTGCTAACAATGGTGGGCGATATGTTTTTATCCACCGTTCCGCCTGCATAATATACATCGCCTATTAAGAAACAATCGTCGGGCCTAAGTACCTTGGCTACTTCTTGCGCTAATTCGGCATGCATAAAGCGTAGCGGGCCAAAACCATGAGGTTGGAAATAAGCAATTACCCTGGGGCTTACCAATTGGCATGCTGCAATGGCGGCTGCTACTTCCGATGGATTGTGGGCAAAATCGTCAATAACGTATTGTTTGAATTGTTTTTTCTCGCCTACCAGTTGGGTTCTTCTGTAGATGCCTCTAAAATTAGCCAAGGCTTTGATAATCTCTTTTTTATCTACCCCTACCTGTGTACAAACGGCAAATGCTGCTAGGGCATTCTCCATGTTGTGTGCTCCCATAACAGGAACTTTGCAAGAACTACCGTTTATTTTGAACGATATGCAGAAACCGCTTTGTTTAAACGAACTGCCTTTTACGCCTACTTTGGCACCTTTGGCAGAAAAATCGTATTCTGCTAAAAGCGATAAGCCTGCGGCTAATTCATTGTCGGCATTTACAATAAAAGCCCCTTTTGTATTTTCTTTAAAGGTAGTAAATAGTTCAATTAACTCGTCCGCTTCTTTGTGGTCGCGCTCTACATTGAGTACAACGGCAATTTCGGGGTGGTAACCTACAATCGAACCGTCCGATTCGTCGGCTTCAAT
>CAJGDW010000070.1 GCA_904502115.1 Paludibacteraceae bacterium | reverse complement strand
GTGCAACATTGCGATTCACTAAAAAATCGCATAAAAGCATGTAGAGAACGCATTATGCAAAGTTCCGAAAAATGGATGACACAAATAAAAGAAATTCATTTGGTTAATGTACACGAGCAACTACTTAACGAGCGAACTTACTATCCAGTATATCTTAACAAAGGCGAAAAAGTGTACATCAAAGTAGATGCCTCCTCTACCCTTTCAACAAAATTCTATAATATTGATACAGAAAGGCTTATTAAATCGTATCAAAGAAGTAACATTTCAGACTCTCTAACCATTGCAAACACGGGTATTTATTTACTAGAAATTACACCCAAAGAAAAACAATATGCCACCATATCCTTAGGTGTTAACCCTACAACCTCATCCAGCCTATCCAATCGACCCACCATAAGATCAGAAAAGATAGAATGTAACAAAGGAGATATTGGCGCCGTAGCAGTTCCTGGGGTTAAAATGCGTAAATGTTTTGAAGAACCTCGTAAATTTACCTTGCGTGGACAAATCAAAGCAGCATTTTCTGGCAACGCCAAGGCCGTGGTTGCTGTTCAAATTCCAGCAGGAACAACAGACATTCTTTACACCATGCGTATAGCCACCAGCGAAAGCAGTCGTTCTGAAGATGGTAAGTTCCACGATAATCTTACTCGTTCCTACAAACGCATCAAGTTTTTGGGGCTACCTATTTACGAAAAAAGTAGCAGCAATGGATTGTTAAATACGCTACTAGATGACAATCGTCCTATTAGAGACGAAGATGCTTACTGCAATATGTATGTACTCCGCAATACATCTCAGGCAAAGCAGTTTCAGGATGGTACTAAAACCGCATCAAAACTAAATTACGATGTAGATTATTCAACCATCGGCACACAGTCATGCAATGGTCGCATTGCCACAAAAGGCGCAAAAACCATCTATCTTGCATTTGAAAACGAACGTATGAGATATACCAACTACTTATGGGTAGAAGTAGAAGCAGTTGTTCCCACTACCCTTTATTACAGAACAAAATACAGCATCAATTAGTCCATATTTTTATGTATACATACTAACCACAAACGCTTTTATAGCAGATTTGGACTAAATAGTTGAAAAAAAATAAGGACTAACAAGGACTTTGACTCGCATTACCGAAAACGTTAGTTTTGTCAAAACAATTTAACAACATAAAAAAATGGTAAAAATTCCAGGATTAAGTTTTTCGCTTAAACGAGCAATAGGCATTTCGGGCCTTAAAAATAAAGTGGCGAGAAAAGTTGGAATTCCTACTACCAAACTAGGTTTGGAACGCAAAATTGGTGGTGCCTTTTTAAAAGCCATCTTTGGAAAGAAAAAATAATCACATATAAAATCAACAAATTATTATGCCAAGTAAAGTAAGAGTTTACGGTAAAGCTCAAAACCGTACTGTATTGGGTATTATTAATGCCTATCTTGTAATGTATCCACATGCAACCAAAGAAGATTTAGACAAAGCTTTCCCAAGCAGTGAGTTATTGAATCGTGCATCTGGAATGAAAGATTTTAAATCATTGTTTCGCACACCTGAAGAATGGCAGAAAGATGTTTCCAACCAAGGTCTTTGGTTTTCAGAAAGCGATGAAAGGTTAAAATTGCAAGACGGCAAAGAATATATCTTGTTAAAATTATGGCCCAAAGAAGCATTCGAAGATATGGTCAGCCATGCTAGTATGTATGGTATTGAGGTAGCAAAATTTGAACAAGGCGAAAAAGGAGTAAAAGGGGGTTATCGTCTAGAATATTTGAATGGTTATGTACCACCTGTGGTTGCCACCAAAAAATCACCTATCTGGTTGTGGATTTTAATTGGTCTTGTTGCAATCGCTATTCTATTGTGGTTATTGTTGGGAAAATCTGAACCACAACCCAAAACAATCGAGAAAATTTCTGAAGTAGAAAAGGTTGTGATTGTTAGAGATACCGTTTACATGAAAGAAATTGAAGAGATTGAGAAAAACTTCAATGCAGCAAAATTTGAACAAGGCAAGGCAGATTTGGCAGAAGACGCAAAATTTGTTTTACACGATTTAGCCAAAGTGATGAATAAAAATCCTGAAGTGAAACTAAAAATTCAAGGACACACCTCTGCCGAAGGCGATGCCGCTTACAATCAAAAATTGTCAGAAGCACGCGCAAAAGCCGCTGTAGATTTCTTAGTGGAACAAAAAGGAGTAGATATTAATCGTCTTTCTTACGAAGGTCTAGGTAGTTCTATGCCAAAAATTGCAGAAAACCCTATGGCACCAGAAAACCGCAGAACCGAGTTTATTGTAATTGAATAAGAACCTTAATTTAATAGAATACAGTAATGAAAACAGAATCAAAAGTATTAGCTACATTCCTAGCAGCTGCTGTGTGGGCAGACGGAGAGTACAACGAGTTCGAACAAGAACTTGTTGGCGAAATTGGTGAAGAGCTAGGCATTAAAAGCCTAAAAGCAGATTTAGAAGCTGCTATTGCTTTGGTTGAAAACCTATCTGAAGACGATTTAGATGTTGCGTTGAAGGATGCTGCTAAAAAAGTAAATGCTTCTGAAAAAGAAGGAATCTTGGTTCTTTGTTTACAAATGTTGTGTGCAGATGCTTTCTTGTCTACCGACGAAATTGAGAACTTCTTTGCATTTGCAGATATTTTAGGAGTTGACGAAGATGCTGCAGAGAACATCCTTGACGAATATGTAAACGAAGAGGAAGATTTAATTATTGAAGAATAACCTTAAGCAACTATACAACTATGGCTATACAAAAAACAGCATCGGGCAAGGTAGATAAACGTACCAAAGAGTATAAAGAAATGGTAGCACGTGCAAAAAAAGCACGTGAAGCACAAAATAAGGCAGCTAAAAAAGCTACCATAAAAAAATCTTCTACAGCAGGTCGCCGTGCAGATGGACAATTAGACCAACGCACTAAAGCTGGTAAAGAAGCAGCTGCTCGCATGGCAAATGCTCGCAAAGCAAAAGGAAGCTTAAAAAATAAACTTAAACGCTTCTTTGGCATATAAGACCTTGTATTATTATTATTTATTCACTCTAAAATAGTAAAATCATGGCAGAAATTTCAGTATCGGGCAACAAAAAAATTGCCACCTTAAAAAAAGAATTTAACAAACAGTTTCCATACCTACGTTTAAGTATATATGATCCTTCTATGCGCAGTGCTAGTACAAAAATCCCACTTAGTGGCGACAAGACATTAGCTTCTGTTCGCACAAAAGATACGGGTGGTACCATTAGTATTGCAGGAAACAAAAAAATTAAAACCCTAGAAGCCGAATTTGACAAAGTATTTGGTTTGTATGCACAAGTTTGCTATACAGAAGCCGACGGGTCAAGATATTACACATCTGGTGTTGCAGACGAAAAAACCATTTTTAGTTTCAATGCAGAATGCGAAAAAAAAGGGTGTAAAAAAGGTGCTTGGGAATAATCAATCATTAATCTATATTTTATATTCACTTTAAAAATTAAACTTATGGCAGAAATTAAATTAACAGGAAACATGAAAGTAAAAACCCTTAAAGCAGAGTTTAAAAAAGCTTTTGGGGCAACATTACGCGTGTACAAAAACATAAGCTGCAAAGCTGGTTTTGCTGATGACGATGCTACACTTGCATCTATCCGTGCAGCAGGAGCTAAAGGTGGCGAATTAAAAATTGTTGGCAACATGCAAGTGGGTAACTTTGAAAAGAAAATTGCCGACATGTATGGTATTGGCATACAAGTAGCAAACGCTAGCGATAGCGCATTGGCAGATAACAGCAGTACTATTGCTGCTGCTGGAAAATAATTTCAAAGAAAAATTTTTAGAACAAGTGGGCTTGAACGCCCACTTGTTTACTATATATACTTTTAAAAGTACACAAAAAGACACTTCCTATACAATGATACCATTCTTAAAAAGAATCTTTTTACAAGATAAATTTATATTATCTATCATCTTTATTAATGCCATTATAATCTATCTACAAGTTAAAGGATTTGAGAATCCGATAATAAATAGTTTAGATGTGTTATGTACTTGCATTTTTATTGTAGAAATGCTAGTAAAATTAGCAGAGTTAGGTTGGCGCGGATATTGGAAAGACGGCTGGAATAAACTAGATGGCATATTGGTTTTTTTATCCATTCCATCGCTAATAGCACTATGCATTCCCAACGATATGGCCCATTTCTCTGTACTTTTAATTCTACGGGTGTTACGCGTACTGCGTGTGTTTAGAATGTTACATTTCTTCCCAAACTTTGCCAAAGTAATAAAGGGATTCCAAGTAGCACTTAAAGAATCCTATGGTATCTTGTTAAGTTTCTTTGTTATCATTTTTGTTTTTGGATTGCTTAATTGTAGTTTATTTAGAGATGCTGATCCAGAACATTTTGAAACTCCACTACGCTCCATATATTCTGTTTTTCAGATTTGTACAGTAGAAGGATGGTATGAAATTCCTAATACAATATCAACATATTATGGACATGCACCCTTATTGGCAGAATTGGTTCGTTTATATTTCTGCTTATTATTAATCTTTGGCGGTATCATAGGCATGTCATTTATAAACTCCATCTTTGTTGATGCAATGGTAGCAGATAACAACGATGAATTGCTAGAAAAAATCAACCAACTGCAAAAATCTATTGATGAATTAAAGAAACAATAAATTAACTATATAACTATGAGCAAAGAATATTACAAAAAGAGAATCATCGATTTGAGAGCTTCACTTGCCAATGAAAAAGAGGCAAAGAAGAAAGACAACGCATACTATGCCAACTTAATAAAAGGAGCATCGTCACCAAGCAGTAAAGCAAGCTATCGTAAAAATAAAATAGACAGGGCGGCATCGCACGACCGCAACATTGAATCGTATAAAAGACAAATTGAAAGTGCAAAAGAAAGCTTAAAGCGTTGTAAGTAGACTATCCCTAAAAAGGTTAATGGCAAGGAAGACTTTGGACTCAATGTTGTACATGTAAAAATAACTAATAAATAATTCTACCATGAAATCAAGTGTTATTGACGTTCCACGTAAGTATACCGAAGAAGATTTATTTGGAATAAATAAATACCAAAAAGCGTTGTGTAAATTTATTAAACACACCAATACTCCTATTACTATTGCACTGCAAGGCGAATGGGGAAGCGGAAAAACCTCACTAATGAATCAATTAAGATGGGACTTATGTGATAGTGAAGGGGCCATTTACTTTCCCGTATGGGTGAATACTTGGCAATACTCCCTAATGAAAACTCCTCAACAAGCTATTATGAGCATTTTAGAGGGTTGTATTAATCAAATAGGGGCACTAAATCCCAATGAACGTAAGTGGAATGAAAGTAAAAAGAAGATTGGTGGCATTTTCAAAAAGATGGCTTCTGTTGGCACCAAAATAGCTGCCAATACAGTGGGTATAGATGGCGGATTGGTAGATGAGCTATTTAACGCAGAAGCAAGTGTTGATTCTGATATTTTGCAATTGAAAAATGAAATAGGCAAACTTATTGATGAAGTATTAACAGTCAACCCTTCTAAACAAGGTTTTACCTTCTACATTGACGACCTAGACCGTATAGATCCACCAGTAGCAGTAGAGATATTGGAATTACTGAAGAATATCTTTGACTTAGACAAGTGCGTATTTATTCTAGCTATCGACTACGATGTTGTCATTAAAGGGCTAAAATCTAAGTTTGGCGAACTGACGGATAAGAATGAACGCGAATTCCGTGCATTTTTTGACAAAATTATTCAACTCCCATTCTCAATGCCAGTGGCATCGTATAATATTAATACATTCCTGGTGGATGCATTAAAGAGAATAGAGTTTCTTACAGATGAAGAATTAAATAATCCTCAATTAGCAGAAGACCTTTCTGAAATTGCTCAACTATCTGTAGGATGCAATCCACGATCATTAAAGCGACTTACAAACACTTTATCGCTAATTTCTATCATTAATAATGAGGTACTGGAAGAGGAAAAATCAGATGCAAACAATAAACTGCTGAACTTTGCATTTGTATGTATGCAGATTGCCTATCCATATATTTACAATCAGCTATCTGAAGAACCAGATTTTAAACAATGGAATGAGAATATTGCCGCTAAACTTAAATTGCGTAAACTAACTGAAGAAGAACAAGACAGTTTGAATGCAACAGAAGAGTTTGACGAAGAATGGGAAAAAATTCTTTTCCGTATGTCTCAAAAAGAAACACATACCAGCAACCGTGTATTCCAAGTGTCTAGTTTGCTGAATAAAATAGCAAAGATTATTAACAATGATGAGATGCTTGGCGATATAGTAGAATCTACCATGGCACTTTCTGCAGTAACCAACCTAAAAGCATTTGATTCTGCACCTAAGAAATCAAAAGGTAAAAGTGTAACTTATGGAATTTGGCGTGTGGCACGCACCGAAGATAATAAAACAGAAGTCTATAAAAATGGTGAGCGCTGCCCAAAATCGGCTCCTGTACTTCGCGAACTCTGTGCCGAGTTAGGTCTTGAAGTGAACCCCAAAGCAACCACAGAGGAGTTAAGAAACAAAGCAATAAAAGCCATCAACGCCCTTAACGCTAACATAAAATAATTAAGTCATCGGCTGCACCTACCCCAAGGTGCAGCCATTTTTTATAATCGAATCAATACGTGGGATTCGGCCACTTGGTACGGTTGGTAGAGACCTCTTCTAGCAATGTATTGTACTTAGGTGTAAAATATTGATCCCAAAAAGAACCTACAAAAATGGCAGAAGCAGGATCGTCGGCATACAAATTTACAAGCGAATCGCGTTTAGATAGAATATTTATTTCGCCAATCGCTTGAAAGGCATCTATGTATGTCTTTTTACTCTCTACTAGAGCATACATTTTACTGATATCTATATCCACCTGGTTTTTGACATACTCTAGCATTTCTTGTTTTTTTACTTTCTCCTTAACACGGTCGTTTATTAAGGCAGCGCACAACAAAACCAGCACTACTAATAGCAACGCATAAAGCCTCTTTACTATTTGACTACGACGCAAAATAGCCTTACCCAACGCACCAATGTGCGCATACGCCCCTTGCATACAGCGACGCTTAATGAGTGGATAGCTATGCGGAAACATACGCCCCATGAGTTTACCTACACCCACAATGTCTTTTCTTACATCGTTGCTTTCGGTAAGTACGGTATCGTCGGTATTAGAAAGGCCAAAATCAATTAGTTTTACATTACTACCATTGGTGGTAATCATGATATTATCTAATTTAATATCGTGGTGCACCAATTGCAAACTATGAATGTATGCTAGCGCATCTAAAATCTGCATCAGTACGCGACGACGTGCAGCTAACGAGGGTTTGGTCAACAACCATTTTCCCAACGTAACACCCTCTATCCATTCTGCCACAATACATAATCCTAAATCTTCCACTTCTTCTAACGAGTAGGTACTCATAATGTGGGGATGATTTAAAAGTATGCCCAAACGAAATTCCTTTTCGTGCAACACCTTGCTTTGCGTAGCATATGGACTAGTCACAGCATCCCCATACACGGGTTTTATGGCTTTGATAAGAAACTTTCTACCATGCCTAATTCCCGTATAAAGCGCATTGCGCGATCGCACTTGCAAAAGGGTTATTTCGGACCATTTATTAGAAATAGGCCCCGACTGTATAAAAGCAGAAGACGACGACTCTGAAAACATAGTATATTATAATCCTATCACAAATATACATATTCTTGCCAATTCGGCAAGTTTATAAAAAAATTATCTCTACCCCGTTACCATATTCAACTCTACCAAAATAAGGACTAAAAAGGACCTTGACACGCATTAGGGTAAAGGTTAGTTTTGTAATTGTTGGTACTGCAAAAAGTAGTTTCTTATTCTTTGTTGGTACCACTTTAAATAGGAAGATGCCGAAAATCCTTATAGAGAGTAGGTAATTTTTTAAAAAAATAAGATTATGAATGAAGAAGTAAAAGAATTATGCAATGAAATTAAAAACAAACTCATTGAACTTGGATGCACTGAATTCACATTGTATACTAACGACTATTGTGGAGATTTAGACCCTGACATTATTGCAGAACAAGGCATCGACGTCTGCGCAGAT
>CAJGDW010000069.1 GCA_904502115.1 Paludibacteraceae bacterium | reverse complement strand
TCTAGCAGTCGCTAGTCGAAGGTCAAAGGTCGCAAGTCGACTAAACGATTATTCAAAAACAAATATCCTATTTCTCATTTATTTTACGTATCTTTGTTAACATACAAACCAAGATGCATAAAATATGAAGTATCCAGCAGAATTTAACGATATTAGGTGTTTTGACGATTCGGAAGTGGCCGTGTATTTGCCTAAACTGTTAGCAGAACCAACGGTTCAGCAAGTTTTGGGAATGTTGTTAGGCCCCGAACTGATGCAAAAGATGCAGCAAGCGGCACCTACTATGCAAACCGTTTATGATTTCCAATCTACCTTTATTATTGGCCTGTTAAAAGCGTTAATGGCCAAAACTACTGCTGGTGTTCAGTTGTTTGGCGCAGAAAAACTAGATAAGTCGGCTGCTTATTTGTTTATGACCAATCACCGTGACATTGTGTTGGATTCGGCTTTTTTGAATGCCATGTTGTTTGCCAATGGTTTTCAGACTACACAAATTGGCATTGGCAATAACTTGCTTATCAAGCCTTGGATAGAATGGGCGGTTCGCTTAAATAAAAGTTTTGTGGTGCGTCGCGATGGCGGCGTGCGCGAGCAATTGCTGATTTCCAAACAAATGTCGGCCTACATGCGTTATGTGCTTACCCAAGTGAAAGAATCCATCTGGATTGCGCAACGCGAGGGCAGGGCCAAAGATTCCAACGATGTTACCGCTCCAGCTATCATTAAAATGTTGAACATGAGCGGCGAAGGTACGTTTGTAGAAAAATTACGTGCTTTAAACATTACCCCTGTTGCTATCAACTACGAATACGATCCTTGCGATTACTTAAAAGCCAAAGAATACCAGCAAAAACGCGACGATGCAAACTACAAAAAGCAACCTGCCGACGATTTGTTGAACATGCAAACCGGTATCATGGGGTATAAAGGCCGCATTTCGTTTGTGGTGTCCGAAGTATTGCAAGTGCCCGATGAGTGGAACGATGTGCCACGTGCGATGCAAGCCGATGTGGCAGCCGCTGCTATCGATAAATTGATTCATGCCAACTACTTATTGTATCCCAATAACTATGTGGCTGCCGATTTATTATCGGGTAATCAAGAATTTGCCGATAAATATTCCGAAGAAGACAAGCAAACCTTCTTGGCATATATCGAAAAACAACTACAAAAAATTGATCTTCCCAATCGCGACGATGCATTCTTGCGCAACAAAATGTATCAGATGTATGCCAATCCGGTGTCCAATCAGCAAAAGGCTTTGCAGTAAATGGATGCTGAATTAAAACGATACCATGCTTATTTGTTGCTAGAAAGGTCTTTGTCGGCCAATACCATTGAGGCCTATTTAGCCGATGTGTCCAAGTTGTTGGATTACTTGCAAGAGCAAGGCGTGTCGTATCAGCAGGCTACGTACGAGCAGTTGCAAGCTTTCTTTTTAACCATGGCAGAATTGGGCATTCAGGCCCGATCGCAAGCACGTATGATGTCGGGCATCAAGTCGTTTTATGGTTATTTGCTGCGCGAGTCAATTATTGATGTAAATCCTACTACCTTATTGGAAATGCCCAAACTGGGCAGGCAATTGCCATCGGTTTTATCGGTCGATGAAATTGATGCCTTGAAACAAACCATCGATATGAGCAAGGCAGAAGGCGCACGCAACAGGGCCATGATAGAAGTGGCGTATAGTTGCGGTTTGCGGGTGTCGGAACTGGTTGGGCTCAAAATATCGGACATTTATGCCGACGAGGGTTTTATAAAAGTAGAAGGGAAGGGTAGCAAGCAACGCCTTATTCCTATATCAGAAACTGCCCTTAACGATATTCGTTTGTATTTGATTGATAGAAATGCCCTTCCTGTTATTAAAAAAGAAAGTGCCGATGTGTTGTTTTTGAACCGACGTGGCGGCATGCTAACGCGCCAAATGTTTTTTACCATCATTAAACAATGTGCCTTGCAAGCAGGCATTAAAACCTTAATTAGTCCGCATACTTTGCGGCATTCCTTCGCTACCCATTTGCTAGAGGGTGGTGCCAATTTGCGGGTTATTCAAGAAATGTTGGGGCATAGCAGCATACAAACTACCGAAATCTATACGCATATTGGTGCTCAGTATTTGCGGGAAACCATTTTAATGTATCATCCGCGAAATAAAATAGAATAATCTGTCCTTATTCTCATTTATAATCGTTAATTTTGTAGTCAGACTCGCAAAGTGAGTTGTCGCTCGTTACTTGTAAGCTACAAGTGACAATCGACCAGAGACAAGCAACATTAAATATACGATATATGGATATCTTAGAAAAGTTATTTGCCAGGGCAAAAGCGAACAAAAAACGCATTGTATTGCCCGAATCGTTCGAAGAAAGAACGATGCGTGCCGCCGATATTGTATTACGCGACGGATTAGCAGAAGTGGTATTGATTGGATCGCGCGAAGCTTTGTTGGCGCAGGCCAACGAGTGGGGATTGGAAAACATTGAAAAGGCCACTATATTTGACCCTGCAACCGACCCAAAACGTGAAGTGTACGTAGAATTGTTGTACGAATTGCGCAAAAATAAAGGGATGACCATAGAAGAAGCCAATAAAAAGGTAGATGATCCTTTGTATTTGGCTGCCCTGATGGTTAAAAACGGCGATGCCGATGGCGAAGTTGCCGGAGCACAAAATGCTACCAGCAATGTATTGCGTCCTGCTTTGCAAATTATCAAGATGAAAAAAGGCATCAGCGTTGTTTCGGGTGCTTTCTTGATGATAACTCCTACTCACTATGGCGACGACGGTATGTTGTTGTTTGCCGACTGTGCGGTTACTCCTAATCCAGATGCTAAACAATTGGCAGAAATTGCTATTGTAAGTGCTGCTACCGCCAAAGGTTTGGCAGGAATGATGCCTCGTGTAGCGATGTTAAGTTTCTCTACCCATGGCAGTGCTAAAAATGAATCGGCCGATAAGATGATTGAGGCTACTCGTTTGGCACACGAATTGGATCCTGAATTGGTAATTGATGGTGAATTGCAGTTGGATGCTGCTATTGTTCCTAAGGTTGCCGCTCAAAAAGCGCCTACCAGCCCTTTGCGTGGTACTGCCAACGTATTGGTGTTCCCCAACTTGGATGCAGGTAACATTGGCTATAAATTAACCCAACGCATGTCGGGTGCAGTGGCATTAGGTCCTATCTTGCAAGGTATGGCTGCTCCTGTAAACGATTTGTCGCGCGGTTGCAGTGTAGAAGATATAGTTAAAATGGTGGTAATTACCTCCGATCAAGCACGTCATTAATTATGAAAATTTTAGTATTAAACTGTGGTAGTTCGTCTGTCAAATACAAATTGTTTGACATGGAACAAAAATCTGTGATAGCACAAGGTGGTGTAGAAAAAGTAGGTTTGGAGGGTGCGTTTATTAAATTTACCTTGCCTGGTGGCGAAAAAGTGGTGGTAGAAAAAGAAATTCCCGAACACCAAACCGCTATTGAGTTGATTTTGTCTATTCTTACCAGCGAACAGTACGGCGCTATTTCTTCATTGCAAGATATTGGTGCAGTGGGTCATCGCGTGGTGCATGGTGGCGAAAAATTCAATGCCAGTGTCTTGATCAACGACGAGGTAATTGATGCTATTAAACAATGCAGCGATATGGCTCCTCTTCATAACCCTGCTAACTTGTTGGGTATTGAAACCATCTCTGCTATTTTGCCAAACATTCCACAAGTAGCTGTTTTTGATACCGCTTTCCATCAAACCATGCCAGCTTCGGCGTATATGTACGGTATTCCATACGAAGCGTACGAAAAATACGGTGTTCGTCGCTATGGTTTCCATGGTACCAGCCATCGTTATGTATCGGCTCGTGTATGCGAGTTCTTGGGCATTCAAGCAGAAGGAACCAAAATTATTACCTGTCACGTAGGTAATGGTGGTTCAATTACCGCTATTAAGGATGGCAAATCAATCGATACTTCGATGGGCTTTACTCCTTTGGAAGGTTTGTTAATGGGAACTCGCTGCGGCGATATTGATGCCGGTGCGGTTACCTATTTAATGGAAAAAGAAGGTTTGGATGCCAAAGGCATTTCTAACTACCTAAATAAAAAAGGTGGTGTAGCCGGTGTTTCGGGCTTGTCTTCGGATATGCGCGATATCGAAGCTGCCGATAAAGCAGGCGAACCCAAAGCTGTTTTGGCAATGTCGATGTATGCCTATCGTATCAAAAAATACATTGGCGCTTATACCGCAGCATTGGGCGGTGTAGATGTGATTGTCTTTACCGGTGGTGTTGGCGAAAACCAAATTGGTTTACGTGCTCAAATTTGCAACGAATTAGCTTACATGGGTGTTGAGTTGGACGAAGTGGCCAACGATACCAAAGGCGAAGAAATTGTTATTACCAAACCTACTTCTAAAGTAAAAGTGGTAGTAGTTCCCACCGACGAAGAATTTATGATTGCTTCGGATACTCTAGAATTGATTGCATAAGATATGCGTCGTATTCTTGCACTTATACCAACTTACCTCTTTCAGCCTATATTGGTTCCGGCATACGGAATAGGGCTGATAGGGGTAAGTTCGTTTTTTTACGATTACTCTCCCGTGCTTAAAAGTGTTATTTTAGGCATTTCTTTTTTAATTGCTGTGATTGCTCCTTTGATGTGGTATCTTTTGCTACGAATGACGGGAGTAATTACCACTTCGCAGGCATCGGATAGGCATGAACGTAAGTGGGCATACTTGTTTACGCTGTCAGCATACGCGGTAGTGGCCTTTCTTTGCTTTTATTTTGGAGTAGAGTTGTATTATATGTATTTATGGGTGGGTGCATTCTTTGCTTTATCGGTTGTTTATGTAGTAAATTACTTTTGGAAAATCAGTGCACATGCCACAGGAATGGGTGGATTGATGGGTGCTGTTATTTTTTTGAGTTTTTTTTTCTATAAAATGCCGTTGTTTCTAATAATTGTATTATCTTTGTGCTCTGGATGGGTGACGTGGTCACGATTAGAATTAAAAGCACACACACCTGGCCAACTAATTGCAGGTTATGCACTAGGGCTCTTTTCTATGTTGTTTTTGCCATTTTGCACTTTTTTCTAGAAAAAGTGAAAAAAAAGTAAGAAAAATTTGGTGGTTTCAAAAATAGTTCATACATTTGCAATCCCAAAACGATAATGGCCCATTCGTCTATCGGTTAGGACGCAAGATTTTCATTCTTGAAAGAGCGGTTCGATTCCGCTATGGGCTACAAAATTTAAAAAAGAACATAAAATGGCAAACCACAAATCGTCTGAAAAGAGAATCAGACAAACTGAAAAACGTCGTTTGCATAATAAGTATTATGCCAAGACGGCTCGCAACGCAGTTCGCAAATTGCGCGCGATGCACCAAAAAGAAGAGGCCGCCGCTTTACTACCTGTAGTATCGGCTATGCTAGACAAACTAGCTAAGAAAAACGTGATTCACAAAAACAAAGCCAACAACTTGAAATCAAAATTGGCTCTTCACGTTAACAAATTGGCCTAAGTAAATAACCATTAAGATTTAACCTCTCTTCCAAAAAGAGAGGTTTTTTTTATGCTGTTTGTCAAAAAAACAGTATCTTCACACTTTCAATAAAAGTAGTGAAACTATTTCCATCTAATATCTTACTGTATGAACGAAGAAAACGCAATGCGCGGTATTCGCTATTGGTCGGCAGACGACCGTCCGCGCGAAAAAATGTTGTCAAAAGGCTCTCAAGCCTTATCGGATGCAGAGTTGTTGGCTATTTTGATAGCAACAGGCACCAGAAATGCCACTGCTTTGGATTTGTCCAAACGATTGTTGCAGTTGTGCGATAATCGCTTAATGACGTTGGGTAGAAAGGATGTCAAAGAACTTTCGGCCATGGTATCGGGAATAGGTAGCGCCAAAGCCATTACCATTGCAGCTGCATTGGAGTTGGGAAGACGGTACAGCAACGAACAACCCGCAGAGCAAGAATCCATCCGATCCAGTGCACAAGCCGCCGCGGTGTTCAGCCCTATGTTGTCGGCCATTACGCACGAAGAGTTTTGGGTTTTGTTGCTCAATCGATCCAATAAGCCCATTACCAAGTTTAAGGTGGGATTGGGTGGTGTGCATCAAACCCCTGTCGATTGCCGTTTGATTCTAAAACAAGCGGTGTTGCATTTGGCATCGGCCATGGTGCTTTGTCACAATCATCCCTCTGGGAATTGCGTGCCCAGTAGTGCAGATAAATCGCTAACGCGTACCATTATAGACGCAGCCAGACTATTAGAAATAAAGGTAATAGACCATATTATTATAGCAGGTAATAATTATTATAGTTTTTCGGACGAAAACACATTAGATGTATGATATATTTTTATACTGAAAAGTTGACTCCTCGTGTTCAGTATGTATGTACGCACGTGTTTAGCAACATGCTAGGCAAAAAAATAGAATGGGTAAACGCCTTGGAGGCTTTGCCCGATGCCAAGCAACACGTAGTGGTAGCCTATACTTCGGAGGCTTGCCCCAAAGGAGTGTATCAAATTTATCCCAATGGTTTGCTCTTTAAAAAAGGAATAAAGAAACAAGCAATTGAGATGAGCGAGTGGAACGGTTTAAAAACTTTTTTTACTGTGCAAGGCGGTAATATGCCGTTCGATATTTTCTCGGCCATCTTTTATTTGATATCTCGTTACGAAGAATGGGTAGCAACGCCCGAAGAGTTGGATTCTTTTGGCAGATTTAAAGCACAATCTAGTTTGGCTTATCAACAAGGTTTCTTGCAAGAACCTTTGGTGGATAAATGGGTGGCGATGTTCGAGGGTGAGTTGAAATCACATTTTGCTTGCTACACCGAGAATAACCAACGTCGTTTCTTGTTCAGACCTATTATTGCCATCGATAGACTATTTAAGTACCAAAATAGATCCTTTGTTTATAATACACATCAGTTCTTTCGCAATTTAGTAAAGGGAAGGTGGAACGCCATAAAAACGCAGGCAAAGTCGATTTTTCGCATATCAGAAGATCCGTTTTGTAATTTTTCTTCGTTGTTGCAACTGCACAACCGAAACAACTTAACCCCTATTTTCTTTTTGCGAGTGGCGTACGATTCGTGGTTGGAACGCCCTATTTATGCCACTCAAATGACGTATCGCAAGTTGCTGATGCATAATTATTTGTTCGAGTTACACAGCGGTCAAAATGCAGCCATCAATGTTTCTAAGTTGATGTCAGAGCGTAAAAAGTTGTACAAGATTACCAAATCGCAGGTGACGATGAACTGTTTTTATCGTTTGCGATTTAAGACATCCGTTTCGTATAGAAATCTGCTAAAAGCATCGTTTAAAGACGATTACAGCATGGCTTATCTAAGTATGATTGGTTTTAGAGCCAGTACTTGTACGCCGTATCGTTATTACGATTTAGAAAAAGAAGATTACTATAAACTCACCATTCACCCCATTGCTTTTTGCGACGATGTGTTGCGTAGCCTAAAATACACGCGCGAAGAAATTTATGCAGCTATGATGCAAATGGCTAACGAAGTGCGCCAGGTAAAAGGAGAGTTTGTCTGCATTTATCACAACGATGTATTGTCGGATTCAGGAAGGTGGCATCGTTGGTATTCGCTGTACGAATCTGCTATCAGAGCTATTGCGAGTATGGAGGTAAAATCGTAAATTTGCATTCCTTTAAGCGAGGTCCTGTAGTTCAATGGATAGAATACGAGTTTCCTAAACTTTAGATCCGGGTTCGATTCCCGGCGGGACTACAAACAAAAAGCATTCCTTGCGGAATGCTCTTTTTTGTTTGTAGTCCTATCCATTTTTTTTATTACGTGCCTTTCGGCACGGCGCCCAGAAGGGCGCTTGTTACCTTCGGTAACGGTAAACAAAAAGCATCCTTTGCGGAATGCTCTTTTTTGTTTGTAGTCCTATCCATTTTTTTTATTACGTGCCTTTCGGCACGGCGCCCAGAAGGGCGCTTGTTACCTTCGGTAACGGTAAACAAAAAGCATCCCATGCGGGATGCATTTTTTTGTTCGTAATCCTATAACTCCTAATTTCTAACTCCTAACTCCTAACTCCTAACTAAATTCCCACGCTATCTCGGTAGAAGTCCAGGGCTTGGAAGATGAGTTCTTTCTCTACAATGCAGTTGGGAACAATATCGCCCACGTCTTTTAGTAGGGTAAAATTCACCTCGCCTGCTGCAG
>CAJGDW010000068.1 GCA_904502115.1 Paludibacteraceae bacterium | reverse complement strand
GGCGGTTAAAAGAAGAAAGATTTTTTTCATAACTACATGTTTTTTAGGCTGCAAATATACTTAAAAGTTTTTGACGATTGCAGATTTGATACTACATTTGCAGTATGGAAAACATCAAGAAATATTTTAAATTGACCGATGAGCAAGAAAGACAATTTTCGATGCTCAAAGCGTTGTATACCGATTGGAACAGCAAAATAAATGTTATATCGCGCAAAGATATTGATAACGTAAACTTGCACCACGTGCTGCACTCATTGGCGGTTGCCAAAGTTTTGCCTTTTGCCGATGGTAGTAAAATTATTGACATAGGCACAGGGGGAGGTTTTCCGGGTATTCCATTGGCTATTTTGTTTCCCAATTGCGAGTTTACTCTACTCGATTCGGTGGGTAAAAAAATAAAAGTGGCCAGCGAAATTGCAAGTGCCATTGGTCTAAAAAATGTGCGTTTTGTAAACGATAGAATGGAGAACGAAAAAGGTCTTTACGACTTTGCCGTTAGCCGTGCTGCCATGTCGCTAACCGATTTGGTAAAAGTTTGCAAGAAAAACATTTCCAAAACCGATAAAAACGCTCTACCTAACGGCCTTATCTGCCTAAAAGGCGGCGATATGCAAGCCGAATTGCAACCTTACAAAAAATTGGTAACGCTGTACAACCTCAGCGAGTTCTTTACCGAAGAATATTTTAAAACTAAAAACGCGGTGTATCTTCCGCTGCGCTCGTAAAACTCGCTTCGCTCGGACTAATCGGTGAATCGACTAATCGAATTTCAGCGCAAGCCGAGCGCAGAAGCAAGCTTGCTTGGTTATGCCAAGGCGAAGCCTGAAATCATGAAAAGCGAAGCTTTGAATACTAATCGCATCACCGAATCACCATGATAATAAAAACCTTTGTATTTAACCCACTGCAAGAAAACACCTATTTGGTGATTGACGACACCACCAAACAATGCATGATAGTAGATGCAGGATGCCTTTTTGACGAAGAAAAACAGGCCCTTGCATCGTACATTCAAACCAATGGTTTAGAACTGGTTTACGTGGTAAACACCCACTTGCACCTAGACCACTGTTTTGGCAACGGTTTTTTGGCAGAAACTTTTGGCGTAAAGCCCATGGCACATGCCGACGACGAAAACCTGCTTCGCTTTATGCGAGCTCATGCAGCCGCTTTTGGCGTTCCTTTTGACGAAGAGGCGCAACCCCTTGGCGGATATTTAGCCGAAGGAGATGTACTAACGGTGGGCAACGAAAAATTTGAAGTATTGCACATTCCTGGTCACAGCAAAGGCGGTATTGTGCTTTACAACGCAGCGCAAGGCGTTTTATTCTCGGGCGATAGCTTGTTTAAGATGAGCATTGGCCGTACCGACTTACCCGGTGGCGACTACGCCACATTGGTAACTGCCCTTACCAAAAAAGTGATGACCCTACCCGATGCTACCGTGGTTTATCCTGGTCATGGTCCCACCACTACCATCGAACAAGAAAAAATGTACAACGCATATTTGTAAAAAAACGTACACTTTTTATTCAACTCCTATCTCGTTCCAGACGGGACGTACAGCAAACCCATACGCAGCAAAATTCAAGAACGACTCCCTTATATCCTCGTTAAATCGTAGGCAAAAAGCGCGCAAATCATCACTCACCAACGATGTTTGCGTCCAATACAACCCACAAAAATCGGTATTTACATACACATCGCCTTGCTTATAGCCAGTGTGAGGCAAAAATAAGGCATTTCCATTTTGTTTGCTAGTAACGATATAGCCTTTTACCCCATTTTGCATGGTTAAAGTCCACTCGCACAGTTCGGCATTGAGCAATTCATCTACCTCTTCTTGACTGGGCATGCGCCATTTTCCACCCCACTCTTGCGCTGCAATAGTTGCATCAAAGGTATACAAATTACCCACCTGTTCGGGATGCTCTGCCCCTATATTATTAGCCGCCCAAAGGGTACCACTGGGCAAACCCAAATCTACATAAAAATGCCCCTCGTGCATGCTAGAAGCAGGCGATAAAGTCCATTGCGCATACAAATACATATGATTGTTAGGTGTCAGCTTATCGCCAGGATAGTACGCATCGCCACTGCCATCGGCCTTGGTATTCCACGACACAAAATCGTATCCATCTCTTACAAATTGGTTTTCTGCTACCACTGTAGATTGTCCTGGTTTTACATCATCGGCCTCCATGCTACCCACCCCATTATTGGCATTGTACATCACCAAATACACATCAAATGGAAAATCAGGCTCTGATGCAGGCACATCGCCTGTACACGACAGCAACACCGCTGCCATTGCAAAACAAACAAGTTGTAAATAAAATTTCATTGTAATAACAGAACTTAGGTACTTTATACGCCCAAAACAATAGCTGGGTCAATGTTTAGCAGTTTGCTTATTTTACGTGCAATAGAAAGCGTTGGTTCAGATTTTCCGCTCAAATATTCGCTTATGCGCGATTGGCTAACCCCCAACATTTCTGCCAATGCTTTTTGGTTCAGCCCCATTTCGTACAATCGCAATTGAATAACCTCAATTAAGGTAGGCTTTCCAATGGCAAAATGTTCTTCGGAATAATCGGCCACTAAATTAGATAGCAAATTGAGTTCAATGCATTGCGGACTATATTCTGGCGTATCTTCATTTACCACGTGTAGTAATTCTTCTACACGCTCTACTGCCCAATCGTATTGTTGTTGATTTTCTATCTTTGCCATGGTTATATATTTTGTATGTCTGAAATTTTATCGTATTCTGCGTGCGTTCCAATAAATCGGATATACACAAACTGAGGAGTAAATCTTATAATGGCAATTAAACGATAATCGTTCCCTTTTATATTAAAAACATATCTACCATTCCCTACTGCATCTACAGAGTTAAATGTAGATTTTATATCCGAAAAGGTATGCCATTCCGCCTTCTTTACTTTTTCTACCCAATCTTGCAACGCGGTCCTACAAGACGGATGTTCTTCTATATATTCTTTTAGTGTTTTCTCTGTAAAAATGCGCATAAAGATGTATGTAATAAATTCTTTTGCAAAGATACAACAAATTGCAAATATTCCAAATTACAAAATAATATTCCATATAACAAAATATACACCCACATAGTTTACACAAATCTAAACAAGGCAAACCACCTTTATTTTAAGAAAAGTGTAGTTTTTTTTGGCCGAAACCAGCCACAAAAAACATGCTCCAAGAACATCACGTTCAAGGAGCATAAATAATTTTAAACGATAGGATTTTCTTACCCTTCTATTGCTTTGGCGATGCCTTCGGCATCCATGCCTAGCATGTGATATAGTTCGGCGGGGCTGCCGTGTTCTACAAATTGATTGGGAATACCAATGCGCTTAACAGGAAGGTTGTAGCCGTTGTCGGCCATGAATTCCAATACGGCCGATCCAAAACCGCCTTGCAACACACCGTCTTCGAGGGTTATAATGCGTTTGTAGGTTTTACAAATGTGGTGTAAACAATCTTCGTCCAATGGCTTAACAAAGCGCATATTATAGATTCCGACTTTCGACTTTTGACTTTTGACTTTATTCGCTTCGCTCATGAAGTCCGGCTGCGCCTCGGCATAATCAAGTGAACTTGTTTCTGCGCTCGGCTTGCACTGACTGTTGACTGCTCTCAGCGCCTCGTTTCCTATAGGGCCAAGGGCAAGAACGGCCACATCGGTACCCTCTTGCAGGCAAACACCTTTGCCTATAGGAATTTCTTCAAAGGGATGATTTTGCCAAGGCGCGCCCTCGCCACATCCACGAGGATAACGAATCACAAACGTACCTTTTTTAGGAAGTTGTGCGGTATATAGCATGTTGCGCAATTCGGTTTCGTTAAGGGGCGATGCTATGGTTAAGTTTGGAATGCAACGCAAGTAAGCCAAATCGAACGCACCATGATGGGTAGGACCATCTGCACCCACAAGCCCGGCTCTGTCCAAGCAAAGCACCATATCTAGGTTTTGAAGCGCTACATCGTGAATAATTTGGTCGTAGGCACGTTGCATAAACGATGAGTAGATGTTGCAAACTGGCATTAAGCCCGCTTTGACCAAACCAGCCGAGAAAGTAACGGCATGTGCTTCGGCAATGCCCACATCAAACACCCTGTCGGGCATTTTGTCCATCATAATGTTCATGGAGCAACCTGTTGGCATAGCAGGGGTAATGCCCACTATTTTGTCGTTTTGTTCGGCTAGTTCTAGCAAGGTTTTGCCAAATACATCTTGGTACAAAGCAGCATCGGTTTCCGATACAAAACGTTCGCCTGTTTCGGGGTTAAACTTACCCGGGGCGTGCCAAATAGTAGCTTCGTTTTCGGCAGGTTCAAAACCTTTTCCTTTAATGGTTTTGATGTGCAAAACACGGGGGCCGTCAAAGTTTTTAATATCATTCAATACTTTTACCAATTGCAACACATCGTGCCCGTCTACCTGGCCAAAATAGCGAATATTCAGCCCTTCAAAGATGTTATGTGTGCCCGATACAGCATTTTTAATGGAGTTAGCTGTACGCAAAAAACGGTTGCGTTTTTTATCGTTCATCAACCCTATTTTGCGCAAGAAATGATAGGTTTTAAAGCGCCATCTGTTGTACCACGACGAGGTGGTAATGTTGGTTAAATACTCGCTCAAACCACCCACAGGCTTGTCAATTGCCATGTTGTTATCGTTTAAAATAATCAACATGTTATTGGGATTTACGCACGCATTGTTCAACCCTTCAAAAGCCAAACCACCTGTCATAGAACCATCGCCAATAACAGCAATCACTTTGCTATCCGATTCCAATTTACGTGCCCCTACCGACATGCCCAATGCAGCCGATATAGAGTTAGAAGCATGACCTGCTACAAAGGCATCGTAGCTACTCTCTTTGGGATTAGGGAATCCGCTCAACCCTTTAAACTTACGATTGGTTTTGAATTGGGTTCTGCGTCCGGTTAATATTTTATGGCCGTAAGCCTGATGGCCTACGTCCCAAATGATGCGGTCGTTGGGCGTATCGAACACGTAATGAAGTGCCACCGTTAGTTCTACTACCCCCAAACTAGAGGCAAAGTGACCCGGATTGTTGGCCAATTGTTCGATAATGTATCCACGCAATTCCGCACAAACCTGCTTAAGCTGCGATTTTTCTAGCTTGCGCAAGTCTGCTGGATATTCGATGGTATTTAGTAGTGGATATTTTGTTTCCATATTTACGGCAAAGATAATAAATAAAGTGGAGATTTGAGAAAGGAGAAAGGAGAGATATTTTTTTTTTTAAAATTCGATTCACCGATTAGTCGATTCGTCGATTCGTCAATATAAAATACGACTAAACAACTAAACTATTTTTTATATTTTTTTAATTGCTATTTGTGTGGCATTTCGCTATATTTGTATGTTTAATTTACATACATAAAAAAACACATGAAAAAATACCTATTTTTAGCCAGCCTTACCCTATTATCGACTGCTTGTGTAACCAAAGCCAAATACGACGAGGCCAAAGAAAGCGAAGCCCGTTACTACGACGAGGCACGCCTTTGTGGCGAAGCCTTATCGGCCGAAAAAGATAAAAACAAAGAACTATCGGAACTGATTGAACAGCTAAAAACCAAAGCCTCGCAACAAACCAACGAGGTGAACGAATTGTCTAAAGAACTGCAACGCGTACAAGAAGACTGCAACGCCATGCAAGCGCACAATAAGGAATTGCTTGACAAACTAAAATCGACCAAAAGCAAAGAAGAGATTCAAGCCATGTTGAGCGAAATTCAGTCGCTTCAAAGCGAGCTGATGCAACGCGAAGATGCCTTGTTCAAAGCAGAAAGAGCATTGCAAGACAAACAAAACCAATTGGAATTGCAAAACGCTAAAATCACCGAACTTACTGCCCTAATTGAGCAACAAGCCGCCAAAATGCAAGACATCAAGAATAAAATTCAAAATGCCTTGGTGGGTTACGAAGGCGATGGGTTGCAAATTGAATCCAGAAACGGACGCATTTATGTATCGCTCGACGAAAAATTGCTGTTCCAATCGGGTAAATGGAACGTAGATGCACGCGGTAAAAAAGCCATTCAACAGCTATCTACCGTGCTAGCCGCCAACAAAGACATTGACGTATTGGTAGAAGGCCACACCGACAACGTTCCCTACGGTGGTAACGGCAACATCATCGACAACTGGGATTTAAGCGTAAAACGTGCTACAGCCATTGTACGTATTTTGTTGGAAAACAAAGATTTGGAAGCATCGCGCGTAATGGCAGCGGGTCGTGGCGAGTTCAACCCCATCGATACGGCAAACACCAAAGAGGCGCGTCAAAAGAATCGCCGTACCGAAATCATCCTAACGCCCAAACTAACCGAACTATTGCAGTTGTTTGAATAAGTTAGGAGTTAGGAGTTAGGAGTTAGGAATTTTGCGAGTAAGCGAGAGCAGAAGCAAATTTATTTGATTATGCCGAGCGGGAGCACGTACTGATGACCGTAGGGAATAAAATCATGAGCGGAGCGAGTAGTTAGGAGTTAGGAGTTAGGAGTTAGAAGTTTGCAACAAGCGACAAACGACAAACGACATGCAATTTAGAAGCATCGTAAACATACCGAAATCATCAACAGCCATAACCCACCACAATGGTGTGTTGTGCATGGGTTCGTGCTTCGCCGCCAACATCGCCCAAAAAATGCAGCAAGCCGGTTTCACCACCTGCTACCCCTTTGGAGCATTGTACAACCCACAATCCATTGCACAAGGCCTCCAATACCTGCAAAAAGGTACACCCTTGCAAGAAGACGAACTATTTTACCACAACGAGCGTTGGCACCACATCGATTTTCATAGCGATTTTTCGCACACCGATAAAGCCACTGCGCTCCAACAAATGAACCAGGCCATAGCCGCAGGACACCAAGCATGGCAAAACAGCCAAGTGCTGGTGCTAACCCTAGGAACCGCCTGGTGTTATACCTGGAAAGAAACGGGCAAGGTGGCTGGCAATTGCCATCGCCTACCCGCCACACAATTTGAGCGCAGCAGGCTATCGTTAGAACAAATTGTTGCTTGCCTAAACGATATTTGCCTTCAGGCAGCAGACAAACAAATCATAGTAACCGTCAGCCCCATTAGGCATTGGAAAGACGGAGCGCACCAAAACGCCCTCAGCAAAGCCTTGTTGCTGCTTGCTTGCGAGCAATTGGAAGCACAACACAGCAACGTTACTTATTTTCCATCGTACGAAATTATGATGGACGAGTTGCGCGACTATCGTTTTTATGCTGATGACATGATGCACCCATCCGATATGGCCGTGCAGTACATTTGGCAACGTTTTGCCGAAACCTTTTTTAGCCCGGCTACCCAACAAGCCTGCGCCGATTGGCTGAAAATTGAACAAATGAGAAGCCACAAGCCCTTTAATACCCAAAGCGAAGCTTATAGGCAGCTGCAAGAAAAAATTGCCCATCAGCTTCAACAATGGCAGGAGAAGTACTCGCTGCGCTCGGACGAATCGACTAATCGACTAAACGACTTAACACCTAAACGACACTAATGAACAAACAGAAAAAAGAGAACCCCTTGCTAAACATATTGATTAGCATTGTGATACCCGCTGTTATCCTTTCCAAATTTAGCACACCCGAATATTTGGGCGTGATACCTGGTTTTCTCATTGCCCTTGCTTTTCCCATTGGCTTGAGCCTTTACGAACTCATTGTGCAAAAGAAAGTGGGCTTTATAGCCATTCTTGGTTTTGTAAGCATTTTGCTTACCGGCATTATTGGCATTTTAGAAATACCTACTAAATGGTTAGCGGTAAAAGAAGCTGCAATACCCTTGCTAATTGGTTTGGCGGTACTCATTTCGCAATACACCAAGTATCCCCTTATCGAAAAAATTATTTACAACGAGCAATTGCTCAAGTTGCCCCTTATTGAAGAACGCCTGCAAGCCAACGGTACCGATGCACAGGTAAAAAAGACGTTGCGCAACGCCACTTGGATGGTAGCCGCATCGTTTTTGGTATCGAGCATTTTGAACTTTTGCGTTACCAAATACATTGTGGTAAGTCCTGCCGGAACCGAAGCCTTTAACGAAGAATTGGGCAAATTAACCGCCATTAGTTACCCTGTTATTGCCCTGCCATCTACCTTGGTAATGGTGGTGGCTATATGGTACATTATTCGTCAACTAAAAAAAGCAACCGGACTTAGCATGGAAGAGATGTTGGCG
>CAJGDW010000067.1 GCA_904502115.1 Paludibacteraceae bacterium | reverse complement strand
GGTAAGCACCACGGGCGCACCGCATATCATGGGTTGATTAAAATGAAAAGGTGCCAAGGCTTTTTTCTTTTCTTCGCTACGGGTTACCACCACGCTGTAGGTCTGCATATTGCCCGTATTGGACGCTTTAAACGATTTTTCGAGCAAATTGTTGAGCAATTCGTCTGATATGGGTTGTGTGCTGTATTTTCTAATTGATACTCTCATATTTTTTTGTTGATGCGTTGATTATTCGTACTTCGTACTCATCAATACGTCGTTGATGCGATTTAATCGGTTACTGAGCCGGTCCCTGAGCTTGTCGAAGGATTGCCGAAGCATTGTCGAAACATTATCTAAGAGCAATTGTTTAACTTTTGGAAAACTTTTAACCTATACAATTTTTATAATGCATTCATTTTCTGCTTATTATAAAATATTTTAGAAATTTTAACAATCAAATTATCAACCCATTGTTAATAACTTTCAAAAATTTTATGAGAAAATAAATTTGCAAAATAGAAAATATTGTCTAACATTGCATCTGTTTTCGCGTTGCAAAAAAGTAAGCAGAATCCCCTACTCTTTTACAAAAGGAGAAACGGAACACAAAGATAACAAATTTAGTCATATACGAAACTAAATAAACCAAAAAATAAAACCAATAACAATGGAAAACACATTCACATTTGACGAAGCTTTAAAAGCCTCTACCGAGTATTTTAAAGGCGACGAATTAGCCGCTAAAGTATGGGTAAACAAGTATGCCCTAAAAGACTCTTTCGGTACCATTTACGAAAAAACGCCCGATGACATGCACCATCGTTTGGCCAACGAAATTGCGCGTATCGAAAGCAAGTATCCCAATGCCCTAACTGCCGATCAATTATTTGAATTGTTCCGCAACTTCAAATACATTGTACCACAAGGTAGCCCTATGACTGGTATTGGTAACCATTTCCAAGTGGCATCGCTTTCTAACTGCTTTGTTATTGGTTGCGACGGCAACGCCGACTCTTACGGCGCTATTATTAAGGTAGACGAAGAACAAGTACAACTTATGAAACGCCGTGGCGGTGTAGGTCACGACCTTTCACACATCCGTCCTTCAGGATCGCCCGTTAAAAACTCGGCGCTAACTTCTACCGGTTTGGTTCCTTTTATGGAACGCTACTCTAACTCTACTCGCGAGGTAGCTCAAGACGGCCGTCGTGGTGCGTTGATGTTGAGTGTTTCTATCAAACACCCAGACTCTGAAAGCTTTATCGATGCTAAAATGGAACAAGGTAAAGTAACAGGTGCCAACGTATCGGTAAAAATTCACGACGACTTTATGCAAGCCGTTATCGACGAAACCAACTATGTACAAAAATATCCTATCGATAGCGATACTCCTGCCTACACCAAAGAAATCAACGCTAACCAATTGTGGAAAAAAATTGTACACAATGCATGGAAATCGGCAGAACCTGGCGTATTGTTCTGGGATACCATTACCCGCGAATCATTGCCCGACTGCTACGCTGATTTAGGTTACAAAACCGTATCAACCAACCCATGCGGCGAAATTCCATTGTGTCCATACGACAGCTGCCGTTTGTTGGCTATCAACCTATACTCGTACGTTGAAAATCCATTTACCCCCGAAGCAAAATTCAACTTCGATTTGTTTGTTGAACACGCTAAATTGGCACAAAAAATCATGGACGATATCATCGACCTAGAAATGGAAAAAATCGATTTAATTTTGGCAAAAATCGATTCAGACCCAGAAAGCGATGCTATCAAACTTACCGAACGCGAATTGTGGCTAAAAATTAAAGACAAAACCGTTAACGGTCGTCGTACCGGTGTGGGTATTACTGCAGAAGGCGATATGATTGCAGCTATGAACCTACGCTACGGTACCAAAGAAGCTACCGATTTCTCTGAATTGGTACACAAAACATTGGCTTTGGCTTGCTACCGTTCGTCTGTTGAAATGGCAAAAGATCGTGGTCACTTTAAAGTATTCGATGCTAAACGCGAAGAAAACAACCCATTCATGATGCGTCTAAAAGAAGCAGATGAACAACTTTACAACGATATGGTTCAATACGGCCGTCGTAACATTGCTTGTTTAACCATCGCTCCTACTGGTACCACCAGTATGATGACACAAACCACATCGGGTATCGAACCTGTATTCTTGCCCGTTTACAAACGTCGTCGTAAAGTAAACCCCAACGATGCAAAAGCACGCGTAGACCTGGTAGACGAAGTGGGTGACAGCTTTGAAGAATACACCGTATTCCACCACAAATTTATTACCTGGATGGAAGCTAATGGTTACGATACCACCAAAAACTACACCCAAGAAGAAATTGACGAGCTAGTAGCTAAATCACCTTACTACAAAGCTACATCGAACGATGTTGACTGGTTGGAAAAAGTACACATGCAAGGCCGTATCCAAAAATGGGTAGACCACTCTATCAGTGTAACCATCAACCTTCCTGCCGATGTATCGGAAGATTTGGTAAACGAACTATACAAAGAAGCATGGCGTTCTGGTTGTAAAGGTTGTACCGTATACCGTGACGGTTCTCGTACTGGCGTGTTGGTATCCAACAAAAAAGAAGAAAAGCCAGCTCCTTGCAACTGCTACCCAGAAATTACCCCAAAACGTCCTCAAGAATTGGAATGCGAGGTAGTACGTTTCCAAAACAACAAAGAAAAATGGATTGCACTAGTTGGTTTGCTAAATGGTCGTCCTTACGAAATCTTTACAGGTTTGGCCGATGACGAAGACGGTTTAATGCTTCCTAAATCGGTAAATAAAGGTAAGATTATTCGTAACTTACACGAAGAAACAGGTGTTAAAACCTACGACTTCCAATTTACCAACAAATACGGCTATAAAATTACCATCGAAGGTATTTCGCACAAATTCAACCCCGAATTCTGGAACTACGCAAAACTAATTTCGGGCGTATTGCGTTACGGCATGCCTATCGACCAAGTTGTTCGCCTAGTAGGTGCCCTACAACTTAACAACGAATCCATTAACAACTGGAAAAACGGTGTGGAACGCGCCCTTAAGAAATACATTCCTGACGGCAGCGAAACCGGTCAAAAATGTCCACATTGTGGCGAAGTGCTTACCTTTACTGAGGGTTGCATGAAGTGTAATAATTGTGGATTTTCTAAATGTGGAGGATAAAAAAAAGAGGCGAAAGCCTCTTTTTTTTATCCTTTCAACGCTTCGTATGCTTCGGTGGCCTCTTCCCACTCTAGCATTTCTTTTTCAAGCTGTTGTTTGAGTTGATCGTATTGAGTCAACAACTCGGGCGATGTATCGCCTGTTGACAACCTCTCTTCTATTGCGAATATCGCTTTTTCTGTTTCAGAAATAGCAACTTCGCATAACTCCACCAAGCGTTCCGCTTTTTTAAACTTCCGTTGCTGTTCTTTCCTTTCCTCGTACGATAGCTCAGGCGCCGATTTCGATTGGTCGATTAGTCGATTATTCGCTTCGCTCATGAAGTTGCTCTCGCTCGGCATAGCCAAGTAAACTTTTCTCTGCTCTCGCTTAATCGCAACTTTCACCGATTCGTCGGAGCGAAGCGACTTTTGACCTTCGACTTTCGACTTTTGACTCTCTAACTCCTTAAGTGATTCCATCTTCTTGTTCGATAAGAAATCGTAGATGCCACCCAAGTGTTCGCGCACCCTACCACCACCAAATTCATACACCTTATCTACCAGTCCATCCAAAAACTCACGGTCGTGCGATACCACAATAACCGTACCGTCAAACTCTTTAATGGCTTGTTTTAGCACATCTTTAGAGCGCATATCCAAGTGGTTGGTAGGTTCGTCCAATATCAGCAAGTTAACGGGTTCCAATAACAGACGAATCATGGCCAAACGGCTACGTTCACCACCCGACAACACCCCTACTTTCTTATCAGAAGCCTCGCCACCAAACATAAAGGCCCCCAAAATATCGCGAATCTTAGTTCTGATATCGCCTACCGCTACATAATCGATGGTTTCAAACACCGTTTTTGTCTCGTCTAATAGAGAGGCCTGATTCTGAGCAAAATAGCCAATTTTAACTTGGTGACCCAATTGCAGTTTTCCTGTAAAATCGGTAATTTCGTTCATAATGCACTTTACCAACGTGGTTTTACCCTCGCCATTTTTGCCTACAAACGCCACCTTATCTCCCCTATTTAGGGTTAAATCGACTCCGCTAAATACCACATGGTTGCCATAGCTTTTACCCACCCCTTCCATGATAATAGGATAACTGCCCGAATGCGGAGCAGGTGGAAACTTTAAGCGCAATGCACTGGTATCTTCTTCGTCAATTTCAATGCGTTCTATTTTTGCCAATTGCTTAATACGCGATTGCACCTGTATGGCCTTGGTGGCTTGGTAACGGAATCGTTCAATAAACGCCTCGGTATCAGCAATTTCTTTTTGTTGGTTTTGGTAAGCACGCATTTGTTGCTCTCGACGTTCTTTGCGCAATTCTACATAGGTGGTATAACTAGCCTTATAGTCGTATATTTTACCCAAACTAATCTCGATGGTACGTTTGGTAACGGTATCAAGAAACTTTCTATCGTGCGATACCAATACCACAGCACCGGGATAACCTGCCATAAATTGTTCTAACCACTGAATAGATTCAATATCCAAGTGGTTGGTAGGTTCGTCCAAAAGCAATACATCGGGACGTTGCAACAAGATCTTTGCCAACTCGATACGCATACGCCATCCTCCACTAAATTCGTTGGTAGGACGGGTAAAATCGGAACGCACAAAACCCAAACCCATCAACGTTTTTTCTACCTCGGCATCAAAATTACCGCCTCCTTGCATTTCTAGTTGCTCGTTTAGGTGCGACACTTCTTCTATCAAAGCCATGTAGGCTTCCGATTCGTAATCGGTACGTTCACAAAGTTCTACGTTCAGTTGTTCCAAACGTTGTTGCAATTCCAAAATACGGTTAAACGCCTTCGATGCCTCGTCTTTAACGGTGGTATCGTCGTTGTGAATCATGTGCTGTGGCAGATATCCAATGGTTACATCCTTGGGAATGGCCACCTTACCCGAAGTGGGTTCTTGCAACCCGGCAATAATTTTGAGCATGGTACTCTTCCCTGCTCCGTTTTTCCCTACTAAAGCAATTCTATCGCGTTTATTGATGACATAATTTACCTTGTCAAACAACGCTTTTGCACTAAACTCTACGGTTAAATTTTCTACAGAAATCATGGCACAAAAATACATAAAATTTTGTATTTTTGCTTTATTGCAATACAGTCTATATGAAACCCTTTCTACAACAAGTTGCCCAACTCTTTTACCAAGAAAAAAGAACCAACATAGAACAAACCTTGTTTGTTTTTCCAAGCCGACGTGCTAGCGTGTTTTTTCAACAATACCTGCTAGAAATAGCAGAAGAAACATTCTTTGCACCAGCTTGTTATACCATTTCAGATTTCTTTCGTTTACTCACTCCCGAATACGAAAGCGAAGACAAATTGGGTTTGCTATTCCGCCTATACCGCAACTATAAATGCATTACCGGAAGCAACGAATCGTTCGATTCGTTTATGAGCTTTGGCGAAATTATACTCAAAGACTTTAACGATATCGACAATTACTTGGTAAATGCCCAACACCTTTTTACCAATTTAGCCGATCTAAAAGAACTAGACGATACCTCATACCTTACCCAAGAGCAAAAAGCGGCGCTGGAAACGTATTTGGGTTATATTAGCAAAAGCGATAAAGAATTCCAATCGCAAACAGGCGAAATTTGGAGCAAGTTATACCAATTATACAAAAAATTCTCCGAGGAATTATTGGCAGAAAAACTAACCTACGATGGTATGCAACATCGCATAGCCTGCCAATTGCCCCATTTATCGCTACCCGCCTGCGACGAAGTAGTTTTTGTGGGGTTCAATGCATTGGATGGTGCTACAAGACTGTTATTTAAACGCTTACAAGAGCAAAATATAGCCGATTTTTATTGGGACTATCAATCGGAATACATCAACGACGCTAAAAACAAAGCGCATTATTTTATGGAGGACAATGTAAAAAATTTCCCCTCCAAACACACTTTGCA
The DNA here is from genome assembly GCA_904502115.1 of Paludibacteraceae bacterium. Classification (GTDB taxonomy): domain Bacteria; phylum Bacteroidota; class Bacteroidia; order Bacteroidales; family Paludibacteraceae; genus Enterocola. The sequence goes on along the minus strand of CAJGDW010000067.1, from coordinate 2,162 downwards.
CTTAGAACCATTGTCCACTCCTACCATTAACATGGTATCAGTACCCTCGTCTATTGGACAAACCAAATACGTAGCCCAATTGTTGAAAGACAATGTACAAAACCCCACTTCTACGGCAGTGATTTTGGCCAACGAGCAATTGCTCATCCCTATGCTTTACGCCATGCCACAAGATGCAGCGGTAAACATCACTATGGGCTATCCCTTAAAACAAACATCGGTTCGCAAACTCATAGACGATTATTTGTTGCTGCAAATTACCAGCAACGAAGACGGATTTTACCACACCCATATTGAAGCAATTCTGAATCATCCGTACATCAAAAAAATGTACGCAACCACCTTGAACGAGTTGAACCCGCTAGTTCATCAACAATTGCGCGTTCAACCTTCCTTATTGCAAGCAGCATCGGACGATTTTGCCTTCATCTTTTCTAAAGTGGACAGCACAAAGTGGTTGGAACAAGTGGAAGCATTGCTTTGTAAACTAACCAATATCAACAATTTGGATAAAGAATTGGTAGAAGAAGCACGCCTTACTTTGGTACGATTACAAGGTTTGTTGCAAGCCAATAGCGACATCGATCTAAAACCAACTACCCTGCTGCTATTGATCCGAAAACTGTTGATGAATGTTACCTTGTCGTTTGTTGGAGAACCCATACACGGCCTTCAAATGATGGGTATGCTAGAGACCCGTTGTTTGGATTTTAATCGACTCATTATTGCATCGTTTAACGAAGGTATTTATCCTAAAAAAGATAGTATCAACACCTATATTCCGTATTCCATTCGCAGTCATTTTGGATTGCCAACCACCGAACACCAAGATGCGGTATATGCCTACAATTTTTACCGACTCATTCAACGTGCCAATCAGGTGTATCTGTTGTACGATACCCGCAAAGACAATAGCGGCACCACAGGCGAAATCAGTCGATTCGCCAAACAATTAGAGTATGTATATCGTCATCCTGACATCAAAAAGATTAGCGTTAATTGTACCAGCAACATCCAACAAATTACCCCTATTGAACTTAAACACACGGAGGAAGTGCGCCATAAAGTGCTTACATTCTTAACAGAGAATGGATTATCGGCCTCTGCATTGAATAATTTTATTTCATGTCCGCTTAAATTTTATCTAGCTAACATCGAAAGAATCAACTTTGAAGATACCATATCGGAAGAATTGCAAGCCAATCAATTTGGCACCATCTATCACTACATCATGGAACATTTATATGCTCCTTTTGCCAAAAAAGAAGTGTTGTCTATTGATATTGACAAGCTGATAAATGATAAAAAACAAATAGACCATCTTACACAATGTGCCTATGTAGCTACCTTGTATAAATTGCGTAAACAGGATGAGATAGAAAAACACCTTCCCTATCCGCTAAAAGGCATTCAAGGGCTAACGGCCGAAATTATCAAAGCCTATGTTATTGCCAGTTTGAAACAAGACAAAGCACGTACACCTTTTATTTATCAGGCTAGCGAGAAATCGATGACCCAATCTATCAAAGTGACTGGTATTGAACAACCCATCAAACTAAAAGGTTTTGCAGACCGAATTGAAGAAAAAGATGGATATATACAGGTGTACGATTACAAAACATCCAACAACACAGAGGTCAAGGTCATTACGGATGCAGAAAAGGATATTAGAAACCTGTTTAAAGGAGATACTATAAAAAAAGGACCAGACAAGATTCTGCAACTTTGTTTTTATTACCTGCTTTCCGAAAAAGAATACAATACTAGCAATATCAAAGTACACCTCTATTTTGTAAAAAATGTATTTGACAATACCGATGTATTTAATCATACAACTGAAAGAACATTACCAAATGGTTGGAAAGAGATTTTTATAGAAGAATTAAACAGTTGCATTCAACGTATGCTTGATGTTAACCAATTTATGACAATAGCCAAAGAAGGAAATAAAGTTTGCGAATATTGCAAATTCAAAGCCATCTGTGGTAGATAATCATTTCCAATAAAACATAAAAAAAATGGGTAATGTTGCCAAAAACGGTTGGTGGCATTCTTAAAAAAGAGAGTAAAATAGATTGATTATTTATTGAGCAAATCAACTATTTTGCTCTCTTTTTATTGTCCTTATTTCGGAAGTAAAGATACCATTTAACGTAATGCTG
>CAJGDW010000066.1 GCA_904502115.1 Paludibacteraceae bacterium | reverse complement strand
GCAACCTGCCTTTTGCTTTGATACCGAAACCGATGGTTTGGAGGCCGTTAGTTGCAACTTGGTGGGGCTTTCGTTTGCCTGGAAAGCGCACGAGGCTTATTTTATTGCGGTAAATCCAGAAAATGTACATCGCATCTTGCAGCAGTTACGCCCTGCGTTTGAGAACGAAAATACGCAAAAAATTGGGCAAAATTGCAAGTTCGACATCATGGTATTGAGCCGCTACGGCATAGAAGTAAAAGGTTTGCTGTTCGATACCATGCTAGCGCACTACTTGTTGCAACCCGAATTGCGCCACGGCATGGATTATTTGGCCGAAATTTACCTCAACTACCAAACCATTACCTACGAAGAGTTGGTAGGAGGCAAGGGCAAAAAAGCTTTGCCCATAGAGCAAGTAGCCATTGAAAAACTAACCGAATACGCTGCCGAAGATGCCGATATTACCCTGCAACTGAAACATTTACTGGCCGAAGAGTTGGCCAAAGCAGGCATGGAAAAACTGTTCTACGAACTGGAAATGCCTTTGCTTCGCACCCTGGCTCGCATGGAAATGGCAGGGGTACGCATCGACACGGCTGCCCTTGGCGCATCGGCCGAAAGCATGCGTCATAGCCTAGAAAACATCGAACAAGAGGCCTACACACTGGCTGGCATGGAATTTAACCTCAGTTCTGCCAAACAAGTGGGCGAAGTGCTGTTTGACCACCTAAAAATTGTAGAAAAGGCCAAGAAAACCAAAACGGGACAATACGTTACGTCCGAAGAGGTGCTAGAAAGTTTGCGCTCCAAACATCCGCTGGTGGGCAAAATTTTAGACTACAGGGGAATTAAAAAGCTGTTGAGCACCTACATAGAGGCGCTTCCTGTCTTGGTAAACCCCCAAACGGGCAAAATTCACACATCGTACAACCAAGCGGTAACAGCTACGGGTAGGTTGAGTTCTAGCAATCCTAACTTGCAAAATATACCGGTTCGCGACGAAATGGGCAAGGAAATACGCAAATGCTTTATCCCAGACGAGGGTTGTTTGTTCTTCTCGGCCGACTATTCGCAAATTGAATTGCGCATCATGGCGCATTTGAGCGGCGACAAAGCCATGATAGAGGCCTTTAACATGGACGGTGATATTCACGCAGCAACGGCTGCCAAAATTTACAAAGTACCCCTTTCCGAGGTTACATCGGACATGCGTCGCAAGGCCAAAACCGCCAACTTTGGTATTATTTACGGCATATCGGTGTTTGGATTGGGCGAACGCCTGCAAATACCCCGCAGCGAGGCCAAAGAACTGATTGACGGCTACTTTGCTACCTATCCGCGCATCAAAGAATACATGGACGAATGCATTGACAAGGCGCGCCAATTGGGCTATGTTGAAACGCTCTGGGGGCGCAAACGCTACTTACCCGATATTGCATCGGGCAATAGTTTTGTGCGTGGCTTTGCCGAAAGAAATGCCATTAACGCACCTATTCAGGGGAGCGCTGCCGACATTATTAAGGTAGCCATGATTGCCATCGATAAAGCTTTTTTGGCCGAAAATTTGCGCTCACAAATGATACTGCAAGTACACGACGAATTAAATTTTAACGTTTATCCCGACGAGGTAGAAAAGGTAAAAGAGATTGTTTGCCGCGAAATGAGTGGTGCTATACAGCTGCAAGTGCCCCTTATTGCCGATTGCGGCATGGGACAAAACTGGCTAGAAGCGCACTGAAAGTCAAATTTTGCGAGTAAGCGAGAGCAGAGGCAATGCGGTCACTGAGCCTGTCGAAGTGCCCAGCATTGACTATGCCGAGCGGGAGCAAAATCATGAGCGAAGCGAATAAAGGTCAAAGGTCGTCTGATTTTTAACTTTTGACTTTCGACATTTTTTATTACCTTTGCAGAGTTTTTTGTCGAAAGAAATATGAAAAAACTTGCACTTTTACTTGGGATAATGGGAATGAGCTTGGCATCATTTGCACAAACATTGGAACCCATTAAATACGGTGACTTTGAAAGTTGGACCACCCGCGAAATTAAAGAATCTCCTATTATTGGCGGTAATCAAAAACTGCTTTATGTTGTTGGTCCTGAAGACTATATTGTAGGTAACCTTCCATACGATTACGAAGCTAACACTCCTTGGACCATGTCGAATGCCTACGCTAAAGTAGCTGGTATTCACAAAGGCAGTAATACGGTTCAACCCGAACCAAGAGACAGTGGACGTTGCGCCCGCCTAGATACTAAATTAGAAACAGTATCGGTGCTTGGCATTATTGACATTTCTGTATTGGTATCTGGCAGTATGTTCTTGGGACAAACTTTTGAGCCCATTACAGGCACAGGCGATCCCTATAAAAACCTAAATTTTGGTATTCCTTTTGAACGCAAACCCACAGCCTTGGTATTGGATTACAAGTGTCTTATCTCTAAAAATAACTATGTAATGAAATATCCTGGTGTAGGTTCATCGCGCATTGAAGGTGTACAAGACAAGGCCGAATTCTTTGTTTACCTACAAAAACGCTGGGAAGACGAGGATGGCAACATTCACGCCCTACGCATTGGTACTGCCCGTGAACAATTGGATCACGATGTACCTGAATGGGTAAATGGCCATCGCGTTGAAATTCACTACGGCGATATTACACAAACCGATTATTACCAAGACTTTATGCACCTTAATGGCCCTTACAGAGCCATTAACAGTTACGGTGAAATAGTTCCTATTATAGAAGAAGGTTGGGGTTCGCCTGACGATACTCCTACCCACGTTATCATGATGATTACCGCAGGTAACCAAGGTGCCTTTATTGGTACCGTTGGCAATACCCTTTGGGTGGATAATGTTTGTTGGGAGTTTTAAGAGTAATTTAGTTAGGAGTTAGGGGTTAGGAGTTAGGAGTTGCCCTTCGACAAGCTCAGGGACCGAATTGAATCAACGACGTACTGGTGAGTCGATCATGCGAATAATTTTATTCATAACATAATTCTCGGTTAGTCGATTAGTCGATTTACCGATTAGTCCAAATAATATGAGTTTAGATCAATTTAATTTTCTACTACTGATCATGGCCATTACCGGCTTGGTAGTGTTTGTAGCCCTTTACTTTGTAGAGGCTGGCTACGGAAAAATGATTAGTGACAAATGGGGCCCCGCCATTAACAACAAAGTGGCATGGGTTATTATGGAATGCCCCGTTTTCTTTGTCATGCTGTACCTATGGGGCATGAGCGACAGACGATTTGAAATCGCTCCCCTAGCTATGTTTCTGATTTTTCAGTCGCACTATTTTCAACGTTCGTTTATCTTCCCTTGCCTATTAAAAGGCAAAAGCAAGATGCCCATTGTAATTATGATGATGGGATTCATCTTTAACATGATAAACGGATCGATTCAAGGTTACTGGATTTTCTACCTATCGCCTGCCGATATGTACACAGCCGATTGGTTGACCACTCCTCAATTTATTATTGGTACTTGCATTTTTATTATTGGTTTCATTATCAATTTGCACTCCGATTACGTTATTCGTCACCTACGCAAACCCGGCGATACCAAGCACTATTTGCCTAAAAAAGGGGTGTACAAATACGTTACCTCTGCCAACTATTTTGGCGAAATTTTGGAATGGACTGGTTTTGCCGTGCTAACATGGTCTTACGCAGGTACTATCTTCTTGTGGTGGACTTGCGCTAACCTAGTGCCTCGTGCCAATGCCATTTACAAAAGATACAGCGTTGAATTTGCCGACGAATTCGACAAAAAGAAACTAAAAAGAGTTATTCCATTTATATATTAGTCGCTACGCGACGACAAATCGGTTAATCGGTCAATCGGCTAATCGATTCTTAAAATGAACTTATAACAATCTTCGATTAGTCGGTTAGTCGATTAGTCGATTCATCAATAAAATATGAGCAAGCTATTCACTCCCTATCAGTTAGGCCCCATCACACTTCGCAACCGTACCATTCGTTCGGCTGCATTCGAAAACATGTGCTATGGCAACAAACCATCGCAAGACCTTTTTGACTACCACACCAGCGTAGCAAAAGGGGGCATTGGTATGACTACCATTGCTTATTGTGCGGTAAATCGCAGTGGCGTATCGTTCGATGGCCAACTTTGGATGCGCGAAGAAATCATCCCCGACTTAAAGAAACTAACCGATGCTATCCACGCCGAAGGCGCAAAAGTAAGCATTCAGTTGGGACACTGTGGCAACATGACCCACTATTATACCTGTGGTTGCATGCCTGTGGGCCCATCGAGCGGTTTCAACCTATACTCTCCTACCTTGGTGCGCGGCTTGAAAGTAGCCGAAATCAAAGCCTTGGTAAAAGACTTTGGTAAAGCGGTAAACATGTGCCGCGAAGCAGGTTTTGACTGCGTTGAAATTCACGCGGGTCATGGTTACTTGATTTCGCAATTCTTGTCGCCTTATACCAACAAACGCCGCGACGAATACGGTGGTTCGCTAGACAACCGTATGCGTTTTATGCGCGAAGTGTTGGCAGAAGTAATGGCAGCTGCTAAAGACGACATGGCTGTAGTAGTAAAAACCAACATGTACGATGGTTTTAAAAGCGGTTTGCAACTACCCGACTGCATTACCGTTGCCAAAGAAATTGAAAAATTTGGCGTTCATGCAGTGGTATTGAGTGCTGGTTTTGTGAGCAAAGCACCTATGGCAGTAATGCGCGGTGCCATGCCTTTAAAAACCTTGGCTCACTATATGGATACACTAAAATTCTGGTGGTTAAAAGCAGCTTTGGCTATGGTAGGACGCATCATGATTCCTACTGTACCTTTCAAAGAAGCTTACTTCTTAGAAGACGCTAAAAAATTCCGTGCGGAACTTAAAATGCCTATTATTTACGTAGGTGGTTTGGTAAGCCGCGAAAAAATTGACGAGGTATTGGACAGTGGCTTTGAAATGGTTCAAATGGCACGTGCTTTGGTACACGACCCTGCCTTTGTGAACAAAATGAAGGAAGCCGACAGCACCTATCGTTGTGGTTGCAAACACAGTAACTACTGCATTGGTCGTATGTACACCAAAGAAATGAAGTGTCACCACTGCGTAGAAAACCTACCTAAAAAGATTCAAAAAGAGATTGCAAAGGCAGAGAGGGATTGATTATGTACGCATTAGTAACAGGAGCTAGTCAAGGAATTGGACTACAATATGCCAGACAATTGGCATCTACTTATAAATACGACTTGGTTTTGGTAAGTAACCAAGAAAAAGAAATTCACGAAGTAGCCGAACAAATCAAGGCTGAATTCGGTGTTAATACCGTAGCGGTTTACCAAGATTTATCAACCGAAACAGCCGCCGCCGATTTGCACCAATTCTGCAAAGAAAACGGTTACGAAATTGAGGTCTTGATTAACAACGCAGGGGTGTTCTACTTTAACGACCTTGTACTAACCAGCGAAGCAAGAATCAACCTAATGCTTCACTTGCACATTAGAACCGTAACGCAACTATGCCGCTTGTTTGGTGGCGATATGCGTGAACGTGGCAAGGGTTACATTTTGAACATGAGTTCGATGAGTGCTTGGATGGCCATGCCCGGTATTCAATGCTACAACGCTAGTAAAGCGTATATTTTGAACTTTAGCCGCTCTATGTGGTACGAAATGAAGAAACACGGCGTTGGCGTTACTGCCATTTGCCCTGGGGCTATTGATACTGGCTTGTATGGTTTGGCCTCGAACCTACGTAAATTGGCGGTTACCTTGCGCGTTTCGATGCCACCTGAACGTTTGGTTAAGATTGCGCTTAAAAAGATGTTCAAAAAGAAAAAACAAGTTATGCCTGGATTCTTAAACCACTTGTTTGTTCCCCTTATTAAACATTTACCCGACTGGGTGGTGTTTACCGTTATGAAACGCATTGATTGTTTTAAGAAATAAGGTTTCTATTACTCGCATTCGCTCGTGCATTTAGGCTGCGCCTCAGCAATATCCAATTGCATTGGATTATAAATAATCAAGAGATTTATTCCTTTCATATCTGAATGAATAAATCTCTTGTCTTATTTAACGCTCAAAATCTTGAGCTATTGCTTTCGGCTTGCACTAAACGTCCCAACCAGCAAAGATATCCTCTGTATACACGTCGGTTTCGTCTTTGCCGTGAAGCGGATGCCAGATTTGCGCAAAGAAGGGGTTCTTGGCAGCAATTTGGTTGTAGCGCCAGGGCATGGGTTGGCAATCGGGGCACCAGTGACCACCTTGTAGAGCCAATACAGGCGACATTTTAAAGGTGTGACCTTCGGCACATTCCCACTCTAGTGGCGTAGAGAAATCGCCTTTTACCATGGTTTTAGATAGGCATTTGCCCCCACGGAATGCTGCTGCTTGTTGCATGTCTTCGATGGTCCATTCGGTACGGGGTTTGCTTTCGTCGTAACCGTGATCAATGTGTACAATATCGGTTTCGGATGGGTGCGAAAGGTCAAATTCTTTCCACGATGGGATGTTTGCCCATGCTTCTTTTGAACCATAATAGGCAGCGATGCGCTCTTTTTCGTTGTTTTTAATCCACCATTGTGTACCCCATTTCTTTTTGTTGGCCATAAAATACATCGCCCATTTAATAAAGATAGGAGGACAAATAGCGGCTAGGTGGTAGTACCAAGGCACATGCTTGCCCAAATGCTTTTTAAAGTATTCTTTAACGGGAATATTGGCACGGAAATGCAAGTATTCTTCTAGTTTATCGGAGTCTAAATACCATTGACCGTGAAAGTTGCGCAACACAAACCAGTTGGTGTTGAAGATTTTTTCGGGACGTGGGCACGAAATGGTGTCCAACAGGTGGCATTCAAATTCGTAGTTAGATAGGCGGTATTCTTTACCACTACCAATGTTGTAGAAGTTGTTCCAGAACTCGGCAGGCACATCGTCGCTACAAACATTGGCCAATAGACGACCGCTGTCTTCGACGGTAGCCCATTCCAATACCCCACGCAAGGGGACGTGGAACATAATGGGGTCGAAGTTCTTTAAAATATCGGCATACAAAATACCCGTTTGACGCAAACTTACCCAGTTTTTAATGCCCGATTCTACGATAATTTTTTCTGCCTCGGTTTTACTCATGGCGTAGTGGTCGTACACGCTGATGCAGATAGGGTCGCCGGCGCGTCCCCAGTGGATGGGTTCGTTGCGGTCGGATGTTTGGGCTACGGTACCAATGTACACTACCTTGATATTGTCGGCATTGGGTTGCGCCAAAACAGCTTTGGCTAGGTTTTTAGCGGCGGTGATGTTGGTGTGCATGGTGCGTTTGGGGTAGTAATCGGCACTGGGCGATACCATACCGCCTACGTGCAGTACAATATCAGAGCCTGTAACGCCCTCTAGCATGTGGTCGTAATTGGTAAGGTCGCCCCACACGATGGTAACGTTGGGATTACCTTCTAAATAAGCCAACTTCTTTTTGTTGGTTTTGCTAGGACGCACCAACAAACGAATGTTGTATAGGTCTGTTTTTTTTAGCAATTCTGCTAAACCTGCGCCACCCATGTTTCCGGTAGCACCTGTCAGAAATACGGTTTTTTTGCTCATAATTATAATTGTTTATCTATTTATGCGTTGAAACGTCCAAATCGGTCCCTGAGCTTGTCGAAGGGCCGAAGCATTATCGAAGGATATCAAAGTTTCACAATTTATCGAATTCACCACAGATCAACGCCTCTTTCTTTTTTCTACTCCACCCTTGCACCTGTTTCTCTCGTAGGTAAGCCTCTTCAATGCTATTATATTCTTCTGTATAAAGTAATTTTATTGGTTTATGTTTTCTTGTATAATTAGAACCCTCACCTGTTAAATGCTGAGAGATTCTAATGTCTAAATTAGTGGTACTCCCTGTGTAATAACTTCCGTCATTGCACAATAAAATGTACATGTAAGCTTTTGATTTCATAAAATATAATTAAGATGGTTTATAATTTGCACGGGCCCTTCGACAAGCTCAGGGACCGTATGGGATGCTTGGTTCATTTTGCAAGGCCCTTCGACAGGCTCAGGGACCGTATGGAAATGCTCAGGGACCGTATGGGATGCTTTGCTATTTGGTACGGCCCTTTCATATCTTTGGCATCGATTAGTCGATTAGTCGGTTCGTCGATTGTTACGATTTTCCGGTGATGATTTTTTTGATTTCGTTGAGTTTATTAAGGGCCTCGATGGGCGTTAAGTTGTTAATGTCCACGTTTTTGATTTCGTCGCGGATGGAAGCTAGCACGGGGTCGTCTAGTTGGAACAGACTAAGTTGATAGCCTTCGCGACTCTCTGCCAAACCACTCAAGGGTTTGCTAATG
>CAJGDW010000065.1 GCA_904502115.1 Paludibacteraceae bacterium | reverse complement strand
CATACCCAATTCTTTCGACTCGCTAAATTTTCTACTAATCATGGGGAACAAGGCCATACTAATTGGCATACTGGTCAACATCACAAAGGCCATCACAATTTTGTGAGCACCCGAATAAAATCCTAACCATGTATCGGAAAATAAAATCCTATAATGGTAAATCCAGCGGTAGTATACAGTGCCGCAAAAGCACAATTCAAAAAGATAGGAAACCCTTTAACAATGGGTCCTTTATCGAACGAATAGCAGCCTTGTGGTAATAAGTTGTACTTCTTTATTACATAACAAAACGCAATCAACCCTACAACCACGTACGCCAACGAAGATATCAACAAATAGTAACGATAATGTTCTGGTGCCGTAATCAACAATACAACCATCGTACCACTTACCAATCGCACCATAAAATTAAACACGGCCATCTTTGCCATTTTCTCTATTCCCTGAAAAAACCAGGTAGGGAAAATAGCAAAACCAACATTTACCAATGCCGCAAAAAAATACAACCAAAAATCGGCGTGTACTTTTGGAAAAAACAGGTACAAACCTACTAGCAATGCAAACGACAACAGCAACAGCACAAATTTAGATGCAATAACACTCCAAAAGATGTTTATGGTGCGCTGTTTGTCGTTTTTATGAATGGCAATATCTTGTGTCGCTGCATATTCAAAACCGTAATTTACCAAAATGGTAAGATAGGCAATGATGTTTTGCGCATACATCGCCTTCCCAAACGCCTCTGCACCCAAAGCTCGGGTAACAAAAGGTATCACCAAAATGGGAATAATATAATTGGCAATTTGCAAAAGACCCAAAGAGGCCATATTCACAAACACAGGTTGTGACTTAAGCGTCTTTGGGTTTAGGTAATGCTTTATTTGTGCCAAAAATGCCATGCGTTTTAATATGCTCTAGCAAACACTACTCTTTGTTTGGAAGGTTTGCCTGTTACCATACAAACCCCAGGAGTGGTATCGCCATCCAATGGAATGCAACGAATGGTTGCTTTGGTTTCTTCCTTGATTTTTTCTTCGGTTTCGGGAGTTCCGTCCCAATGACAAAGCAAGAAACCGCCTTTTTCAATTTCCACTTTGAATTCTTCGTACGAATTTACTTCGCGGGTAACCGATGCACGGTAATCCAATGCTTTTTGGTAGATGTTCTTTTGAATGGCATCCAACAAATCTTTGATGTAAGCAGTCAAGTTGTCGAACGATACGGTTTCTTTGGTAAGGGTATCGCGACGAGCCACCTCAACGGTATTGTTTTCCAAATCGCGTGCACCCATGGCCAAACGAACAGGAACACCTTTTAGTTCGTACTCAGCAAATTTCCAACCGGGTTTTTTGCTATCGTCGTTATCGTATTTAAAGCTGATGCCAGCTGCTTTTAGTTGTGCAGTCAATTCAGCCACTTTCGCATTGATGGCATCCAATTGTTCTTGGTTTTTGTAAATAGGAACAATCACTACTTGGAATGGAGCCAATGCAGGAGGCAACACCAAACCGTTATCGTCCGAGTGCGACATAATAAGTGCCCCCATCAAACGGGTAGAAACACCCCACGATGTAGCCCAAACCAACTCTTGTTTGTTTTCTTTGTTCATAAAGGTTACATCGAATGCTTTGGCAAAATTTTGACCCAAGAAGTGCGATGTACCTGCTTGCAAAGCTTTGCCGTCTTGCATCAAAGCCTCAATACAGAAGGTTTCCAATGCACCTGCAAAACGTTCGTTAGCTGTTTTAACCCCTTTCCAAACGGGTACTGCCATTACGTTTTCGGCAAAATCGGCATACACGTTTAGCATTTTAACGGTTTCTTCTAATGCTTCTTCGCGGGTAGCATGAGCGGTATGGCCTTCTTGCCATAAGAATTCTGCGGTACGCAAGAACAAACGGGTACGCATTTCCCAACGCACTACGTTAGCCCATTGGTTGCACAAAATAGGAAGGTCGCGATACGAGTGAATCCAATTTTTGTAGGTATTCCAAATAATGGTTTCGGATGTAGGACGAACAATCAGTTCTTCTTCCAACTTAGCAGCAGGATCTACAACCACACCGCTTCCGTCTGGATTGTTTTTTAAACGATAGTGCGTTACTACAGCACATTCCTTAGCAAAGCCTTCTACGTGATCGGCCTCTTTGCTCAAGAATGATTTGGGAATAAACAAGGGGAAATAGGCGTTTACGTGGCCTGTATCTTTAAAGCGTTGATCCAATTCGCGTTGCATTTTTTCCCAAATAGCATAGCCATAAGGTTTGATGACCATGCAACCACGTACTGCCGAGTTTTCGGCCAAATCTGCTTTGATTACTAAATCGTTGTACCATTGAGCGTAGTTTTCTGCTCTGGATGTAAGTTCTTTTGCCATTTAACTAGTATTTAATAATGCAAAAGTACTATTTTTAGTCGAAAGTAAAAAACCTATTGTCAGAAGATTTAGCACAAAAGTATTTTATTCATACTCTACCACATAAACATCTTCGTCTGGGGCGTGCATGCGATAACGTTCGCGAGCAAATTTTTCCAAATCCTCCTTATCAGACGACAGTTCTTGCAATCGTTGCTTACTTTCTTCTGTTCTAGTTTTATAGTGGTTAATTTCTTGCTTCAACTCGCGTATTGTTTCTTTATTCTTTAAGCGCATTTGAATATTATGTTCACTGCTAGTAAACATAGCTATCAAGAACAAAATTAGCACCAATAGGTATTTGAATACGCTCGATTTTATAAATTGAAGCAACTTTTTCATAGAAACAAAAGTAATGGTCTAAATGGAATCCTGCAAATTTTTATTCAGCAAAAATTGTACTTCTTTAAAAGCATACTTTCTATCGCACCCCTCCGTATCTATAATGTGCAAATAACCACGGGGTTCAACAAAATCAATACGTCCCAGAAAGGTTCCATTTGCATCTTGATAATTAGCCCATTGCTTATTCAAATACAATAGCGCTGCATAGTCTTCTTGCACCTTTTGAGGATGGGTTTGTGCCTGTTTGTATCGATTCATCAAGGCTGTTTGCAACCCAGGCAAAGCCTCTTCCCAGGCTACCTCTTTTTGTATAATCTGGTACAACGACACAGGGTTGGGCGCATCGCTCAAAAATCTTTGCTGATTGATATTCAGCCCGATGCCTACTATCGACGAAGCAATTGACGATCCCACTAAATATTGCTCTATTAATATACCGGCTATTTTTTGGTGATGCCAATAAATATCGTTGGGCCACTTAATCTGAAATCCGGTAGCATATTGAGACAAAAAATCGACCACACCCAAAGCCACCGCCTGCGAAAGCACAAATTGCTCTTTTACAGACAACCAGGTGGGTGCAAAATACATACTCATTAGGATGTTTTTATCGGCTTCCGACTCCCAGGTATTGGACAATTGCCCCCTACCACTGGTTTGATACGAGGTATAAACCAATGTGCCTTCGTCCCATGCTTGCATTGGCAACTGTTCTTGCATCCAAGCATTGGTAGAATGTATTGATGGTAAATATATTTGTTCCATATTAAGCCGATGCCACCGCCAAGGTAGCTATACTGATTTTACACGTCGGAATTTCTTTGTATAAAGTTTGTGCTGCTGCCAACAAAGTGGCACCTGTTGTAATCACATCGTCTACCAACAGCACGTGCTTATGGGCTAACTCATGTCCATTCGTTACCGAAAAAACACCCTGCGTATTTTCGTATCGCTCAAACACGCGCAGTTTGGTTTGCGTTGCAGTTTCTACCGAACGCATCAATACCCCACAGCAAATTGGTATATCCAGTACACTGGCTATGCCTTGGGCAATGCACTCGGCCTGATTGTATCCTCTTTTTTGTAACCTTCGGCAGTGCAAGGCAATGGGTACAATTACATCAATGGGTTGCAACCAAGCGGCACATTCAAGTGCCATTTGCCTACCCAACACCACCCCAACATCGGGTCGACGATGGTACTTTAAGGCATGCAGCAAGGTTTGCAATGTACCTCCTTTTACAAAATGACACCATGCCATGGCACGTTCAATTTGCAACTTACCCCAAAACAACTGCTCTACAGGATGGTCTACTTGGTGTTGGTAATGCGTTCTGGGCATGGCGCACAAACAATTCAGACACAAGTTTTTTTCGCCCCACACCAAAGGCCTACCACACACCACACAAAGTTTAGGAAACAGCAACCGAAACAAGCTGACTACATAAGTTTTCAACGCAAACATAAATTAAGACGATTAAGTTGGTGCAAAAGTAAGCAAAATAGTTTACATTTGCAGTTGATGAGCCTGAAAGATACATACCGTCAACTGTGCGGACAACGCACCGACATACCCCTCTTTATGCAAGCGTGGTGGCTCGATGCTACCCATCTGCCCTGGGATGTACTGCTGTTTGAGCACAAAAAGCAGGTAGCAGGCTTTTACGTATACTCGTACACCCAAAAATGGGGCAAAAAGTTAATCGTACAACCCAGTTTAACCCAATTCAGCGGTCCGTTTTTATTCTATCCCGATGGGCTGTCCGTTGCCGACAAATACTCTTTCGAGAACAAAGCCTACAACTACTTTATCGAGCAGTTAAAAGCACTCAACTTTCAGTTCCTGGAACAAAACTTCCACCATAGCCAAACCAATCATCAACCTTTTTACTGGGAGGGCTATGCACAAACCACCCGCTATACCTACCTATTGGAAAACATTGCCCATACCGATGCTATTTGGAAAGGCATGTCGCCCGATAAAAGGCTTCGACACGTCAAAAAACTAGAGGACAAGTGCCGCATATCGCTCGATGTATCGCCCCAGGAATTATACCATTTTTACGAGCAATGCTTGCAAAAAAGAGGCAGAAAAATACTATATCCACTGGCTGTTTTTGAACAACTTCACCAGGCAGCGCAAGCGCGTAACCAAGGACAAATCATCGCTCTTTTAGACAACGAGAATAACTTGCAAGCCGCTCTTTGGATAGTATGGGATGCTACCTACGCTTACAACATGATTTTGGCACTCAACACCGACTATACCTACAACAAAGGAGCCACTACCAAGTTGGTTTGGGAAGCCATTCTGTTTTTGCAAGGCAAAACCCTGCACTACGATTTTGAAGGTAGCATGATTCAAGGAAGCGCCCTACGCAACCAATCGTTTGGCGCTAAACAAGTGCCTTTCTTCCACCTACAAAAAAGCCACAGCAAGTTACTCTCACTGTGGCGTTTTATGAAAAAATAAGCCTATTAGTTGCAATAGATTCTAACTACCTCTGCAAAGAAACTATAGGCCATTACACCCGATAAAATAAGGCCCAATACAATGGTTAATAGGTTACCTACCAACGAACCAAACCCAGCTTTTAAACTATCAATAGTATTTCTTCCTGCAATTAGTTCGCCTAATACCGCACCCACAAAAGGTCCTATTATAATACCCCATGGCATCATAAACAATCCCACAAGAAGGCCCAATACGCCACCCCACTGTCCGTAAGAAGATCCACCGTATTTTTTTACGCCCCATATCGGGATATAATAGTTTAACACCTGTTGCAGAATAACTAGTGCCAAAATAATCAATAAATACTCTACGGAGTACGAGCATCCATCTACTAGCAACAGCAATAGCATTCCTACATACGATATGGGCGTGCCAGGCAACAGAGGAACAATAGACCCAACCACCCCAACCAATACACAAACAGCGCCAACTATTACAATTAAAACATCCATCTTAATCGTCTAACTCTACTAAATTGCCGTTAAGATCAAACTCAAGTTCCAAACCACCTGCCAATTTAATTTCGTAACTGCGACGGTTTTTCTCTATTTTTTTCACGGCCTTATCGGGGAAATTTGCTGCCAAATAACTTTGAATGGGCGCTGGAATAATTTCGTTAGGCACCACGCATTGTTGGCAATCAAAATCTTTCCACTGACCGTCCTTGTTAAATTCCAATCCGTCACCGTTGGTAAATACCACCATATACGACGAATCAAACAATTCGGCATCATAGGTTACGTACGCTTGACGATACAAAGGATCATCGGCCGAAAAATACTTTCTAGTAAAAATTTGAGCTTCTTGTGGCAATTGCTCAAACGGAATCAATCTATCGTCTGCACAAGCAGTAGTAATCACAGCAAATACGGCTGTCATTAAAAATAATACCTTTTTCATAACTTTTTATTTTATCGTTTATAAAAGCAAAAATAACTTTCTGTTTCATAACTTGTGTAATTTTTTCTATAAAGAATATTAAATCGCAATTTATACTTCCTTTATTGTGAATATTTTCTACCTTTGTAGATTAAAATTTTAAGACTTATGACAAAGCAATTTAAACGTACAACGGTTACATCGGCACTTCCCTACGCCAATGGTCCCGTTCATATTGGTCATTTAGCAGGTGTGTATGTTCCTGCCGATATTTACGTACGCTACCTTCGACTAAAAGGCGAAGACGTATTGTTTATTGGTGGTTCTGACGAACACGGTGTGCCCATTACCATTAAAGCACGCAAAGAAGGCGTTACCCCTCAAGATATTGTAGACCGCTACCATACCCTTATCAAAGATTCATTCAAAGATTTTGGTATTTCGTTCGATGTTTATTCGCGTACATCCAGCAAAACCCACCACGGTGTAGCATCGGACTTTTTCAAAACCCTTTACGACAAAGGCGAATTTATTGAAAAAGAAAGCGAACAATACTACGACGAAGAAGCAGGTCAGTTTTTGGCAGACCGCTACATTACCGGCGAATGCCCTCACTGCCATGCAGAAGGTGCGTACGGCGACCAATGCGAAAAATGCGGCACCTCGCTTTCGCCCCTTGATTTGATTAACCCCAAATCGGCCATTAGCGGTAGCGCACCTGTGTTGAAAAAAACCAAACACTGGTACTTGCCCCTAGACAAACACGAACCTTGGCTACGCGAATGGATCCTAGAAAACCACAAAGAATGGCGTCCCAACGTATACGGTCAATGCAAAAGTTGGTTAGACATGGGCCTACAACCCCGTGCCGTTAGCCGCGACCTAGACTGGGGCATTCCCGTTCCCGTAGAAGGAGCCGAAGGCAAAGTACTTTATGTATGGTTTGATGCCCCCATCGGTTACATTTCTAACACCAAAGAATTATTGCCCGATACCTGGGAAACTTGGTGGAAAGACCCCGAAACCCGTTTGGTACACTTTATTGGCAAAGACAACATTGTATTCCACTGCATTGTATTCCCTGCTATGCTAAAAGCAGAAGGTTCATACATTTTGCCAGACAATGTTCCATCGAACGAATTCTTGAACCTAGAAGGCGATAAAATTTCAACCTCGCGCAATTGGGCGGTTTGGTTGCACGAATACTTGCAAGATTTTCCTGGCAAACAAGATGTTTTGCGCTACGTGCTTACAGCCAATGCTCCCGAAACCAAAGACAACGACTTTACTTGGAAAGATTTCCAAGCCCGCAATAACAACGAGCTAGTAGCCATTTATGGTAACTTTGTAAACCGCACCTTGGTACTTACCCACAAATATTTTGAAGGCAAAGTTCCTGCTCGTGGGGCACTTACCGAGTACGACCAAGCTACCTTGCAAGAGTTTACCGGCGTTAAACAACAAGTAGAGCAACTACTTAACAACTTCAAATTCCGCGAAGCACAAAAAGAAGCCATGAACCTAGCGCGCATCGGTAACAAATACCTTGCCGATACCGAACCCTGGAAATTGGCCAAGACCGACATGGAGCGCGTAGGCACTATTTTGAACATTGCGCTTCAAATTTCTGCCAACCTATCCATTGCATTCGAACCATTCTTGCCCTTTAGTTCGGCTAAATTACGCGGTTTATTGCAACTAGAAGCATGGAGTTGGGAAAACCTAGGCAGCCTAGATTTGTTGACTACCGGTAGCGCCATTGCTCCTGCCGAGTTGTTGTTCGAAAAAATTGAAGATGCTGCCATCGATGCACAAATGCAACGTTTGGCCAACATCAAGGTAGAAAACGAAAAACAAGCCTACCAACCTGCTGCTGTAAAAGAAGCTACCACCTTCGACGACTTTATGAAGTTGGACATTCGTGTAGGTACCGTTTTGGAATGCCAAAAAGTTCCCAAAGCCGACAAACTATTGCAATTTAAAATACAAGACGGCATGGGCACGCGTACCATTGTATCGGGCATTGCTAAATACTACAACCCCGAAGACTTGGTCGGTAAGCAAGTTTGCTTTATTGCCAACTTCCCTCCTCGTAAACTTAAAGGCATCGAAAGCCAAGGCATGATTCTTAGTGCCGAAGATGCAGACGGCCGCTTGGTGGTTATCAGTCCATCGGACCAAGTAACCCCCGGTGTTAGCGTTTGCTAAATGCCATATACAAGCATAAAAAAAAAGAGCCAT
>CAJGDW010000064.1 GCA_904502115.1 Paludibacteraceae bacterium | reverse complement strand
TTTGGATTGGGTAATTCACGCAATAGGGTCAATGCTTCAGAAACATCTTCACGAAACAATTGCTCTGCCAATTCTGTCAACTCAGCTTGATATTGCCAACTTTCGCCTACTTCAATTTTCTCTTTGGCACGCTTCAACAACCAATCGTACAAATCCTTATTTTCGCTATTTTGAAGCGAAAAAGTAAGCTCTTCTACCGCCTTGGCAATTACTTCTTTGGTATCAAGTACCAAGGTGTAAGCTCCGTACAAACCCAATTCGCGCACAAACGAGCGCATAATCTGCTGGTAAAAACCATCGATGGTTGAGACATTGAAATGCGAATAGTCGTGTAAAAGTTCTGCCAAACATTCATTGGCCTGCTGTTGAGTAAAACCTGCCTCGTTTTCTTCCTTCTTTGCCTCTCCTTTCACAATTTTGGCCAAGGTTTCGACAATACGCTCCTTCATTTCGGCAGTTGCCTTATTGGTAAAAGTAACTGCCAAAACTTGCTTATGACTACTGCCTTTTTTTAATAAACCCAAATATTTTTGAGTAAGGGTAAAGGTTTTACCCGAACCAGCCGACGCTTTATAAACATCTATATGCATATCATCCACCTTTTACTTGATGTCCTTGTTCACGCAACCACGCACGCACTTTATCGCGCACATCGCCTTGCATTAAAATTTCTCCACCACGAGCCGAACCACCCACGCCCAATTTTACCTTGAGTTGTTTGGCCAGTTCTTTCAACTCTTCGTCTGTACCCTCAAAACCCGTTATTAGGGTAGCTGGCTTGCCATTACGACGTTGAAACTGCAAGCAAAAGTGTTGTTTTTTTGCCTGTACAAGTGGTTGTGGCGCTTGTTCTACCTCGTTTTTTTCTTCTTGCGGTGCCGCTTGATACATGGCACCCAATGCATCTTTCCAATCCATGGTGTAAAGTTCTTATCCACAAAGATAAGAAATAAAGTTAGGAGTTAGGAGTTAGGAGTTAGGAGTTTTATCAATATTCAGCAAAAAATTGTATCTTTGTAATCTCAAGAAGAAAAAAAATAACAACATGAAAGTTATCTGCATAGGTTGGAATTACCCTGCTCACAATACCGAAATGCAAGCCGAAGCGCCTACACGTCCTACGGTTTTTTGCAAGCCCGATTCGGCCCTTCTAAAACAAAACAAAGCGTTTTACGTGCCAGATTTTATGGGACGCATCGATTATGAATTAGAGTTGGTAATTCGCATTGACCGATTGGGCAAAGGCATTGCCGAAAAATTTGCCTCGCGCTACTACACCGAGGTAGGATTGGGCATCGATTTTACTGCCCGCGAAATGCAACAACAAGCCATTCAAAACGGACAACCCTGGGATCTTTGCAAAGGCTTTGACAATTCGGCTGCCATCAGCGAATTTTACCCCTTAGCCGATTTTGGCACAATAGACAACCTGCATTTTCGTTTAGACATAAACGGCCAAACCGTACAAGAAGGTTACACGGGCGATATGATTTTCAAACCCGATTACCTTATTGCTTACCTCAGCCAATATTACACGTTAAAAATTGGCGATTTGCTGTTTACGGGAACACCCCAAGGCATTGGTCAGGTAAAACCAGGCGACCGCCTGCAAGCCTATTTAGAAGACAAATTGCTCATGGACTTTGAAATTAAATGAAACGCTTTTTCTTTTTCATACTAAGCTTATTTTGCACTGCCCTATCTGCTATGGCAGCCGACCCCTTGTTTACTTACGCCGAACATTCGGTGTTGCAACAAGGCAAATGGGTCAAAATAAGTGTAGAAGAAACCGGCGTTCATCAACTTACCTACCAAGACCTGCAAAGCATGGGATTTAGCCATCCCGAAAACATCCGCGTATTTGGATATGGCGGCAACATGCTACCCGAACACTTTAACCAAGAAGCCCGCCTTGCCGACGACCTTCCCGAGATTCCCATCTACCTAGAAAAAGGCAGCGACGGCGTATTTGGCGCAGGCGATTACATTTTGTTTTACGCACAAGGTGCTACAAAAGTAACGTACGATAGCAATAACAAGGTATTTACCCATACCCTAAACCCCTACAGCACCAAAGGCTATTACTTTTTAACCACCGATGCTGGCAAGGGAAAACGCATTACCCTACAAGCTACCGAAACAGCTAGTAACGCCACCAATATACACAAAACCTACCAATACTTTTACCACGAACTAGAGCTCATCAACGTGCACCAATCGGGACGTGAATGGTACGGCGAAGAACTCAGTCTTACCAAAAACACCCTTCCGGTAACGTTCCACATTCCCCATATTACCACCGACGATATTTACCTTAGCACCTGCTTTATTGGCAAGGGCGAGGGATTGCATCGTCTGCTTATTGACGCAGGGACAGAAAGCAACACGTCCATCGTATACGGTTCCAGTAGTTCGTACGTAGCGGGCACCAAAGGAAACTTTAAAGGTTCCGTAACGCACACCGGTAACAGTGATTTGACCGTTACTCTCACCTACCAGCCACCCTTTAGCAACAGCACCGCTAACCTTGACTTTGTAGGCATTAGCGCATATCAGCATTTGCGCATGCAGGGCAGTTCGCTGGCTATTTTCTACCCCAGCAATCAACACAACAACCACGTTTACCAATACCGTTTGCACAACACATCGCCTGCGGTAAAAATTTGGGAAATCACCAACCCCATAGCCGTAGTAGAAGTTCCTAGTTCGCAACAAAACGATAGTTTGTTCTTTGCAGCCAACAGCGCCCAAAATAGGTTCTTTATGGCTGTCAATACCCAAGGCAACTTCCCAAAGCCCCAGTTTGTAGCCAACGTCAGCAACCAAGACTTGCACGGATGGGGACAAACCGATATGGTAATTATTAGCCAACAAGATTACGTAGCAGAAGCAGAACGACTGGCCAACCACCACCGTAATTACGATGGTTACACCGTAAAAGTTATTACCCCCGATAAAATCTACAACGAATTCTCGTCGGGCACACCCGATGCCACCGCCTATCGTTGGTTGATGAAAATGCTGTACGATAGGGCATCGAACGAAAGCTTACGCCCCAAACATTTGCTATTCATGGGGTTAGCCTACTACGATAACCGAGGCATTCAGCACAAAGTTCCCGAAATGCTAAGTTATCAATCGACCGAATCGCTTAACTCCACTACCTCTTATATTACCGACGATTATTTTACCTTATTAGAGGACAACGAAGGTAGAACCATAGAAGGCAGTACCATGGACATAGGTGTAGGACGTTTCCCTGTAAGCAATGCAACCGAGGCCAAACAATGCGTTAGCAAAACCATCCGCTACGCAACGCAATCGGATATGGGCACATGGCGCAATAGTTTTACCTTTATGGCAGACGATGGCGACGGCAACATACACATGAGTCAGGCAGAAGCTCTTACCGAAACCTTGATGGAGTTAAATGCTGCCTACGTGCCTACCAAAATATGGCTGGATGCGTACCCTATTGAGCAAAATGCCTCTGGCGCCCATTATCCCAAAGCCAAAGAAGCCGTTTTGCGCAAAATTAACGAGGGTACCCTTGTATTTACGTACGTAGGACACGGCAGCAACAACACACTCACTTCTGAACAAACCATTACGCGCAGCGATATTGCCTACCTAAACAACAGCAACTTGGGCGTATGGATTACGGCTACCTGCGATTTTAGCCGATACGACGATTACGAAAAATCGGCAGGTATGGAAGTGGTGCTCAACCCCAATGGTGGGGGTATTGCCTCGTTTACCACTACCCGCGTGGTGTATTCAAGCAACAACAGCAACCTGGCACAAGCCGTTTTCCAGCAACTGGTTCCCAAATTTGGTGCCAACAAACCCACACTGGGCGAGGTAATCAAAAAGGCCAAAAACAACCTAAAAAGCGACACCAACAAACTCAACTTTAGTTTGCTAGGCGACCCTGCTATTACACTTCATTACCCAGAGCAACAAGTAGTTACCGATAAAATAAACGGCATTCCAGCCAACGAAGCTACCTTGCCTGCCTTGGGATTGATACACGTAGAAGCATCGGTAAGAGATGCCAACTACCAAATAGACACCCAACTACAAGGCAAGGCCTACGTTACCCTTTACGACAAAGCAGAAACCTTGTACACCTTGGCAGGCAAAGGCGGCAATCCGTTTGCCTACAAAGACTATCCTAACAAGCTGTTTTCGGGTACCGTAGATATTGTAGACGGCAAGATAGACTTTACCTTTATGATACCCAAAGACATCAACTACGCCATGGGTAAAGGCCGTCTGGTTTACTACCTAGTAGATAACGACGAGACCCTAGACGGTCACGGATTCTGCCACGATTTTAACATCGGCGGCACGGCAAGCGACATCGACCAAGAGACACAAGGTCCTGTAGCACGCATCTACCTCAACACCCCCCAATTTATAGATGGCCAAAAAGTAAACAACCAACCTGTTTTCTATGCGCATTTATACGACGAATACGGTATCAATACCGTAGGAGCTGGTATCGGACACGATATTACCTTGCGCCTAAGCCATCGTCCCAACGAGATTATCAACCTAAACGAGTATTATACCTCGTCGCTGAACAGTTATAAAAACGGGGTGGTTCGCTACCCGCTCAGCCAACTTCCCGAGGGGGAATACACCCTTGAGTTTAAGGCATGGAACTTGCAAAACATTTCTACTACCCAACAACTTCGTTTTGTGGTAGAAAATGGGCTAAAACCCACCATTGAATCGTTCCAAGTATACCCTAACCCCATTCGAAACGAGGCAACCCTATCGCTTCAGTACGACAGACCTGCCGACATTGGCAAGGTACAGTTCTTTGTGTACGATTTGGTGGGACAACTTTGTTGGCAAAGCGAAGAAATGTTGCAAACCGACGATGGCATTTATACCACATCATTACAGGTAAACAATGGTATGGGGCCCTATTTAAAAGCAGGAATTTACCTGGCAAGTGTGCGTATAACCACGTCAGAGGGCATGTCTACACAAAAGACACAAAAGATTATTGTACTAACACAATAAAATAGACAAAAAAACGTTATTTTTGTAGCCGTTTATAAACAGAATTGATTTAAGTTACATGAAGAAAAATTTTCTTATTCTATTAGCAACCTTGCTTGTATTGCCTTCTATGGCATTTGCAGAAGACTCTTCTGAATCTACATACACACAATTTGCACCTATTACTACAGGGGTGAGCTTTTTATCGGTAGCTCCCGATGCCCGTGGTGGTGGTATGGGTGACGCAGGTGCCGCTTCGGCTCCCGACGGCGACGCACAATATTGGAACCCTGCTAAATACGCCTTTATTGATGGAGTGGGTGGTGCTAGCATTTCGTATGTACCTTGGTTGCGTAAAATTGTATCCGATATCGACCTAATTTCGGCATCGGGCTACTACAAAATCCAAGACGTTCAAACCGTTGCAGCATCGTTCCGTTTCTTCTCTATTGGTAACGTGCTTATCCAAAAAGACCCTAACCCAGAATCGGGCTACAACGTAAAACCTTACGACTTGGCTGTTGACGTATCGTATTCGCGCATTTTGGCCAAAAACTTCTCTATGGGTGTGGCTTTGCGCTTTATCTGGTCTGACTTGACCGGTGGTTATAATGCCGATGGTGGCGAATACATCGAACCCGGTTGGTCAATTGCTGCCGACATTTCGGGTTACTATGGTCAAAAAGTAGACTTCTCGTGGGGAACCGGTTTTGGCGGTTTTGGTTTCAACATCTCTAACATTGGTAAAAAAGTAGAATACGGCGACTACCGCAGTGCCGCTTTCTTGCCTACCAACTTGCGTTTGGGTGGTCGTTTTACCATTCCATTCGACAAATACAACCACTTAACCGCTCACTTGGACATCAACAAATTGTTGGTACCTGCTCACCCTATTCAAGGTGACGACGAAAGCAACGAAGCTTACGCTCAACGTGTAGACGAATACTACAAAATGGACCCCATTACCGGTATTGGCCGTTCTTTTGTTGACATGGCCGATGGTTCTCCATACGACTTTGGTACCCAATTCAAAAAATTAACCTGGTCGGCTGGTTTGGAATACGACTACAACGAACAATTCTTTGGCCGTGTTGGTTTGTATTACGAAGATCCTATGATTGGTGGTCGTCAATACGCTACCTTTGGTGCTGGTTTCAAATTGAACGTATTCTCACTAGACGTTGCTTACGTACTATCGATTGCTCAAAACAATCCATTGGACCAAACCTTGCGCTTTACCCTTGGCTTTAACATGGGTGGCATGAAAGAGTTGATTGGTTTTAGCAAAGACGATAAATAATTCCATTGCATGAAAATTCGCGTAGGTTTTGGGTATGACGTGCACAATTTGGTTCCTAACCGCGAGCTGTGGTTAGGCGGATTGCAAATTCCGCACGAAATGGGATTGCAAGGTCATTCCGATGCAGACGTTTTGATTCATGCCATTTGCGATGCGCTGTTGGGTGCTGCACACTTGCGCGATATTGGCTATCATTTTCCCGATACCGCAGGCGAGTTTAAGAACATAGACAGTAAAATCTTGCTAAAGGATACCGTAGCCTTGGTACGTAGCAAAGGATACGAAATTGGCAACATCGATGCCACCATTTGTGCCGAACGTCCTAAACTAAAAGACTACATCGAACCCATGCAGGCTTGTTTAGCGGGCGTTATGGGCATCGAAGAAGAAGATGTAACCATCAAAGCCACCACTACCGAAAAACTCGGTTTTGTGGGTCGCAAAGAGGGCATCGCCGCCTACACCACGGTGCTAATACAAAAACTACCTTAAACACGAAACTTTCCACTTTTACATCTCGGTCACTTCTAGGGACCGAGATTTTTTTACATCAACTCTCCTTTAAACTTCGATTAGTCGATTCGCCGATTAGTCGATTAGTCACAAAAAAAAGGAGAACCGATGGTTCTCCTTTTTTTTGACGAACAAATTCTTACTTAGCTTGTTCTAGTTGCAAAGTCTTAGTAGGCTGATCACACACTTCCGATGGACCAAAATATTGAATAGGACCAGGATATACGTAAGCGGTTTCTTTAGCCCAAGTAGCACGGTTTTCTACCAATTTTTTGAAAGGAGCACCGTCCAACTCTACCAATGCTTTGCGAATAACTGGTTTCATTTCGCCGTGACGACGTTCCATGTTCATCATCATGGTAACAGGAACACCACCAGCAATCCATTGTTCTGCAGGAGCAGTAGTATTGCGGATAAGCGACATATAACCGGTTTTGCCAGCGCCAATTAGTTTAGCAGCGTTGAAACCTAATGAGTAGCAGTAGTCTGCGTCAAAGTTAGAAGGAGCAGCGCAGCGGCCTTCGTAACCAAAGAAGTGACCCAAACCAGCAAATTTACCTACAAATTTACCTTCAGCTTTCATAGCTGCTAGGCGGGTTTTAACCATCTCGATAAGCAATTTTTCGGTTTCGATAAGCGATACTTGAACGTTACCATGTGGGTCGCGATCCAAGGTCAATTGTTTAGCGATAGCTTCAGGAAGCGATGCGTAAACAGCAGCGCTGGTAGCGGTTAGGCCTTGCAATGCTTTTTGTACGTCGCTTTCGTGCGCCAAAAGGTCGTTCAATTCAGCAATCAACACTTTCATTTCAGGGATGAACTCGATCAAACCTTCTGGAATCAAGATAACACCAAAGTTGTTGCCTTCTGCAGCACGAGCAGCTACGGTTTCAGCAATGTTGTTAACGATGTCGCCCAAAGTCATTTGCTTAGCTTCTACTTCTTCAGAAACGATACAAATGTTTGGTTGGGTTTGCAAACCGCATTCCAATGCGATGTGAGAAGCCGAACGACCCATCAATTTAATAAAGTGCCAGTATTTTTTAGCTGAGTTAGCGTCACGCATGATGTTACCGATAACTTCAGAATAAACTTTACAAGCAGTGTCGAAACCAAACGATGTTTCAATCATGTTGTTTTTAAGGTCACCGTCGATGGTTTTAGGACAACCAATTACTTGGATACCTGTATTTTTTTGCAAGTAGTATTCTGCCAATACGCAAGCATTGGTATTAGAGTCGTCACCACCAATAATAACCAAAGCATTGATGCCTAATTGGTTGCAGATTTCAATACCTTTGTCAAATTGAGCTGTTTCTTCTAGTTTGGTACGACCCGAGCCAATGATATCAAAACCACCGGTATTGCGGTATTCGTCTACGATTTCTGCAGTAAGTTCGATGTATTTGTGATCTACCAAACCGCTAGGACCACCTAGGAAACCATACAATTTGCTATCAGCATTAAGCGATTTTAATCCGTCAAACAAACCTGAAATCACGTTGTGACCACCAGGAGCTTGACCACCCGACAAAATAACGCCTACATTGATAGCAGGAAGTTGGGTTGCAGCACCTTCTTCGAAAGTAATAACGGGCATGCCGTAGGTGTTGGGGAACAAGTTTTTAATCGCTTCTTGGTCGGCTACCGATTGAGTAGCTT
>CAJGDW010000063.1 GCA_904502115.1 Paludibacteraceae bacterium | reverse complement strand
TTTTCCGATACATGGTTAGGATTTTATTCGGGTGCTCACAAAATTGTGATGGCCTTTGTGATGTTGACCAGTATGCCAATTAGTATGGCCTTGTTCCCCATGATTAGTAGAAAATTTAGCGAGTCGAAAGAATTGGGTATGGCAATGCTAAAGAAATGTGCTTGCATTGTTGGCGTGGTAGGGCTAATGGTGTCGTTGGTGGTGTACTTAGCCTCTCCTTTGTTGGTGTCTATTTTGCTGGGACGTGGTTTTGAACCATCTGTTGATATGCTAAGAACATTTGCTCCTTTGCCATTTTTGATTATTATGGCCAGTATGTTTACGGTACAGGGGTTGTATGGCATGCAACTTCAAAAATATGCTCCATACGTAGGTTTGTCTGTGGGGATTTGTTGTGTTGCATTAACGTATGTTTTGATTCCCTATTGTGGCGTATATAGTGCCATTATTGCATACGTGTTGGCAGAATTGGTTGAGATACTTTTGTCGGCCCTTATTATTTTTATAAAAAGGAGATGTTAGAAAATAAATTATGAATTTATTGGTATTTATCTTCATAGCGTTGTTTTTTTTGGCGGTAACAGATTTTATGCTGTTAAAGCAAGAAAAATTACATCACTATGTATACCAATTTGCCTTTTTATTAACCGTTTTCCTTTTTACCATTAAGTACTATTATGGTGCCGATATGTATTCCTATGTTAAGGCATACGACATGGTACCGTCGCCTATCGACTTGATTAGAGGAATAGGGAAGAAACCGCCATTTGAGATAGGGTTTTCTATGTTCTTGAGCGCTTCTAAATGGATAGGACTTTCTTATTGGAGCATGACGGCGGTTATCTCGCTCATGTATTTCTATGCTATCTACAAATTATTCAAATATATTCCTGCCTATAAGACCTTTGCGCTCTTCATTTTGGTCATCTTAGACCACAACTTAATTTTTGCGACGCATAGACAATGCATCGCTGTTAGTTTCTTTATTTTAATGTATTTGGCATACGTTGAAAAACGGTACATGGCAGTGGGGATGTATGCTTTACTTACAGTGCTAATACATAAATCTGGTTTTGTGTATGTATTTCCTGCCTTGATTTTATGGGGAATGCATTTTAGGGTAAGAAAAGTGTATTATTGGTTTACGTTGTTGTTAATGATTGTACTCATTGCTTTGCCCTTAAAAGATATACTCGATTATATTGTCCAAATATTGCCGTTAAAGTCTAGTGCAAAGGCCTCATGGTTTTATCATAGTGTATTTTTTGCTAGGATTCAGTCGGTATTGTTGTTTTATAGCATCGTCTTGATGTTGTTAGGTTTCTATGAAGCAAAAGAGAGTGCTTATAAAAAAATGGCAGTAGTGGTGTTCTTAGGTGCGGTATCGATTAGTCTCTTTTATCAGTCTTTTGCTTCTATGTGGCGATTAAGATCTTACTTTATTCCGTTCTTTATTGTTTATTTGTTTTATGTGGTGCAAAATGCCGATAAAGAAGAATTGGTAGATGTTAGTGCCCTTATAAAACCAATTAAAAAAGTAATATTGCACACTTCTATAGGATTCATATTATTGTATTTCTCTTATATGTCCTATCAGTCGTACAGGAAAATGAATAGTTATCCGTCTAGAATTTACGAAACAAGTACTATATTTGATTTGTTCTTCCATTCGGAAGAAGAAATCAAAAAAGAAAGAATGCAACGAGCTGTTCGGTATTGGCGCTTTGATAATATGCAAGATTATTCAAACTATAATAAATAGCCATTAAAATGACCAATAGTAACATGATGCCCAATAGGATTCAAATCATTATAGTTTTGTATAAAACCACCCTTCAGGAGAGTATTTCGTATCAATCGTTTAAGAAGTACTGTGCGTCTTTAACGGTGCCTTATACGCTGCTTATATACAATAATTCGCCAGAGGTAACTATCCCTTTGTCGACAGAATATACACTGATAAATGCAACGAGTAATCGATACCTACAAGGAGCTTACAGCGAAGCGTTGCAATTAGCTCAACAAAATAAAGCAGATTGGTTGTTGTTACTTGACCAAGATACCGCTTTGACTGCAGAATATTTTACCTCTATTTCTAACTTTCTATATCAAGATAATGCGACAGATTATTGTGCTGCAGTACCAAATTTATGCCAGGAATCGATACATTTATCGCCATGTTGTTACCCCAAATGGGTGGGACCTTTCTGGCAGTCGTACCTAAAGCCTTATACTAATAAGGTTGCAGCAGAGCGTAAAAGCGAAATCTACATGGCCTTTAACTCGGCAACGTTGCTGTCTGTGTCGGCGATATGCCAAGTAGGTGGATTTGATGAGCAATATCCATTGGATATGCTGGACTATCGTTATTTTTACCAGCTTCATCTGCAGAGAGGAAAAATGTATGTTCTAGATACGGTTCTTCAGCAAAAATTATCTTTGTTGTCTATAGAAGACTCAATGTCCATAGAGCGGTATAAATCTTATTTGTCTTCGTGTTTGCGTTTTGCTAAACAATTGAGCGTGCGATGTGTGTTGTTGTATAAACTTCGTCTGTGTCGTACCATAGCGGCACAATTGCTAAAAAAAAGCAAACGTAAATTCTTAAAGTATAGTATTGTTCATTTGTTTGCATGGAAATGATCGATTTATCTATCATATTGGTTAATTACAATACAACATCGTTGTTGGCGGATGCTATTGAATCGGTGGTGCAACATACCAAGCAATTAGACTACGAAATTATTGTGGTAGATAATGCATCTACCGATGATGTATTGTCGCTACAAACTAAATTTCCTGCAATTAAACTAAAAATCCTGTCTCAAAATGTGGGGTTTGGCAGAGCAAACAATGCGGGGGTAGAAGAGGCGAATGGTCGAAATATTTTGTTCTTGAATCCGGATACATTGTTGGAAGATAATTCGTTGAAACTATTATCCGATTATTTGGATGCGCATGAAAAGGTTGGTATATGTGGCGCAAATTTGTACGATGCCAATCGTCTTCCAGCGCATTCCTTTAAACGCTTGTTTCCCGGTATACTTGTAGAATTGGATGCGGCGTGTAAAGGATGTTTATTGCCCATTCGTTATGGTAAGAACAAGGAATTTAATTACGGAAGCAAACCTTTGGAGGTGGCGTATATATGTGGAGCAGATTTGATGATAAAACGTAACGTATGGAATGAGGTAGGAGGTTTTGATCCCGCTATATTTATGTATTACGAAGATGCGTTGCTCTGTTATCAGGTCAAAAAGAAAGGTTATCAGGTAGTATCTGTCCCTGCAGCAAAGGTAGTTCATCTAGAGGGTAAAAGTTTTACCCTAAACGAAAAGCGTGAATCCATTATATTTGCGGGTCGTAACGTATTTTTTACTACCGTATATAGTTCTTTTTATCACAAATGTGCTAACTTTATGGGTCGCATGCTATTACGTGTGGGAATTTTTGTTGCAAAACGAAAGCACAATCCATCGGAGGTACAGAAATTTGCCTACAGGTATGGATTGTATAAAAACAAAAAAGTATGAAACTTTATATTAATGGTCGATTTTTAACACAAAAGCAAACGGGTATCCCTCGTTTTGCTTATCAGATGTGTCTAGCCATGCATCAATTGGGGGTTAACTTTGAGGTGCTTGCTCCAAAGAATATCCTTTCAAGTTATGATTGTCCCTTTAAGGTAACCGTGTGTGGTGCGTTAAAAGGACATTTGTGGGAGCAGATTTCATTACCCCTTTATTTGAAAAAGTTTTCGGATGCTTTGTTAATCAGTTTTAGTGGATTGGGTCCTATCTTTAAGAAGAAGCACATTGCTACCATACACGATATTGCCTTCATGGTCAATAAAAAATGGTTTTCAGTACCTTATCGTATCTTATATGGCTGTTTAACACCAATCTTGGTGCGTCATTGCAGTAAAATTCTTACTGTTAGTCAGTTCTCAAAAAATGAAATTGTTAAATATTTGCATGTAGATCCTGCCAAAATTGAAGTGGTATATAATGCGGTATCATCAGAACTTTCCGCTACCAGTTCAATTGATTCGGTAGACGAACGTTTTACTCAACCTTATTTGTTAGCGGTGTCGTCTATCGATCCTCGTAAGAACTTTAAAATGCTGGTAGATGCATTCTTGTCATCGGGAATTAGTACGCATAAATTGTATATCATAGGCGGGAAGGCAACCTCGTTTGGCGAAGTTGGTTTGGATATGTCAAATAGTGGGCAGGTTGAATTTCTTGGATTTGTAGATGACGCCCTTTTAAAGCAGGCGTATAAGAATGCGTCATTATTTGTATATCCATCGTTGTACGAAGGTTTTGGAATTCCTCCTATAGAGGCGATGAGTGCGGGATGTCCTGTACTGGTATCTGATATTGATGTGTTTCACGAGATAAATGAAGATGCAGCATGGTATTGTAATCCAAATGATAAAGAATCTATTATTGCTCAAATACAATTTATATTATTGTCCGAAAACAGGCCTCTAGTAGAACAGAAGATAAAGTTAGGCAAGCAGCAAAGTCAAAAATACGATTGGCAACATTCGGCGAACCAATTAAAAAATATACTTAAGAAGTTAGTAGTATAATAGGATGAAGAAGATTTTACATATTTCAAAATTTTATACACCTTACGCAGGTGGAATAGAAGATGTGTGTTATTCTGTAGTAGGTATACTAAAAGAGGATCCTTCGGTAGTTCAACGAATAATATGTTTTAACGACGTAAATAAAACGGTACATGAAACGTACGAGGGTATAGAGGTGACACGTGTGGCCATACAAGCGCAGTTGTTTAGTCAGCCTATTTCCTTGTCGTATTATTCTCAATTAAAAAAGGTAATAAAAGAATTTCGCCCCGATTATATACATCTGCATTTGCCCAATCCGCTATTGGGTGTATATGTGAATATGCTGAAGCCAGCATCCTGTAAAGTGATATTGCATTGGCATTCGGATATTGTTGCCCAAAAATTATTGTATAAGTTGGTAAGACGTTCCGAAACCAAATTGGTGGATAGGGCCTACAAGATTATAGCAACAAGTCCCAATTATTGCGAAGATTCAGCACCTTTGAAACGTGCGAAAGATAAGGTTGTTATTATTCCCAATATCATAAAAGAAGGAGTATTTGAAGAAACTCCCGAACTCAAAGAGAAGGTAACTCGTTTAAAGGAGCAGTACCAACATGTACCCATCGTTATGTTTCTGGGCAGACATGTGCCCTACAAGGGTATTGAGTATCTTATCGAAGCGACACAATACATGCAATCTCAATGTAAGATATTGGTAGGCGGATCGGGTCCTTTGACTCCGTCGTTAAAAAGTAAGACAACCGATGAACGTGTGCAGTTTTTAGGAAGAATACCAGAAGATATGTTGCCAGCATATTATTACGCAGCCGATGTGTTTGCTTTCCCTTCGGTGACAAAAAATGAAGCTTTTGGTGTGGCTTTGGCAGAAGCGATGTATTGTTATTCGCCAGCCGTAACTTTTACCATTAACGGATCGGGTGTAAATTGGGTCAGTGTGCATCGTCAAACAGGAATTGAGGTAGAGAACCAATCGTCAATACAATTGGCCAAAGCAATAGATGAACTGATAGAAAACAAGGAACTTAGATGTCAGTATGGATTAGCGGCACGTGCACGTGTAGAAGAATTGTTTTTGCAAAAAAGCATTAAACAAGCGGTATTTGATTTGTATACATAAGATATGATTAAAAAGAGTCCCATTACTTTAGAAGAATCCAATTCGATGCGAGGTGTTGCCATCTTGTTTATCGTTATTCATAATTTGGTTCATTTGCTTGTTCCTATTAAAGAAAATGAATTTGCCTATACACCTCACATGCTATCTAGTTTCTTGGATAGTATTATTACCGCACCAGGCACACTCACTGCCAATGTTTTTTCTTTCTTAGGATGGTATGGAGTGCCTGTTTTTTTATTTCTTAGCGGGTACGGATTGGTTAGAAAGTACGAGGTTCAGCTGGCTCAAGTGTCCCTTACTTTTTGGCAATTTATAAAATCGCATTGGATAAAAATGCTATTGCTTATGCTAATTCCGTATCTGATGTTTGTTTTTTTTGACTATTTATTGTACGGGGAAAGAATATCATTGGTAAGCATAATAAAGCATTTGTGTTTTGCTTCTAATATATGGCCAGAAGAAATAAATCCCGGTGTTTATTGGTACTTTGGTCTGATTATTCAATTGTATGCTTGCTATTACTTGTTCTTTTATAAGAAAGATCATAAAAGCCTAATAGCGCTTAATATATTGTCGTTCTTTTTGATAGCATGTTGTGTTTTTTATCAAAAGAATTATCCTTTAATGAACTTTGTTAGGCATCAATTTATTGGGTGGATATTACCCTTTACCTTTGGAATTGCCTACGCTAGGTATAATTGGAGTGTTGTTTTTCAAGAAAATTGGAAAAATTTGCTACTGTTTGTACTAGGAAGTGTATTGCTAGTGCTTTCCAATATTGATGGTTATGTATGGATATTTAGTCCGCTCATAGCGATATGTCTGGCGATTTATTTGGAGGCAATGATGAAAAAGGTATCCTTTCTAAACAAGGTGTTTGTATATGTGGGGTCTATTTCGGCGTTCTTGTTTGCCATTCATCCAGTGATTCGTCATTTGTATTGGCATTTTAAAACCGATAATGTATTGCTTTCTGTATCTGTCTATGTTTTGGTTTCCATTTTATTGTCTATAGGATATAAAGCGCTGCATCAACACTTGTTTGGTGGATATAAAAAGTAATTGCAGCTATGTCGTTGCTTAAAGAAAAAATAATACAATTTAGAAACGCTCCATACGCAGGTTATGTGGTGATGGGTGTTTTCCTTTTGGGGATTCTTTTTCAATGTTTGTTGTTTCACCGATGTATAGAAGGATCGGTGGTGCGTGTCTTCGAAACAATCTCTCTGTTCTTGATTAAACTGGGAATAGCGGGTGTTATTGCTTCGTTCTCTTTGTTGTGTAAGCGGAATTATTGGACCCTATTTGTTTCTTTGCTGCTTGCGTTGTGGTCGATGGCAGAGTTGGTATATTATCGCTCTAACGCTATTTTTATCGAAGAGCATTCGATTACCATGATTGGTAATATGAATGGTGTGTGGAATAGTATTTGGCTGTTTAACGAACCTGTGGATTGGTTATTTTTGCTCCCTACTATTGTACTGGCGGCTGTGGTTTTCTTTTTTCGCCAGACCAACAAACACGTAAAAGGGTTTGCTGTTACCATTTCTGTTGCTCTTCTGCTTAGTTTTATTGCGAATGTTGATATTCATCTACCACATAATTGTGGACAAAAAGAATGCAAGCATGGCATAAAAGTCCTAAACCCTTTTGCTAGCGAGGGCGAAGGAACTATGCTTGGTTTTACCACAGAGCAGTATATAATGAATACATCGGTGGTTCATTCCTTTATTTATCAACTGAAAGAATTGGTGCTGTTGCCATTCACAACAGAAAACTACAACCTAACAGACAAAGAAAAGCAAATTGCTAGTTTGTTCGTTCGTCCTACAGCAACCATCCCTGCTCCCCAAACACCTTTAATCATTTTGCTAATAGAGAGTTTCGAGTCGTGGACCATTACGCCCGAGATTACTCCCAATTTGTATGCTTTTATACAAGATAATGACTCGTTGTTGTATGCTCCAAAGGTAGAACCACAAACGCGTCATGGTGTATCTGCCGATGGACAGATGATTGTCAATACGGGTTTGTTGCCCGTTACAGATGGGGCTACTTGCTTTCGTTTTCCTACGAATGAATATCCTGCAATCAGTAAGTTATACGCTAATTCGGCACTCGTAACAGTACTAAGTCTGTCGTATTGGAATCAACGATTTATGAGCGATGCATACGGTATTGACCAGAACTATGTGGTAAAAAGTTGGTACGATAGAGATATTTTTAACAAGGTAGAAGAAGTGGTAAAAGGATACGATTTTTTGCTATCGCTTACCATGACGATGCATGCACCCTTTAATGAAACACCCGAAGATAATTACCTAGGCGTAGAGGGAATGCCTGATGAGATTCGTCGATACCTCAATGCTGTTATGTATATGGATAAACAGCTGGGTATTTTGTTGACTAGTTTGATGAACGATACTACCACCAGGGATGCTACCATTGTTATAACATCAGACCATAATGTCCTTAGTAAGAAATCGAGAAAGGAATTCGATGGCTTTAACAACGTGCATGAGCTGGGTTTTGGCAATATAAACGAATACATTCCTTTGGTAGTATATTCTCCGCGCATTGAACAAAAGGTGCTTATTACCGACACTGTGTATCAGATGGATATTTATCCCACTTTGTTGCATATCTTGGATTGTGAGTCGTATTATTGGAAAGGTTTTGGCGTCAATTTGTTAGAAAAAGATGCTTGGAAGCACCGTCCTATTCAACCCAAAGAGGCGCAAAGGCTGTCCGATAAAATGATTCGTGCTAATTATTTTGAAAAATTAGTGACAGAGGAATAAAAAAATGTTATTAGCTCTTGCATTTTCAGAAAAAGCATTTACCTTTGCATCATCAATGCTACTCAAGTAGCGATAACAATCACATGAAAC
>CAJGDW010000062.1 GCA_904502115.1 Paludibacteraceae bacterium | reverse complement strand
GCCAAAGCTTGAAAAATATTCAACTTCTCTTTGTACAAAGGAAAAGCCCCTTTACCAGAAACTCCCAACATGTAAAATTTGTCGTTAGCCAGCGCTACCTTTACCATAGCATCGGGCACAAAATCTTTCAATCTTTCTTCTATTACCTTGGATGCCTCGCGCACGGTAAGACCAGCAACAGGTATAGATTCTACAAAAGGAATGTCGATGGTACCATCTTCGTATACACGATAGGTATATCCTGTTGTTTGACTACTACTGGTAGAGCCCAAATTAAAAATAGCCGTAGCATCTTCATTCAAACTAAGCAAACGAATAACCAACTGATCGTTTTTTTGGATACGATAGTAGGTATAAGGCACCTTTTCGTATTGTGGCAATTTATCGTCCGTTTGCAAATACGTTGTACTTTTGTTGGTGATACACGAGGTTGCCAACAAAAGCAAAAACATGGACACAATGCCATGGATTATTGTGCGGTTCCGCCTGCTGCTCCTTTGCATAGATTTACAATTGACCAAATTAACACACCAAATGACAAGGTACTGGATGTAATACCAATAGCCGTTAAGAACGAATCTACACGGAAGAATTGTCCTTTAAAGGCCTTCACGTAAATAATATCGTTGGGTTGGATATAATAATATTCGCTGCCCAATATATCTTGACTACGCAGATCGAATTCTTTGATTTCAGTCTCGCACGAAGGCAATTGGCGCAACACTTTTACGTGTTGACGGTCGGCATACTTGCTCAAATCTCCTCCTACTGCCAATGCCTCAAAAATGGTCATCTTTTCTTTCGTCAACTCGTGACGCGATGCACTACCCTCGGTAAGCAAGTTAAAGTACGCATTGACCAAGCGCACCTCTACCGAACAATCTTTCACATATTCGCGCAATTGCGCCTCAATTTCTTTTTTAATTTGACGGGTAGTTTTGCCCGCTACAGGAATGGCACCGATATAAGGAAAATCGATGGTACCATCTTCGTACACGGTATAGGTATACAACCCTTTATACGCCGATGCTAGCGAAGAAGAGGAAGATTCAGAAGAACTATTAAAGATTTTACGCGATTCAGGGTCGAGGGTAATAACGCGAATGTTTAATTCATCGCTTTTCATCACCTCGTAATCGGCAGGAGTATGGTATTCTGGATAAGCAGGCACGTATTTATCAGGCTCTTGCAAATAGCGGGTTTTGCGCGGCGTTACACACGACGGCAAAAGAATGATAAAAATAAGTGTAAATGCTGCAAAGTAGTTTTTTATCATAGGCCTAGGTCTACCATATAAACGCACAAATATACACTATTATACAGATAAAAGCAAACTTTGTTGATAAATTTATTGACTAATCGGTGACGTGTTGATGAACGAATGTGAATAATCGGTGAATCGACTAATCGTTGAGTCGTTTAGGCGTTTAGGCGATCCCATTCGGTCCCTGAGCTTGTCGAAGGGCGATCCCATTCGGTCCCTGAGCCTGTCGAAGGGCCCGAATAATCAATGAATCGAGATAATTAGGAATTTTTCGAGCAGCGAGAGCAGAAGCAATGCGGTCACTGAGCCTGTCGAATCTTTGTGCAAGGCGAGCGCAGAGTCAAGCTTGCTTGAACTAAGCCGAGGCGAAGCCAAAGATATTAAAGTGCCCAGCATTGATTATGCCGAGTCGCAAAAGAAATATTCAAGTGCCCGAATGGAAAAAGGGCCCAACATGCGACCTTCGACTTTCGACTTTTTTTGCACAGGCCTTGCGGTCTTTCTGGGCCCTTCGACAAGCTCAGGGACCGAAAGACCTTCGACCTTCGACTTGCGACTTTCGACATAAAAAAAAAGAGGCTTGCGCCTCTTTTTTTTTATCTACCTGCTTGTTTAATGTAGTTTTTCAACTCATTATTAAACGCATCATTATTAATCAAATCCTCCATGGTCATGTGCATGCGATAACGCCAACTGTTTTTGGTATTAGAAGGAACGTTGATACGTTCATCGTTGGGGTTTTCACGACGCATAGAATCAGAAATGCTAAACAAGTCTTGAATTTGGAAGATAGCCCACATAGCTGGTGAATATAGGTGTTGTACCAAAATATCGCGGCAAACCCACCATTCAGCAAAGTAAGGAGCTTGTCCCCAGTGACCTAGTTGTTGGTTGTAGAAACGTTGGGTTACATCGGGTTTTTCTTCCCACCAACCACGAATGGTACTCATATCGTGTGTAGAAGGAGTTACTACCGATAGGTATTTAGCATCGGCTGGGTGGAAGAACTCGATGGTATCTACTTTAGGAGCACGTTGGATTTCAAGGCTTAAGATACCTAGTTCGTTCATTACGCTGGTAACGCAATCGGCCATCATACCAAGGTCTTCGCCGCAAATCATCATGTTGGTACTGCGTTTTAATGCAGGCAATTTGCGTAGTGCTGAATATTTCCAGTGACCATCTTGACGACGATAGAAATAATCTACGTACAATTCTTCAATTTTGCGTTGAATGTGGCTATCCAAGTAACGGAAAGTGGTAAGCACTTGCATGCCGTAGCGAGGATAGAATTGAGTGCCGTTAGAACCTTTAACCTCAAAGAACAATACGTTAGAGATAAGGTCGAACAAGCCCCATTTGATTTTTTCGGAAATCATGCCTTTTTGGAACATGGCTTCCACTTTCTTTTGGGTATCGCAAATAGGTTTCAAGCGCAAAATCCAACCATCAAAGATGTCAATGCAGTTGGCTTTTACCCAAGGTGCTTCGTCGCCAAAGATTTCCCACATCACCGCATCGGTAATGAATGGCATACAGAAACGGTTGTAGTCAAAACGGATGCCTTTTTCGGCAAATTCGTTGATGTGAACAGGGATAGAAGGATTCAAGTAACCCATAATACCTTCTTCTTGTTCGTATGGGATTTGCCAAATACGGAAGAAGCCCAAAATGTGGTCTACACGGAAGGTATCAAAATAGTTACTCATTTGAGCAAAACGTTGACGCCACCATGCAAAGCCTGTTTCTTCCATTTTTTCCCAATTATAGGTAGGAAGCTCCCAATTTTGGCCTTTGATAGCAAACATGTCAGGTGGAGCACCGGCTTGCATATCCATGTTGAACAGTTCTGGGTTCACCCAAGTGTCTACCCCATTGCGGTTTACACCAATTGGAATATCG
Organism: Paludibacteraceae bacterium; assembly: GCA_904502115.1. GTDB lineage: Bacteria > Bacteroidota > Bacteroidia > Bacteroidales > Paludibacteraceae > Enterocola. The sequence continues at coordinate 5,491 of CAJGDW010000062.1, read as the reverse complement.
CCTTTAACGATGATGCCGTGTTCGTGTGCATATTGGGTAGCTTCTAGCAATTGTACGTGCAAGTGGTATTGCATAAAGTAGTTAACAGCCACTTGGTCAAAGTGCGAATCAACGTATTGTTGTACTTTTTCTTGGCTGTAAACAGCGTATTCGCCCCATTGGGTATAGTCGGATGTACCAAACTCATCGCGCATAGCGCAGAATGCCGAATAAGCCACCAACCAGTATTTATTTTCTTCAAAGTATTTTTTGAAGTCTTCGTTGGCCAAGAATTGTTCTTTTTCTTGGTAGTAAAGTGCGTTAGCGTAAGCGTATTTATAGCCAATAACGTCCATAAATTCCATCAATGGCGATGCATTTAGGGCTTGTTGTTTGCTATAATATTCTTGCATCAATGGGTTTTCGTCCGATAGTTTTCCCATTTTTAACAAGTTTAAGAACAAGGGGTTCAAACCAAAGGCGGTAATAGCAGCGTATGGCAATACGTCGGCATTGGTATGGGTACCATTGCTATCGTTTAGCGGCAACAATTGAATCAATTTCAAGCCTACTTTAGCTGCCCAGTCTACCAATAGTTTGATATCGCCAAAGTCACCTACACCAAAGCTGTTTTGGGTACGGATACTGAATACAGGAATACCTACACCAGCACCGTGGAATGATTGGTTGTAGAAATTAGCAAAGCAATCGGTTACCATGGTAAGCGATTTGCCATCGCCCGTTACAGGAGCATAACGGTCTGGACCGTTTTCAAAATAACGGAATTCTTTGTCTTCTAGGTCGTAGATAGCGTATTTGTAGCTAACACCTTCTTCTTTGATTTTAGAAAGGTCTACTTTTACGCTCCACCAAGGACTGTTTTCGTTGCTCAATGGCAAGCATTTAGCACCGTCCCATGCACCCAAGGCTTTTACATTGCCCACCAAGCACAAACCTTCGCCTTTTTTCAACAAAGGAGCTTTTACACGGAAAATGTGGGTGTATTTCTTTTTAGCCGATGGTTTAACAGGAATGTAGTTATCTTTGAACAATACATCTTGGAAAGGCGATGTCATAAACACGTTTTCGATAGCGCCAGGATTGTTCCAAGTATCGTACAAATATAAATCGTTTTGAGCGGCAGGATCTACCTTAATGGTACGGTCTGTACCCCATTCAAAGTTATCCAAACCGTTGTTGTCTTTCAACAAATAGCGGTAATTTAACTCGAAAGGTTCTGTAGCTTCTACCTCGATGGTATACGACCAGTTTTCTTTCCATTGGAAATTCATAAACAAGGCTTTAGCTGGGTCGTTGCCACCTAGTTGAGGCAAATTACCCAAAATAGACATGTTTTGTCCCCATTGGGTAAAGTACTTAATACTAAAGTGAATTTTCATGATATTGATTTTAAATGTTATGTATGATTTTTGTTACAATTAAAATTCTCCAAAAATATCGTCAGACGATGCGCTACTGGTACTATTGGTGGTATTTTCGTCGCATTTAGCATTTTCTTTGTATGCTTGTGGAATATCAAAATGTGTACCGTCTACAAATCCTAAGGTTGGGTCGGCATACAATTTTTGCATGTATAACGCCCAGATAGGCAATGCCATAGAAGCACCCTGACCTACCGCCATTCTATCAAAGTGAATGGAACGATCTTCGCCCCCTACCCATGCACCCGATACCAATTCGGGTGTAACACCAATAAACCAACCGTCAGAGTTATTTTGGGTAGTACCCGTTTTACCGCCAATCTCGCCGGTTAGTTTATAGATTCTGCGCAATCGAGTACCTGTACCTTCGTTCACAACAGCTTGCAACATATTGAGCATTTTGTACGATGTTTCTTCGCTAATAATTTCGTTCATGCGTGGACTAAAGGTCGCCAATACATTGCCATCGTTGTCTTCGATTCTGGTAACATACATCGGTTCTACACGAATACCTTTATTAACAAAGGTGGTATAAGCATCTACCATCTCTGCTACTGATACCTCTGCAGGACCTAAACACAACGAAACAACCGGATCTAAGTAACTCTTAATACCAAAGGAATGCATCAATTTTACCAATGCTTGTGGACCAAACTCGCGTATCAAATGCGCCGAAATCCAGTTATTGGATTGCGATAGGCCCCATTTAAGGGTTACCATTTCGCCAATGTGTTTTTTAGAATCGTTACGAGGTGCCCACACCTTGCCATCAGGCAACACAAAAGTAGGTTGCGTATTGGGAACGGTACTGCATGGTTCCATGCCTTCTTCCATGGCCAAGGTATATAAATAAGGTTTAATGGTAGAACCCACTTGACGTTTACCTTGAGTAGCCATATCGTATTGGAAGGCCGAGAAATTAGGACCACCCACGTATGCTTTAACGTGTCCGTTGATAGGATTCATCGACATAAAACCACAACGCAAGAAATATTTATCCCAACGAATGGAGTCCATGGGGGTTAAAATGGTATCGACGTATTGTTTACCATTAAACACGCGCATGTTGGTAGGTGTTGTAAAAACCTTGTCTATTTCTTCGGTAGTTGCACCAGCACGTTTCATTTTAAGATAACGTTCCGATTGGCGTTTGGTACGATTAAGAATGCTGTTAATTTCATCTTGCGTTACCTTCCACGAGAAGGGAGCTGATCTTTTTTTAGAACATTCCTTAAAGAATTCTTCTTGCAAATAACCCGATACATGCTCATCCACCGCTTCTTCTGCGTATTTTTGCATGCGCGAATCGATGGTAGTAAAGATGCGCAAACCATCGGTATACAAGTCGTAATTTTCGCCGTTTGGTTTCCTGTTTTTATTACACCAACCAAACAATGGATCGTTATGCCAAGCAATCGAATCCTCTACAAATTTTTGTTCTTGCCACGAAGCATAATTTTTACGCTCTGGTTTCTTTGCTGTCATGGTTTGACGCAAATATTCGCGGAAATAAGGTGCTATACCTTCTTTATGATCGCTCGAATGGAAATCCAACACAATGGGCAATTGTTTTACAGAGTCACACTCTTGAGGTGTAATATAGCCGTATTTAGCCATTTGTTCCAATACGTTGTTTCGACGATCTTTTACACGATCAGGAAATCTGCGTGGATTGTGATAAGCTGGATTTTGCAACATACCCACCAACATAGCCGATTGTTGCAAATTTAGTTGATCGGGAGTAGTGTTGAAATAAATTTGTGCGGCCGATTTAATACCTACTGCATTGTTCAAAAAGTCGAACTGATTGAGGTACATGGTCATAATCTCTTCTTTGGTGTAGTAGCGTTCCAACTGTACGGCAATCACCCACTCAATGGGTTTTTGAAGCGCACGTTGGTAAAGGCTTTCTGCGGTAGGCGAATACAACAATTTGGCTAATTGTTGGGTAATGGTACTACCACCACCGGCACTTTTTTGTCCCAAAATACCACGTTTTACAATGGCACGGAACAACGAGCGACCATCGACACCCGAATGTTCGTGGAAACGAATATCTTCGGTTGCCAACAAGGCTTGTTTCAAATAAGGAGAAATTTCTTGGTACGAAACAGCAACACGGTTATTTTGACCTGCAAAATAACGACCAAAAACTACCCCATCTGAAGTATATAATTCTGAGGCGTATTTATTTTTTGGATTTTGAAGTTCCTCTATATCAGGTATATAGCCAATTTGTCCTTTTGCAATTAAGACAAAGACCAATATAACAGAAATAACAGCAATGGCAAACAGACTCCAAATGGCTATAATCCATCCAATTCGCGTCTTTCCTGCTTTATTTTTTTTATTCATGTTATTTTTCGGGATTAAGGATTACAAATATAAAAAAAAATATTGCAATCAGTGTGCTGATTGCAATATTTTTTTTGACTAACCGGTGAATCGACTAATCGACTAATCGGTGAGGCGATTCAACGATTTAACGATTCAACGTTGCGAAGCGACTTTCGACTTGCGACCTTCGACCTGCGACTTGCTTCCTTGCGTGCCTTTGACGGGAGCGATAACAATACCGCGGGCACGTTTACTGGTAGCAAAAGCCTCCATAACCTGCTCTACCCTGTTTTTAGGCACGTCAAAAAAGGTAAACTTAGACGAAATATCAATATCGCCGATGGCCAAATTGCGGTCGCTCACCACCTCGTTGATAAGGCCTAACAAGCGGCGTGGATCCATTTTATCGTTCTTGCCACGGTTAATTTTAAGGCGCAAGGTATTGCCTTTGTCGGCCTGACGCATCTGACGGCGCGATGGTTTTACCTCTTCTTTGGGTTCTTTGCGCATCATGGCCTGCAAATCGACTGCATTCTCGTAGTAAGCCAACAACGGATTAAAACGATACGATATCAATTGGGCTATGATTTCTTCTTTGCTGAATTCGCTCAACGTAGCGTAAGCATCGGGCAATAATTTGTGCAATTTGGGATGCAAACTTACCTCACTCATTTGCGTAAACATGTGCATCAACTGACGTTGGCACACCGCCATGCCCGTAGGAATTTCCATGGGCTTAAAGGTACGTTTAATGGCCTTTTCGATGTTTTTAATGGCCAATTTTTCGCGGGGCGTAACCAAAGCAATGGACATACCTTGCTTGTTGACCCTACCCGTTCTACCACTGCGGTGGGTATAGGTTTCTTTGTCGTCGGGCAACACGTAATGAATAACGTGGGTAAGGTCGTTTACGTCCAAACCACGTGCTGCTACGTCGGTCGCCACCAAAATTTGCAAGTGTTTGATTCTGAACTTGTTCATCACCGAATCGCGCTGGGGTTGCGACAAATCGCCGTGCAAGGCATCGGCATTATAGCCGTCTATCATCAATTTTTCGGCTATCTCTTTGGTTTCCATGCGGGTACGGCAAAAAACAATACCGTAAATATCGGGATAATAGTCGAGCAAACGTTTCAACACCTCGTAGCGCAAGGTATTTTTGGTAAGCACAAAGTAATGCTCTACGTTTTGCGCCGCCTCGCCCCGTTTACCTACGGCAATTTCGTGCGCATTGCGCATGTAATTTTTGGCGATATTGGCAATTTCTTGGGGCATGGTAGCCGAGAACAGCAACGTACGACGCGTATCGGGCGTTTGCTCCAAAATAGCAGTAATGTCGTCTACAAAACCCATGTTAAGCATTTCGTCCGCCTCGTCGAGCACCAAATAATTCACCTGCGACAGGTTCACTTTACCCCTGTTCATCAAGTCAATTAAACGCCCGGGGGTTGCCACCAAAATTTGAGGGGTTTTATCCAGTTCTTTGAGCTGTTTGCGGATGTCTTCGCCACCATAAACGGCAACAATGCGTATTTGCGGCATTTTGCTACTGTATTTGCGCAATTCAGAGGCAATTTGCACGCACAATTCGCGCGTAGGAGCCAATACCAACGACTGCGTAACGGTACGTTTGGCATCGGTTAAATGCAGCATGGGCAAACCAAAGGCAGCGGTTTTTCCGGTTCCTGTTTGCGCCAAGCCCACTATATCGTCTTGGTGGTTCAATACATAAG
>CAJGDW010000061.1 GCA_904502115.1 Paludibacteraceae bacterium | reverse complement strand
TTTTTGCACTACTTCTTTTTTAGGTTTTTGTGGACCATCGTTGTCACGATGATTATCTGCCATTACACTGGTTGTTCCCAACAATAAAGTCACCACACTTACGATAAAAAATTTCTTGTTCATAGCTGTAAATTTTAATTTTTTTTATTTCCTATTTATTAACCAACTCGTAGAACTACCGGTTTTGTTCTGCGTGTTTGTCTCTTTGACCATAGGCGCAAACGATTGTTTAATCCTATCGTTGTTAAAAAAAATCAACAAATGAACAGAAAAGAAAAAACGAAACTAGATACAGAAGATTATTTTGAAAGCGAAATACCTGCGTGAAGCATATAGAAGGGCAATGCAGCCGATAAATAGGTAATATCAAACATAGGGGTAAAAAGTTGAGTCCACGCCTGCAATACCATCATTTTTTCTACAAAAGCAAATATCACTAATGCATTTAACAGACCCCCTATCACTACATATAAGTCGTATTTTTTACGTTCTGCAACAAGAACAAATGGAATGGCTATCAATGCAAACAAGAGCAATACTCCTACACTGCCCTGCCTGGTTTGCAACACAAAAGGACTGTATTGAAAAGACAACAAGGTGCTACCTTCCCACAATAGGAAGGGCAAGAAAGTAAGTACAAATACCGCTATCGTGGTAAAAACAAAAACCAACTTATCTTTTATAGACAATTGCAAAAAAGATTTGCCGTACAAAACCGCCAGTGGAATAAGTGCAATAAAGCGTGTTGACGCCAATAATCCCGCTAGGCAAGCTATCGCGTACAGATGATTCGACAAAGAAATTTTCTTATTGTACAGGTATAATACAATGGAAGACACCAATAAAAGATGGGCTATCATATCACTTCTAACGGCTACCTCGTACCAATAGGCAGGCGAAAAAAGCAACAAACTTGTTACTACAAACAAGGATTTGGCGCCGTAAAAACGATACACCACCCACACAAACAGGGCAGAGACAAAAAAGATAGAAAGCCCCACGTTACCCAAAAGATAAAAAGGCAAGTGAAATAACTGCCACACAGGGAATGGCGAACCATATCCCCCTAAGTGGGTTCCTGCAGCGTAGGGATAATTTCCTTGCAAGCACTCATCCCAGAAGAAATGAATGGCCGACCACCTATCTACTTGTAAGGAATACGGATCTATCGAGTATTGCAAATACACCCCTACTGCCAAAAGGACAGTAAAAATAGACCACCCTAAATAACTTGGATTTTTAAGTTTGCCTATGCTCCAACGAATGATATACAAAAACAACAACCCCACAACCATGTACAATGCCCCAACCCCAATATAATAAGGAGTTACTCGCTGTGTGTATTTAAGTACAAACAACAAGTTGATAAATAAATAGGGGGCGTATGCCCCCCAAGTTTTCATTGTACATTTGTTTGGCATATTATACCTCTTCAAATTCTACATCTTCTGCTTTAGATTTATCAAAGCGCTTGTTAATAGGTGATTTGTTTTCTGGTTTTGAGAAACTTTCGTATTGATTTTGCTGTTGTCTCGCTTTCTTTTTTACCCTCGAAAGCACACTAATAATATTAATAATAGGAATCGCTATCATTAATACAAAGAAAAACAATACAAACATTAAAAAACTTCCCATACTACGATGTTTTAGGTTTCTTAAACGAATAAATTATAAATACGATTCCTAATAAAATAAATGGGATGCTTAACAACTGACCCATATTGAGTACCATATCGGCCTCAAAGGCCACTTGATCATTTTTGATAAATTCTAATAAGAAACGTATCGCAAAGAATACTGCAAAAGCCGTGCCACAAATTAAGCCCTCGCGTTTACGAGCATTGGTTCTCCAATACATGTACATAAGAACAGCGAACAAAATCAAATAACTACCAGCTTCGTACAATTGTGTGGGGTGACAGGCAGGAATCAACTCTACGGGTGTTCCCGCAGGATAATCGCGTACAAATTGGAATCCCCATGGCAAGGAGGTTGCTCCGCCATAAATTTCGGAGTTCATCAAGTTGCCCAAACGAATCATTGCTCCTACAAACACTGCAGGCCCCATGAATCGGTCTCCAAACCACAAAAAGGTCTTATGAAAGACATATTTACATAACAACCACGACGAAATAATGATGGCCACCACGCCTCCATGACTCGCTAATCCACCTTTCCATACCATTAAAATCTCTAATGGATGTTTACTGTAATAACCCCATTCATAGAAAAAGACATGGCCTAAACGAGATCCTATAACCGTAGCAATGATGGTATAAACCAATACTTTGTCAGCCCAATCGTCAGGATATCCCTCACTCTTAAACATTTTAGACAACAAGGTAATACCTACCACAAAACCAATAGCATAGCACAATCCGTACCAACGCACAGACACTGGCCCCAAACTAAAGGCAACAGGATCTACATTCCATATAACCGATAATAAGGTATTCATCTTACTTCTACGTTACGCGTTTTTACCACAGCATTGTTTGTATTTTTTACCACTACCGCAAGGACAAGGTTCGTTACGTCCCACTGTTTTTTCTGCATGTACGGGTTGTTGTTTTTGTCTTTCGCGGGTATCTTGCTGACCAGCTCGCATAATATCGGTTTTTTGCGACTGATATTTGCTATAGTCTTGGCGTTTTTCGGGAGCAGCCTCGCGAACAGCATCGCCTTCGCGTACAGGTAATTGAACACGCATCAACACGGTAATAGCCTTATAGTTAATGGTTTCTATCATTTTCTTGAACAAATTATACGACTCTAGTTTGTAAATCAACAAGGGGTCTTTTTGCTCGTAACTTGCATTTTGTACCGATTGGCGTAATTCGTCCAACTCACGCAAGTGTTCTTTCCAAGCATTATCGATGGTACGCAACAAGATAGCTTTTTGGAAGGCTTTCATAACCGCCTTGCCTTGTGTATTGTAGGCTTCTTCCAAATTAACAGGAATGTTGTACATCAATTTACCATCAGTAAATGGAATAATGATGTTTTTGTATTGACTGCCTTGGGTTTCGTACACATTTTTAATAACTGGAAAAGCAACCTCGTTGAATTTATCCAACTTGCGTTGATAGTTAGCCATTACTAGTTCGAAGATTTGTTGGGTCATTTCTTCTACCTTACGCGATGCTTTTTCGCCAGCGCGAATATCAACAGCAAACCAACGCATCAAATCTTGACGGAATTGTTCGTAATCGCCAGTGGCATTGTATTCTTCTGCCAATGCAGCTACGGCATCGTATACCATATTAACGATATCCAAACCAATGCGTTCACCCATCAAAGCGTGACGACGACGCGCATAAATTACTTTACGTTGCGCATTCATCACGTCATCGTATTCCAACAAACGCTTACGCACACCAAAGTGGTTTTCTTCTACCTTTTTCTGTGCACGTTCAATGGATTTAGAAATTTGTCTGTGTTCAATCATTTCGTTTTCTTGGAAGCCCAAACGGTCCATTACGGTAGCCATACTGTCCGAACCGAACAAGCGCATCAAAGTATCTTCGAACGACACATAGAATACAGAAGAACCAGGGTCACCTTGACGTCCCGAACGACCACGCAACTGACGGTCGATACGGCGGCTTTCGTGGCGTTCTGTACCAATGATAGCCAAACCGCCTGCTTCTTTTGCTTCTGGGGTAAGTTTGATGTCAGTACCACGACCAGCCATGTTGGTAGCAATGGTTACGGTTCCAGGACGACCTGCCTCTGCCACAATTTCTGCCTCTTTTTGATGCAATTTCGCATTCAGTACTTGGTGAGGTATCTTTTCTCCATTGAATTTCTTACTTAATAATTCCGATATTTCTACCGAGGTAGTACCCACCAATACAGGGCGACCGGCATCTACCAAACGTTTCACCTCTTCTACCACTGCATTGTATTTAGCACGCTTGGTTTTGTAAACGCGGTCGTTCAAGTCGAAACGAGCAATGGGTTTATTGGTAGGGATTACCACTACGTCTAGTTTATAGATATCCCAAAACTCTCCTGCTTCGGTTTCTGCTGTACCTGTCATACCCGACAACTTGTGGTACATACGGAAGTAGTTTTGCAAAGTAATCGACGCAAAGGTTTGGGTAGCTGCTTCTACTTTTACGCGTTCTTTCGCCTCGATAGCTTGGTGCAAACCATCCGAATAACGACGACCGTCCATAATACGACCGGTTTGTTCGTCTACAATCATTACTTTGTTGTCGATAACCACGTATTGGTCGTCTTTTTCGAACAAGGTATAAGCTTTTAACAGCTGTTGAATGGTATGGACACGTTCCGATTTAACGGCATATTCTTGCATCAACGCATCTTTTTTCTCTACTTTTTCTTCGTCGCTCAAGTCTGCTTTTTCGATTTCAGCCAACTCGCTACCAATATCGGGCAGCACAAAGAATGCGGCGTCTGCGGTATCGGTCGAAATAAGGTCAATACCCTTATCGGTTAGTTCGATGCTGTTGTGTTTTTCGTCAATGACAAAGTACAAATCGTCGGTAATTTCGTGCATACGACGATTGTTTTGTTCCATGTAAACCGCTTCGGTACGCAACATACCTGCCTTAATGCCTTGTTCACTCAAAAACTTAATAAGCGCTTTATTTTTAGGCAACCCTTTAAAGGCACGGAACAAAAGAATATTACCTTGCTCTTGATCTTTGCTATCGGACGATGCCAATAAGCGTTTTGCTTCTGCTAAGCATTTAATCGCCAATCGTTTTTGCTCTTCTACAACGCGCTCTACCTTAGAACGGTATTCTTCAAACAATTGGTCTTCGCCTTTGGGCACAGGGCCTGAAATAATCAAAGGAGTACGCGCATCGTCAATCAAAACCGAGTCAACCTCATCGACAATGGCATAATGGTGCTTGCGTTGTACCAAGTCGGCTGGCGACGATGCCATATTATCGCGCAAGTAGTCAAAACCAAACTCGTTGTTGGTACCAAAAGTAATATCGGCATTGTAAGCATCGCGACGAGCGTCCGAGTTAGGACGGTGTTTATCAATGCAATCGACACTTAAACCGTGGAACATATACAAAGGTCCCATCCATTCCGAGTCACGTTTGGCCAAGTAGTCGTTGACGGTTACCACGTGAACGCCTTTGCCTGCCAAAGCATTCAAGAATACAGGCAAGGTAGCCACCAAGGTTTTACCTTCACCAGTTGCCATTTCGGCAATTTTACCTTTGTGCAATGCTACACCACCAATCAATTGGACATCGTAATGTACCATATCCCATTTCATGGCATTACCGCCTGCAGTCCATTCGGTTTGGAAGATAGCATTATCACCTTCGATGCTCACAAAATCAAATTTAACAGCCAATTGACGGTCAAAATCGGTAGCTTTTACAGAAATTTGATCATTTTGAGAGAAACGGCGAGCCGTATCTTTGATAATAGCAAATACTTCGGGTAAATATTCGTCTAACGCATCTTCGGTAAGGTCTAGAATTTCGTTTTCTAGTTTGTCTACCTCAGCATATAAGTCCTCGCGCTCGGTAAGTTCGGTTTGTTCAATTTGTTCTTTCAAAGCAGCGATGCGCTCTGTTTGTTCATTGCCACGCGACTGAATATCGGCTCTAATGGCTTGCAATCTATCGCGCAATTCGTTATCCGACAACGATTGTATGGTAGGCGAAAGGGTTTTAACCTTGTCTACATACGGCATAATTTCTTTCAAATCGCGTTGCGATTTGGTTCCAAATAGTTTGGCCAAAAAATCAGAAAAGCCCATAATTTTATCTTGTTTTGTTAATTTTCTATTTAATAAGGTGCGAAGATAATAAATAAAGGAGAAAGGAGAAAGGAGAAAGGAGAATTTTATAGTTTTTTGACGTTAGACAATTCATTTTATAACGAAAGGAGAAAGTTGCGATTAAGCGAGAGCAGAAGCAAACTTGTTTGATTATGCCGAGCATGAGCAACTTCATGAAGGCGAAGCCTGAATAAAGGAGAATTTTATATTTTTTTGACTAATCGGTGACGTACTGATGACCGAAGGGAATAATCGGCAAATCGACTAATCGATGAGTGTTCGACTTTCGACTTGTGACTTTCGACTAACTAATCAAGCTCCAGTTTACAGCGTCGTGGGCGCGGTATTTGAGTTGTGACAAAAGTATTGCATTTTCTGGCGATGCCAACATGGGATCGGCCTGCAAAATTTCTTGCACGTCTACACGGGCTTGTTGTAGCACCACTCCATCGTTCGACAAGTTGGCAATACGCAAGGTAAATGGCAAACCGCTTTGCATGGTTCCGTCTAAATCACCAGGGCCACGTAGCTTCATATCGGCCTCTGCAATGCGAAAACCGTCGTTGGTTTCGGTCATAATTTCGAGGCGTTTACGGGTATCGGACGATAATTCGTATTTGGTCATCAACACGCAGTACGACTGATCGGCTCCACGACCTACCCTGCCTCGCAATTGATGCAATTGCGCCAAACCAAAACGTTCGGCATTTTCAATAATCATAACCGATGCATTGGGCACATTAACCCCTACTTCAATAACGGTGGTTGCTACCAAAATGCGGGTCTCGCCCGACAAAAAGCGTTGCATTTCGGCATCTTTCTCTGCTGGTTTCATTTTGCCGTGTACCATACCCACTTCTACCTCCGAAAAAATCTTTTGCATGGAGTCAAAACCCGCTTCCAGATCTTTTAAATCGGATTTTTCGGATTCTTTAATCAGAGGATACACCACGTAAATTTGACGTCCTTGTTGCAGTTGTTCATGCACAAAACGATGCAAATTGGCGCGTTTGTTTTCAAAAAGATGGTAGGTCTGAATGGGTTTTCTACCTGGAGGCAACTCATCTATTACCGAAACGTCCAAATCGCCGTAAACAGTCATGGCAAGGGTACGCGGAATGGGGGTTGCTGTCATTACCAGCACATGAGGAGGACGGTGGTTTTTTGCCCACATTTTAGCACGTTGCGCTACGCCAAAACGGTGTTGTTCATCGATGATAGCCAATCCTAAATTGGCAAATTTTACTTCATCTTCTAGTATGGCATGCGTGCCTACTAAAATTTGCAACGATCCATCTTGCAGAGACTGATGCAACGATACACGGTCTTTCTTTTTGGTAGAACCTGTTAGCAATCGGATGCTTACAGGCATATCTTTTAGCAGTTTAGACAACCCTTCGTAATGTTGTGTGGCCAAAATCTCGGTAGGAGCCAACAAACAGGCCTGAAAGCCATTGCCCACCGCCATGAGCATGGTAAGCAAAGCTACCATGGTTTTGCCACTTCCCACATCGCCTTGCAACAAGCGGTTCATCTGGGTTTCGCGCACTAAATCGGCCCTGATTTCTTTGATCACTTTTTTTTGCGCATTGGTTAACTCAAAAGGCAAAAAATCGCGGTAAAAAGTATGGAAAATATCGCCTACTTGGGGCATAGGATGCCCTTTTTGCTTGGAGCGCATCAAACCCGCCTGACGCAAAATGGCTACTTGAATGTAAAACAACTCCTCGTAACGCAATCGTTCACGTGCTTGCTCTAGCAATTGCATGTTTTGTGGAAAATGAATTTGCCACAACGCATCGTACAAAGGCATGAGTTTTCGTTTGTTCAGTACCGATTGTGGCAAGGTTTCGGCTATATCGGAGGGCAATTGCTTCAACGCCAAAAAAATGAATTTTTGCAAGGCTTTGGAGTGCAAAAAATGGTTCTTCATTTTTTCGGTGGTATGATACAATGGCATAAAACCTTGCGTACGTTCTTCGGAAGGTTGTTCTATATCGGGGTGTACAAAACTATATACGCCATTAAAGTAAGTGGGCTTGCCAAAAACAATGTATTCGGTGTTCAGCTGATAGGCTTTTAACACAAACGGAATGCCCTTAAAAAACACCAGCTCGATGGTGTCATTTCCATCGGTGAAATGGGCAATTAATCGCTTTGCACGCCCTTCGCCTTTGGTAGAAAAAGCGACTATTTTTCCACGCAGTTGAATATGGGTATTGTTGGATGAAATTTCGGCAATTTTATAGAATCGGCTGCGATCGATGTAGCGATACGGAAAAGTTTGTATCAAGTCGTACAAAGAATAGATTTCGGCTTCTTTGTTCAAAATCTCTGCCTTTTTAGGCCCCATGCCTGGCAGGTATTTTATATCGGCTTTATACAGATTCATGCAGCAAAACAGCAGCCCATGTCAAATCGACTGGGGTGGTTATTTTTAGATTCGATACATTTCCTTGCGTTAACGCAATGCTGTGCCCCATCGATTCGTATACACTGGCATCGTCAGTAAAAAAGGAAGTATATTCTTGATTATAAGCTTCTTTTATCAGATTTGACTGAAATACTTGAGGCGTTTGTACCCTGCAATAATCGGCACGATTCACACCAACACTTCCGTCTGGGGTAAGTTGGCGCAACGAATCGGATTCTGGAATAACAGGGATACCGCTGCCTTTTTCTGCAGCCGATTCAAATGCCTGACGGATGGTTTCAACATCCACCAACGGACGCACCCCATCGTGCACCGCCACCAACGCATCGTTTGGCACTAATTGCATGGCATTCTGTACCGAAAAGAAACGCTCAGCGCCGCCACTAACCAACGTAACAGGTTTATCAAAAGCATATTGCTTACACAAATCTTGCCAATAGGCCTGGTGCGCATCGGGCAATACCAATAGCACCTGGATTTGATTGTCGTACTTTAAAAAAGCATCGATGGTGTGCATTAAAACAGGTTTCCCTGCCAAAAGCAAAAACTGCTTGGGGATGTCTGCACCCATGCGTTTGCCACTGCCACCTGCTACTATAATGACGTATTT
>CAJGDW010000060.1 GCA_904502115.1 Paludibacteraceae bacterium | reverse complement strand
CCCTTGGCGGAGCGTACGCCCAAAGGAGCGTTCTCTACTACCACCACCTCCCTAGCTGGCAAACCTGCTTTTTCTAAGCCCATTAAATAGGGTTCTGGGTCGGGTTTGCCCTTTTTAACGTCGTAGGCAGTTACCATTTTTTCTTTGTAAAACGTATCGGGATAGTAGTGATTAAGTGTATCCAACAAGCTGGCTTGTCCCGATCCAGTAATAATGTAGATTTCCAATCCCAAACTTTTTACTTTTTCTAGCACATCGTGCATGCCACGCATGGGAATGGGATCGCCCATCGAGTCAAAGATACGACTCTTGTTGGCATAGATGCGTTGCATATCTTCTTGCGATGGTATTCCTCTGCCGTTTGCCAAAAATACATCGGTTACTGTACCCGATCCGGTTCTGCCTTCTTGTAAATACACCTCGTATTCCGAAAAAGGAAGCCCTTCTAAGGCCATTGCCTCGCTCCACGCTTTGGCATGACGGGGCATGGAATCGAATATTACACCATCCATATCAAAAAATACGGCCTTGGGTACAAAAGGTAAGGATTGTTTCATGGGTTGTAAATAACGTTTCTAGATTAGAGAAGACAAAGATAATACAATTTTTTGCCGAGGTGATGTTTATCGTATCGAAAGATAACTCAACGATTTTATTTTTTGTGTATATCGGCAAATTACACTACATTTGCGTGAGTAATTTGCATAACTAGTATCGGATATGAAAAACAAAAAACAGTTGGCGAAATGGATTGGGATGATTGCCCTTGTATGGGTAGGCATCTTTGCTACATCGTGCTTGGGCAATTACAATAGCCCCCGCATTGTATTGCATCGATTGTACATTGACACCACCCAAATTGCCAGCACAGCCACTCCTATTCATATTGGCGACACCCTTTTTGTAGAGGTAGAGCTAAACGGCCTAGGTAACGAACTAACTCAATTGCAAATAGACATTGACCGCGAGTTTTTAAAAGATTCGTTGGTTACGGTAACCGAAACAGGCGAACAGCTTTGTACCGAATACAGCCAAGTAAGCAAAGGTTTTTATCAATTTAAACCCAAAACCTACATCATTGGCACGTATTGGATGCTAATTCCTATCAAAGCACGCACCAACCAAAGCGAACCTTTTACGGTAAACATGCGCTTGCAAAACACATCGAAAGTAGAAGAACCATATAACCCTTATACAGAAGATTTCTTGGTATATGTTTCGGATACCACCATCGTCAAACCATCTAATTAACAGAAAATGAAATCATTAAAAGAACTTATACGTCCTAATATTTGGTCATTGGCCCCCTACTCTTGCGCACGCAACGAGTTTACAGGCGAGGCATCGGTTTTCTTGGATGCCAACGAAAACCCTTACAACCAACCCTTTAACCGCTATCCAGACCCTTTGCAGCTGCAATTGAAAGAAAAAATTGCAGCACTAAAAGGCGTACGCCCCACACAAATTATGTTGGGCGTTGGTAGCGACGAACCCATCGACCTTATTTTTCGCATTTTTTGCGAACCTAGCAAAGACAACGTTGTCGCCATTAACCCAACCTACGGCATGTACGGCGTTTGTGCCGACATCAACAACGTTCAGTACAAGCAAGTTAACCTAAATGCCGATTTTACGCTCGATGCTGCCAAAGTGTTAAAAGCATGCGACAAAAACACCAAAGTCATCTTTTTGTGTTCGCCCAACAACCCTACTGGTAACTCGTTGGCACGCACCGAAATTGAAAAAATAGTAACCAGCTTTGAGGGCATTGTTGTTATCGACGAAGCTTATATCGATTTTTCAAACGAGCCATCGTGGTTAGCATCGCTAGATCAGTATCCTAATATTATTGTATTGCAAACCTTCTCTAAAGCATGGGGCATGGCTGCTTTGCGCTGTGGCATGGCCTTTGCATCGGAAGATATCATTGCCTTCTTTAACAAGGTAAAATACCCTTATAACCTCAACTTATTGACTCAAGAAGCGGTTTACAAGCAAGTTGAAAACGCAGATCAAAAGAACGAATGGGTAAAAGCTTTGCTAATGGAGCGCAAAAAAATGATAGAAAGCTTAGCAGCTTTGCCTTTGGTAAAACAAATTTACCCTACCGATGCCAACTTTGTATTGGTAAAAGTAGCCGATGCCAACGGTGTTTATAAACAATTGGTAGACAAAGGAATTATTGTGCGTAACCGTAACAGTGTTACCCTTTGCGATGGTTGTTTGCGCATTACCGTAGGCACCCCATCCGAAAACAAACAATTACTCACCGCCTTACAACAAATGGTATGAAAAAAGCCTTGTTTATAGACCGCGACGGCACCCTTATTATAGAGCCACCCATTACCGAGCAAGTAAACAGTTTGGACGAAATGACTTTCTTGCCAGGGGTAATTCGCAACCTGTATTTTATTGCTAAAAACCTTGATTTTGAGTTGGTAATGGTTACCAACCAAGACGGTTTAGGCACACCAGGTTATCCACAAGAAGTGTTCGATAGCGTACAAAACAAAATGTTAGAAATTATGACTGGCGAAGGCATCACGTTCGATGCCATTCACATTGACAAATCGTTTGCCAGCGAAGGGCTTCCCACACGTAAACCGGGCACAGGCATGCTAACCGCCTACATGGACGGCAACTACGATTTGGCAAACAGTTACGTAATTGGCGACCGCCTTACCGACGTACAGTTGGCCAAAAACTTAGGATCAAAATCCATTCTGATTACCGATAAGTTAGGCGAATCGGATGCTACATTTGAAGCCGAAAATTGGGACCAAATTGCCGAATATTTGTTTGCTGGCGAACGCCGTGCGCAAGTAACCCGCAAAACCAACGAAACCGACATTCAAATTGATTTGAACCTGGATGGACGTGGCAACACCCGCATCGAAACGGGCGTTGGTTTCTTTGACCACATGTTGGAGCAAATTGGCAAACACGGTGGTTTTGATTTAACCATTTTGGTAAAGGGCGATTTGAACGTAGACGAGCACCACACCATAGAAGATACTGGTTTGGCTTTGGGCGAGGCATTTTACCAAGCCTTGGGCAACAAACGCGGCATTGAACGCTACGGCTACTGCCTACCCATGGACGAATGCCTATGCAGTGTAGCGCTCGATTTTGGTGGCCGCCCTTGGTTGGTTTGGGATGCGCAATTTAAGCGCGAAATGGTGGGCGATATGCCTACCGAAATGTTCATGCATTTCTTTAAATCGTTTAGCGACACGGCTAAGATGAACCTCAACATCAAGGCAGAAGGCGAAAACGAACACCACAAAATAGAAGGTATTTTTAAAGCCTTGGCCAGAGCACTCAAAATGGCCGTTAAGCGCGACATTTATCGCTACGAACTGCCATCTACCAAAGGTGCATTGTAGTCAAAGGTCGAAGGTCTAAAGTCAAAGGTCGGACTTGTGAGTTGGGACTTTCGACTTTGGACTTTCGACCATAAATTTCGGGCCCTAAGGACCCGAAATTTATTTAACTCTGTCCATGGTGCGCGTTACACTTATACCCCACTTACCTGCCTTAATGGTCATCACATCGCCATCTACCCACATTTTACCGGTTCCTGTCATACCCCATTTAGGGTCGTAGGCATAATGCAAAATGTAGCATTGTTCTTTTTCATCCCAATCCATTCTCATCACAATCTGACCAATTAACTCTCTATTGCGAAGTGATTTATCTGGATTTTTTGCATCACGCAATGGTTTTCCATCTTTATCTACCGATTTTGCCAACCAAATTAACTTGGCTTCGTACTTGTTAGGAGCTACTTTATAAAACTCTGTTTTACCATCCTTATTGTCGTCTAACCATACGCCACAAATATCGTCTGGTTTTGCCCAAATAGCCGTACTCAAACCGGCCAACATCAAAAGAAGAATAAATTTTCTCATAGCGTTTTATTAATTATCGGTGCAAAGGTATAAAAAACCCGAAAAAATGATTACATTTGCAAGATTTTTTAAGAATCTATAAACTTTGTACCCTTTTTAACGATACAAGAAGAAAAAATGAATCAACTATCACAAAGACTTAACGCACTTTCCGAATCGGAAACCTTAGCTATGTCGCAAAAAAGTGCAGAACTAAAAGCACAAGGCATAGATGTTATTAACTTGAGTGTTGGAGAACCCGACTTCTTTACACCAGACCACATAAAACAGGCTGCTAAGGATGCGGTAGATAACAATTTTTCTTTTTACTCTCCAGTTCCTGGTTACCCTGCGCTACGCAATGCTATCGTTGCTAAATTGAAAAACGAAAATGGTTTGGATTACGAACCCGCTCAAATTGTTTGCTCGGGTGGTGCTAAACAATCGGTTTGCAACGCTATTTTGTGCTTGGTAGACAAAGGCGACGAAGTTATCATTCCTGCTCCTTATTGGGTTAGCTACGTAGAAATGGTAAAATTGGCAGAAGGTACCAATGTAATTATCGAAGCTGGCATTGAACAAGATTTCAAAATCACTCCTGTTCAATTAGAAGCAGCCATTACTCCTAAAACCAAAGTTCTTATTTTGTGTTCGCCCTCTAACCCTACTGGTAGCGTGTACTCAAAAGAAGAATTACAAGGTTTGGCAGAAGTATTGGCTAAATATCCTAATGTATACGTTATTGCCGACGAAATTTACGAGCACATCAACTACGTAGGCAAACACGAAAGCATCGCTCAATTCAGCGAAATCAAAGACCGTGTTGTTATTGTAAACGGTGTATCGAAAGCATACGCTATGACTGGTTGGCGTATTGGTTGGATTGCCGCTCCTCTTTGGATTGCTAAAGCTTGCAACAAATTGCAAGGTCAATATACATCGGGTCCTTGCTCGGTAGCTCAAAAAGCAGCAGAAACCGCTTATACCGGTAGCCAACAATGCATTGCCGACATGCGCACAGCTTTTGAACGTCGTCGTAATTTGGTGTTGGATATGCTAAAAGACATTCCAGGTTTGCAAGTAAACGAACCCAAAGGTGCATTCTATGTATTCCCAAAATGTAGCTCATTCTTTGGCAAAACCGCTCCTAACGGCAAGGTAATCAAAGACGCAGCAGACTTGGCAATGTATCTATTGGAAGAAGGTCACGTGGCTTGCGTAGGCGGTGGCGCATTTGGTTCGCCTGAATGCATCCGTATGTCGTACGCTACATCGGACGAAAACTTGGTAAATGCATTTACCCGCATCAAAAACGCATTGGCTGTATTGAAATAATTGAATCATACGATACCCTCCCAAAAGGCTACTCCAACGAGTAGCCTTTTTTTCATATCCGCAAGGGGCAACCCGAGTAATACCTACTCAAATACTATTCATTCTCAATATTTTGTATTGTAGAATATTTTTATTATCTTGCAGGACTTGCCTTAAAACAAACCAAAACCATTACTATATGAAAAAACTCACTACCCTGTTTTTATGGCTATTCATATCCTTGAATATGCTAGCAGCAAATGTTACTCTTTATTTCGTCAACTCACCCGAGTGGACCAACGTACATGCCTACGCTTGGAAAAACAGCACCCAAACTGCTATTGCAGAGTGGCCTGGTACCGCCGCCACACTAGAGCCTAAAACCATGAACGGCTACGAAGTATATTCCTATACTTTCGATAATGCGATAGCCGATAGAATCATCTTCAACAAGGGCGCAGGGGGTACAGGAAACCAAACTGACGACTTAACCGTCGATTCCTCTAAGCCTTATTACTACAACAACAGATGGAATGCATCCATTACATACGATGCTTCATCTACTAGCGGTTATTGCATTGCTGGTGCCGCAGTAGAAGGCACTAATTGGTGCTGTGGCACAGGCTGGTCGGCAGATGCATGTCCCCTTACTGACAACACCGTCTCTTACAGTGCACTACCTGCAGGCGAATACAAATTTAAAATTACCGATGGAACCTGGAACAATTCATGGGGATACAGCGCACTCACCTCTACCACTGGTTTTACGAAAGATGCCGACAACAACGTCGTTATTACCCTTGCAAAAGCAAGCGACGTAACCATTGTATTTAATTCATCGACAAAAAAAATCACTGTTACAGTTACCGAGGCAACACCCGTAGACCCAACACAACCCACTGCAACCATTGCAGCCATTCGCAATCGCTTGTCTATTAACACCAACGACTTTACCGATTTTGCAGGTCTTTATGTTGCTAAACTTCCTACTATCGAAAATGGCGAGTTAAGCGCCTACGCTTGGGAGTTTTCTACCGACAATACATCTTGGTCGGGTTACGAAGGTGGCGATGGTGCATCTTGGGACAACATTCGCCCCAACAAAGCTGGTTACTATCGTTGTGTCCTTACCTACAATGTTAACGAAGAAACACAAACGGTCTACTCAAATACCCTTCAAATTAGCAACAAAGGCGGATCAACTGTTACCTTTAGCAGCAATTTGCCTGTAGTATTGGTTCGTACTGCCAAAGATTTCCCAACGTCTCCTGCAGATTATCCTACTACCGAACAAGTGGCAGAACTAAAAGCAAAACGTAGCGTAGACGTTAAAATTTTATGGAACGAAAACGGTGGCAATATTACCAACAACGATATCAACAATGCCAGCGTACTTCACTACGACCGCAAAGCGCGCATGAACTATCGTGGTTCATCCAGCTTAAATAACCCCAAGAAAAGTTTTGCTTTTGTAACGGGCGACAAAAATTGCGACGCTAAAAAACTAGGCGAAGTGAAAACCAAAAAATTTGCCATGTTCGATGGCGATGCGCACAAAGACTGGGTATTGTATGCCTCTTATCCCGATGCCACCTTTATGCGTAATATCTTATCTTACCACCAATACGCTCAAATGACAGGTCTTTGGGGCGTAAAATGCAGATACGTAGAAATGTACATCGATGGTGAATACCAAGGTATCTACGTATTTATGGATAAAATAACCCAAGATGAAACACGTGTCAACGTAAACGAAGATACAGGATACATCGTTCGATTTGACAAAACCGACATGGTGGATAGATACGATGGTTACAGCGGTGCCAACGAAGACTACAAACGTTGTACTTTTATCACATCCAATACAGGTAAAAAAACAATCGCTACCTACAATATGCAAGTAGACCAAGCGTTTGAAATTGAATACCCCGAACGCGAAGACATTGCTACCTTTGACGATGATGGCAACGTAACCGACGATACGGCATGGGAGAAAAAAGTATCGGACGTAAAAGCCATGTTTACCAACATGGAATCGGCTATTTTAGCAAACGACTACGACAAATTAGCCACCCTCATCGACTACGAAAGTTGGGCAGATTGGTTTATTATCAACGAATTTACCAAAAATGCCGATGCGTATCGTATATCTTGCGTATTCCAAATAAATTCTACTGCCGATAAGATTGTAGCCAACCCCATTTGGGATTACGAATTGGGGTTAGGCAACCAAGATACCAAAACTTCTGGCCTAATGGTAGAAGATAACACCTACTATAACGACGATTTCCCAACGCCCTTCTGGTGGACTGGCAAAGGCAAAAATGGTTGCAATGGCATCTTAGGCGACTGCAAATTTAAAGCCATGGTAAAAGAACGTTGGGCTAAACACATTGGAACCAACGGTGCTTTGAATGCAACCGTACTCAATGCTAAAATTGACAGCTTGGCCAACGTACTTTCGCAAGGTGCAGGCAGCAGAGAAAAGAGCAAATGGAATACCTATTCTGCTTCAAGTACATCTACGTTAAAATCATGGATTACTAGCAGAACATCTGCGCTAAACAGCATTATCAATGATTGGGAAGTTTGCGGAAGCGATACCCCAGACACTCCCGATGTTCCTACCCCAACTACCACCTACTACATGGCTGGTGCGCAAATAGTAGGAGGTACTGCCGTAGCGGGAGATCAATGGTGCTGCGGATTAAGATGGGATCCTGCAGGCTGCGCCCTTACCAACAACACGGTAACCTATACAGCACTTGCCGACGGCGAGTATAAATTCAAAATAACCGATGGAACTTGGAGCCAAAATTGGGGATACAGCGCATTAAGCTCTAATGCTGGTCTTTCTAATGATGCAGACGGAAACGTAGTGATTACCCTTACCAAAGCGAGCGATGTAACCATTACCTTTAATCCTACAACTCAAAAAATCACAGTAACCATTACCGAAGTCCCTGAACCCGCATCAGACTTTACCATCGCAGCTATCCGTAATCGCCTGTCGATTAATACCAACGACTTTACCGATTTTGCAGGTCTGTATGTAGCCGAACTGCCTACCGTAGAAGATGGTACTTTCAACGCCTACGCATGGCAATATTCTACCGATAAATCTACTTGGAGTAAATATACCGACGGAAACGGCGCATCTTGGGATAACATTCGTCCCAACAAAGCGGGTTACTATCGCTGTGTAATGACCTATACCGTAGGTGGCGAATTGGTAGAATTTACCTCTAATATTCTTCAAATCAAGGCAAATGGTGGTTCTTCAGTATCATTTAGCAGCAAGCTTCCTGTTATCTTGGTTCGTACTGCCAAAGATTTTCCAACTTACACAGGGGATGGATACCCAGACAATGATGGAGTTGCCGCTCTTAAAGCTAAACGCAGTGTGGACGTTAAGATCCTTTGGAATCAAGACGGCGGCAGTGTTACCAACTCGGATGTAAACAATGCCGATGTATTGTACTACGACCGCAAAGCGCGCATGAACTATCGTGGTTCATCTAGCTTATACAACGACAAGAAAAGTTATGCATTCGTAACAGGCGACAAAAACTGCGATGCTAAAAAACTAGGCGAAGTTAAGACCAAAAAATTGGCCATG
>CAJGDW010000059.1 GCA_904502115.1 Paludibacteraceae bacterium | reverse complement strand
GCTAGCGTATGTCAATCCTTTTTGTGCCAAAAGATGCTGTATTGTAAAAAAACGTATTACCTTTGTAAAGGTAGTTAATATTTTGGAATTACGCGTAGAAAATAAGCACGGAAAAAAGCAAGTTTTTGACGTCTTTCGTCAAAAATGGGTAGCGCTGACACCCGAAGAAGGTGTGCGTCAGCAGTTTTGTCAGTTTTTGGTGGATGTAAAAAGTTATCCACAAGTTTGCATTGCCAACGAATGTACCTTGCCCATCAACGGGCAATTACAACGTTGCGATACCGTGGTTTACTCCAAAGGTGTGCCTATTATGTTGGTAGAATACAAAGCTCCATCGGTAAAAATAACCCAAGATGTTATCAATCAAGCACTTCGCTATAATACTCAATTACACGTTCCCTACCTAGTGGTAACCAACGGCATCGATACCTACTGTTTTAGCATCAACTACCAAACCCTCAAAGCCACTCCGCTAACCGATATACCTGAGTATCGGTTGCTATGATTCGTTTATTCGTTGATTATTCGTACCTCGTACTCATTAGTACGTCGATGAATTGAATTTCAAAAAAAATCGGACCCAACAATATGAGTCCGACTTTTGTGGTTTTCGTATCAATGTATCAACGCATCAACGAATAAACAGAGCCTTGCTTTGCAAGGCGATTTTTTATCCTTTAATAGCAGCTACGCCTGGAAGTACTTTACCTTCGATAGCTTCCAACAAAGCACCACCACCAGTAGAGATGTAAGATACTTGGTCGGCCATGCCAAATTTGTTGATGCAAGCAACAGAGTCGCCACCACCAATCAACGAGAAGGCACCGTCTGCAGTTGCTTTAGCAATAGCTTCGGCAATAGCACGAGAACCAGCGGTAAAGTTGTCAAATTCAAATACACCAGCAGGGCCGTTCCACAAAATGGTTTTAGCACCTTCAATAGCAGCAGCAAATGCTTTTTGAGTGTCAGGACCAGCATCCAAACCTTCCCAACCTTCTGGAATAGCATTAGCAGGAACTACTTGGGTGTTAGCGTCGTTAGAGAAATCGTCAGCAGCAACACAGTCGGTACCCAATACCAAGTTTACACCTTTAGCTTTAGCTTGTTCAATAATATCCAAAGCAAGTTGCAATTTGTCGTCTTCGCAGATAGATTTACCAATTTGACCACCTTGTGCTTTAGCGAAAGTATAAGTCATACCGCCGCAAAGAATTAGGTTGTCTACTTTGTCCATCAAGTTTTCGATGATACCAATTTTGGTAGAAACTTTAGAACCACCCATAATAGCGGTGAAAGGACGTTTGATGTTGCTTAGGATGTTGTCAACAGCTTGTACTTCTTTTTCCATCAAGTAGCCCAACATTTTGTTGTCTGCGTCAAAGTAATCAGCAATAACAGCAGTAGAAGCGTGTTTGCGGTGTGCAGTACCAAATGCGTCGTTAACGTAGCAATCAGCGTAAGAAGCCAATGTTTTAGCAAATTCTTTTTGAGAAGCTTTCATGGCTTTTTTAGCTTCTTCGTAAGCAGGATCTTCTTTGTCGATGCCTACAGGTTTGCCTTCTTCTTCGCCGTAGAAACGTAAGTTTTCTAGCAACAAAGCTTCGCCTGGTTGCAAAGCAGCAGCTGCGTCAGCAGCTTTAGCGCAGTCGTCAGCAAAGTTTACTTTAACGCCCAATTTTTCAGCTACAGCGTCAACAATTTGGCTCAACGAATATTTAGCATTCACTTTGCCTTTGGGTTTGCCCATGTGCGACATGATAATTACGCTACCACCGTCTGCCAAGATTTTTTTCAAGGTAGGAAGTGCACCACGGATACGGGTATCGTCGGTAATTTTACCATTTTCGTCCAAGGGTACATTAAAGTCTACGCGGACAATTGCCTTTTTGCCGGCAAAATTGAAATTGTCAATAGTTTGCATAATGTTAAATGTTTAGTGTTTATTGTTGAATGTTTTGTGTTTAATGAACAATGGGTTGTGGAACGGCCATTAAAATCACCCAAAAATCTCCTCTGCGAGCAATGCCTACCGATGTCATTTTTCGGTTCAATAGGTTTTTGCAAGATTGTGGGTTGTTTAGCCAGTGGTCCAAAACCATATCAAAATTACCATTTAGGTAAGCAATGTTTTCTAGGCAAACCTTTGCTTTGTAGTCGTTGGCATTCAATCTATCTTCTGTGGTAGTGCCATCTGTACCTACGTGACTCAAATAGATGTGTTGCGATTCACCTTTGTTGGCAGCCGATAGTTGTGCAGCATAGATGCGGGCAATATCTGCTAAATCTTCGTCCCATAGTAGTTTGGAAGCAGGACGCATGGCCTCGTTGCCGCAATTGCAACCTTCGTCGCGCAATTCATTGAGCGTTTTAAGGGCTTTTTCGTAGTCAAATTGCGCCCATGTGCTGATAGAACAAAGCAATAACAAAAGTAATGTATAAATGCGTGTCATGTAAATGCTTATTGAGAGTAGCAAAGATACATATTTTTTTTTATTTATAATAGGTGATGCATAAAAAGAGGGCGACAAAAATAAGTCGCCCTCAAAAAATATGCCAATGATATATTTATTTTTGGTTACCAGCTGTAACTTAAACCTTGGGTAAAGCAGTAAGTAAGATGGGTTGAATAGGCTGGAACTTGTCCGCCGTCCCACAAGAATTCAAAACGAGTAACGGCCGATAGTTTTTTCCAAATGCGAACGTTAAGGCCAATTTTGGCAGTAATAAGTGGAAGCGCCCTTGGATTCATACAACCTTCAAAGTCGTATTTTTGATGTCTTGCCGCTTCGTCTGTCATAATTACCTCTTCTGGAATAAGTTGGTTGTCTAGTCTGTATTGGTCTATTTTGCCCAATAAGGCATCCATGCTAGGATCTTCTTTAAATTGAGGCCATAATGGTTGGGCTATCATGGCGTGTATATTAAGGGCAACGCGGTCCCATTCGCCACCAAAGTGTACCGAAGCCATTAAACGAGTATCCCATTGCATTCTGTAACCAGCAGCATCGGCACCAACGTACTCTTTTACTTTTTGTACATCTTCGTCGTTGCCCAAAATGGTGGGTAGGTAGTTGTTGTAAAGGTCTAAGTTGGTGGGTTGTTTAATAACGCGCCAATACTGCATACCCGCCATTAAACCTACGCTGGGTTCAACAAACATGTTGGGGTGTTCGCGCAAGGGTTGCCATGTAACGCTGGCACCTAGCATGGCGCGGTCGTGCAAGTCGCGGCAATAATCGTATTGGTACGTAGCAAAAACAGAAAAGAATTGCTTGGTTTTTTCGCGTTTGTCTTTTTCTATGTTAAACTGAAAAAAATCACCACCCAAATAGAAGAAACCTTTGTTACCATTGTCGTAAATATCGGTAGTGTTGTAAGCTACGTTACCGGCAAAACGCAATTTGTGTTTGGTAAAGGCGTAAATTAATTCGACGTTGGCGTCTAGTTCTACTTTAAAGTTGTCGGTTTGCTCTACTTTTAAAAGCGCTTCGGCTGTACCATGTAGTTTGTTTACTTTTACCGAGTCCAATAGGGTTTTGGTAGCAAGGTAACTTTGTGCAGTAGCGGTGCTACCCATCAACAGCATCAGTCCAACAAGTGTGGATACGACTTTTTTCTTCACGATGTTTAAAATTTGATAAAAAAATGATATATTTGCGAAATTAACAGAGCCAATTGGTTGCCATTTTTTTGCGCGACGAAAGTACTAAAAATGCTCTGTTACAACAAACTATCCTTCTTTTTTTTGGTTTTTTTGACTAAAAAAAAGAAATCGTAAGAATAACCTTAACCTAACTGTAATATGAAAAAAACACTACTTTTTTCACTTTTCTTGCTCTGCTTTGCATTTGGAACGTTTGCACCAGCAAAGGCGGCCGATCCAGAAAAGCGAATCATTCTTCAAGCCTTTTGGTGGGACTATTGGAATAGCAATTTCCCCGATTCTTACGCTAACTATTTAACCGAATTAGCGCCTCGTTTGCGCGATGCCGGTATCAATGCCGTTTGGGTGCCTCCTTTTGTGAAAAATACAGGTACTAACTCGGTAGGTTATTCTCCTTTCGATTTTTACGATTTGGGCGATAAATACCAAAAGGGTAGTGTTACCACCCGTTTTGGAACCAAAGACGATGTACTTCGTATGATTGCCGTTATGCACGCCAATGGTATTGAGGTGATTGCCGATGCCGTACTTAACCACGTAGTAGGTGCTGGTGGCGAAGATGGTGGTGCAGGAGGCGAAGATCCAAACGCATGGGACGATAAATGGAAAAACTTCCGTTACGTTTGTTACGAAACCCCTTATAAAGACGGTAAGCAAGCCGATTATTGGAACCGCAAGGGACGTTGGCCCAAAAACTGGCAAAACTTCCATGCCAACAAGGCTCACCAACAAAATAGCGACGACTGGACAGCTGGACACTGGGGTCCAGACGTATGTTATTACGAAGGTGCTTACGGTCAAAGTTCTAATGTAAACGGTTACAACCCTGTGCAAAGTGCCAACTACATGCGCAACGAAGCCCGCAATTGGATCATGTGGTTTAAGAAACAAACGGCCGTAGACGGTTTCCGTTGGGATGCGGTTAAACACTTTCCAGATTGGGCGCAACAAGACTTTTTGTACAATGTAAAATATGGTATGTCAGACTGGTGTAACGGAGGACAAGCCATGTTTAGTGTAGGAGAGTACATTGGTAGTAAAAATGAAATTGACAACTATTGCATGGGTGTTCAATATGCTAATGGTTGGGGCGAATTTGCCATGGGTGGATACGATGTTCCTCTTCGTGGTGCCATTAAAAATGGCGTTATAGACGGTGGTGGATATGGTAATTTAGGAGCCGTTGTAGGCGAACAACTTGGTATGCGTTACAACGATTATGGCGATGGACAACGTGTACACCGCTCGCTGAACTATATTAATAGCCATGATACTTTCCGTCCTATAGTTGACGAAAAAGGCAATTACAAAGATTGGGATGGATACAACGAATTAGGCGGTCATGCCGACCCCTTTAACCAACGCATGGGTATGGCGTACGCTACCATCATGGCCATGGATGGTAACGTTAGTGTCTTTATGGAAGACTTGTTCAACTTGAGCAATAGCAACCGTTACAACCACATGCCAGCTGACGAAAAATCGCTTCCGATGCGCGATTACTTGAAGAACCTAATCTGGTGTCACCAAAATTTAGCGTTTAAATATGGCGATTATAAGGTACGTTATCAAACCGAAGATTTGCTGGTAATTGAACGCTCGGGCAAAGCCATTATTGCCATTACAGACGACGGTGCCAATGCCCATGATGTGTGGATTGATACCGATTTTAGAAACGTTCAGTTAAAGGATTACTCAGGTGGTACATCGGGCGAACGTACTGCATGGGGCGATGGTCGTTTTAACGTACGTGTAACTCCTGCCGATGGCAAAGGAGGTTTGGGATATGCTGTTTGGGCACCTATTTACGAATCCAACTATAAACCCTATCGCAACAAAGTAACTCAACAAGAATGGGAAATGGCAGACGACTTAGGTGATAGTCACTGTAGCTCTCTTGGTCAAGGTGGTGCACTGCCAGAAAAATCTTGCGAGCAACGTTTGGTGGGTAAAATTTACGTAGAAAGTGGCAAAAAAATCAGCTACAACGTTTACCAAGAAAAAACAGGCAACGATGTTACCTTTGCACTGTATGATTTGGACGGCAATCAACTTCATAAGAAAAACAGTACCAAAACCGTTACAGGTAGCTATACGCCTACCAAAACAGGTTGGGTAGCCATGAAAGTATGGAATACCGTAAATACCAATGCTGGTCAAAAATGCTGGGTGAACGTATCGTACCAAGCACCTGCTACAGTAACAAACACTATGGGTGACCGTGCCGATACACGTGCAAGCATTTGGACCGGTAATGCAGGAACCTCTACTTGGACCGATTGCGGTAACTGGGAACAAGGCAAAGTGCCTACCGCTTCGTCAACCGTTGTAATTCCCGATAATGGCGATGTAAAACCCAATGTAACGGGCAACGTATCTATTTCTAAATTGATTGTAGAAAACGGTAAAGGTAGTCATAGCGCTCCCGACATTACTGTTAGTGGAAAACTAACCGTCACCAACTCGGTATGTAACAGCGGAACAGCATACGTGTGTGGAAATGGAACCATCAACGTGGGTTCTACCAAAGGCAATTTCGTAGTTGGTAAACCTACCGATGTAGTAGAAGAAGCTTACGCCGATTTGTCTATCTTCCCCAATCCAACTACCTCGGTATTGTATGTACAATCGGGTGAATTGCCAACGGGCGATGCCTATATTTACAATACCAGCGGCAGCTTGTGTAAAAAGGTGACCTTGCAGGGCGAAGAGATTGCAGAAATCTCGGTAGAAGAATTGCCTGCAGGCGTTTACGTGCTACGCTTAGGAAACAAAGCCCTTCGCTTTATCAAACAATAAAAAGGAAGATTTTGTAAAAAAAGAAGAATACGCACTAACGGATAGTCATCAGCGATCCTTCCCACTTCGTGGGCCCCTTCCCTTTTCGGGAGCCAATGTCGCTTTATGACTATCCGTTAGTACTTCTTATTGTTGAATCACTCGTATAAAAAAAATCCTTGTGAATTTCACAAGGATTTTTTTATATTACGTTACCGAAGGTAACCAGCACCCTTCTGGGTGCCGTGCCGAATGGCACGTTATAAAAAATGGATTAGAACAATATTGATGGCCATCAATATTGTTCTTTTTCGTTTGGAAAATCGCCACTCTTTACATCCGCTACGTAGTTGCCAACCGCTTCGGTTATCACGCTAAATACATCCGCATATCTGCGCAAGAATCTAGGAGAGAACCCTTGTGTAATGCCCAACATGTCGTGCATTACCAATACTTGTCCATCTACGCCACCACCAGCACCAATGCCAATAATAGGAATGTTTACGCTCTCTGCTACTTTTTGTGCCAATGCGGCAGGAATTTTTTCCAAAACAATGGCAAAACAGCCAGCTTCTTCTAGCAATTTAGCATCGGCAATTAGTTTTTGTGCTTCGCTTTCTTCTTTGGCGCGCACAGCGTAAGTACCATATTTATTAATGGATTGAGGCATCAATCCCAAGTGTCCCATTACAGGAATGCCAGCCGAAAGAATACGTTGTACCGATTCAATAATTTCCTCGCCGCCTTCCATTTTAATACAATCAGCACCCGTTTCTTTCATGATGCGGATGGCCGACGAAAGCGCTTCTAACGAGTTTCCTTGGTAGGTACCAAAAGGCATATCGCACACAACCAAGGCACGTTTCACGGCTTTGGCAACGCTTTTTGCCATAAAAATCATTTCGTCCAAGGTAATGGGTAGGGTGGTAGTGTTACCGCACATCACATTCGATGCCGAGTCGCCCACCAATAAAACATCCACACCAGCTTGGTCTAAAATAGAGGCCATAGAAAAATCGTATGCTGTTAGCATGCTAATTTTTTCGCCTCTTTGTTTCATCTCTGATAAACGATGCGTAGTAACTTTACGCATGTCGTCGCTTTTATGTACAGACATTTTTTCTTGTTTTAAATTCGCTGCAAAGATAGTAATTTTTGGTGAATTTTGCAAGTAAGCGAGAGCAGAACAAATTTATTTGTTATGCCGAGCGTGAGCAAAATCATGAGGGCGAAGCCCGAATAATCGGTGAATTTTGCGAGTAAGCGAGAGCAGAACAAATTTATTTGTTATGCCGAGCGTGAGACACGTACTGATGACCGAAGGGAATAAAATCATGAGGGCGAAGCCCGAATAATCGAAAAAAACGATTAGTCGATTAGTCGATTCATCGGAGCTTTGCTTGCAAAGCGACTTTAATTAGACAAATAGTACGTAATAGACGATACTACGCGTACGCGTTTGATGTGTGGGGTGTTGCTGTCGCGGTTTTCAATGGAGAACGAACCTTGGCTAGCTTTCTTGATTTTGCCCAATTCACTATCCGAATCTTTGGCAAATTTTTCGGCGGTTTCGCGGGCATTTTTGGTAGCCTCTTCTACCATAGATGGTTTTAACTCGTTCAATCCTTCAAATTTGAATTCGGTAGGGTTTTCCCAATTTTCGGATGCATTGATGACAATGCCTTCTTTAATAAGTTCGGCTTGTTTGCTCATTAATTCAATTACCTTGTCAACCTCGTTGGTACATACGGTAATAACATTCTTGCATACGTAACGATACATGCGGTCGTTGCCGTATTCGTTGGCAAATTTATCGGAGATATTAGGTGCTGAAACAGAGATTTCTGCATCTGTAATACCACCTTGTTTCAAGAAATCCAATACCTTCTTGTTTTGTACGTCCACTTGTTGGTACACATTGTTCAGGTCATCGCCCATAACTTTGTACACAATGGGCCAAATGACTTTGTCTGCTTTTACTTCGCGTTCGCAAAGTCCTTTTACGTCTACTGTACGGGTGTACGACATGTATTTGTTTACTGCTACAGGAATCATGGTTCCCATCACAATGAGGCCTGCCATAATGCAAATGCCTGCATACAATTTTGCTTTGTCCATATTGTTTATTGTTTAGTCGTTTAGTCGATTATTCGGGCTTCGCCCTCATAATTTCTGGGGCGCCTTGGTATAATCAATGCTGGCTCTTTAATATTTCTTTTGCGACTCGGCATAATCAATGCTGGGCACTTCGACAAGCTCAGTGACCGCATTGCTTCTGCGCTCGCTACTCAAAATTTTCTCCTTTATGCCCTTCGGTCATCAACACGTCACCTTTATCAACTCTCCTCTCGCAAAAGTAGCACTAATTTGCCATATCGTGCCCATTGTGTTAATTTTTTAGTTATTTTTAAATAAGATAAACGGCACCTCGGCAATGACCGATTGTGTTATCTTTACTCGCATTCGCTCGTGAAGATAAACGTCACCTCGGCAATGACCGCAAACTGCGTTT
>CAJGDW010000058.1 GCA_904502115.1 Paludibacteraceae bacterium | reverse complement strand
TGATTGTCGTACTTTAAAAAAGCATCGATGGTGTGCATTAAAACAGGTTTCCCTGCCAAAAGCAAAAACTGCTTGGGGATGTCTGCACCCATGCGTTTGCCACTGCCACCTGCTACTATAATGACGTATTTTTCCATATTATTTCCTAGCGTAGCAAAGATACAAAAAAAATGACGAATCGACTAACCGACTAATCGGCGAATCGAATCAACAAATTTAATCATTTCACTCGCATATTCGCAACATTCTCATTAATTTTGTTATCTTTGCACCTTATTATATGCTAGAATAATAAATACACTATATTTCATGAAGCAATTCAAGTTGTTTGACCGCATTTTAGGAGGTTTGGTGTTCATCATCGCCATGGTTACATACGGCCTAACCATTGAACCCACCGCCAGCTTTTGGGACTGCCCAGAATTTATATCAACTGCTACTAAGTTAGAAGTAGGACACCCTCCAGGTGCGCCTTTCTTTATGCTAACGGGTAAATTTGTAAGTTTATTTGCATCCGATCCTACCCAAATTGCGTATTGCATCAACATGTTATCGGCATTTTTCAGTGCTCTTACCATTCTGTTCCTATACTGGACGATTACGCATTTAGCCCGTCGTATTCTACAACAAGATGGGAAAGAAATGAGCGCATGGCAACTGATTGTTTGCCTAGGAAGTGGTCTGATAGGTGCACTCGCTTATACTTTCTCTGATACATTCTGGTTCTCGGCAGTCGAGGCAGAGGTATATGCCTACTCGTCGTTCCTTACTGCCATTGTCTTTTGGCTGATTTTAAAATGGGAAGAGCGCGCTAACGAACCTCATTCCGATCGTTACTTATTGCTTATCACCTACATTATGGGTATCTCTATTGGGGTACACTTGTTAAACCTACTTACCATTCCTGCCATTGTGTTGGTGTATTACTATCGTAAATACAACACCACATGGAAAGGCATGATAGCCGCCCTGCTTGTATCGTTTGCTATACTAGGGTTCATTCTATACGGATTGGTTCCTGGCTTCATTAACTTGGCTGGTTATGTTGAATTGTTCTTTGTCAATACATTAGGACTACCTTTCAACTCGGGAGCGCTATTCTATTGTTTCTTGGCCGTTAGCGTGCTTATCTGGTCGATTATTGAACTATACCGCAGCGAACCCAACAGCCTGCGCATTAAAATATCGTCTTTGCTAGCCATATCGTTGCTAGGTATTCCTTTTGTAATGGGTAGTTTTTGGATTGGATTTATTGTTATCGCACTTATCGTTATCTATTTTTTACGTACCAAGCAACTCAACATCCGTTTAATGAGTACGGTTATGACGGCCTTGGCATTGATGTTGTTAGGCTACTCGTGCTATGCACTTATTGTGGTACGTTCGGTAGCAAATCCTACTATGGACCAAAACTCGCCCGACAACGTTTTTGCGCTTAAATCGTACCTCAACCGCGAACAATACGGCGACCGTCCCTTGTTCTACGGTCCTGTTTACTCTGCAAAACCCATTCTAGAAATCGACAGTCTGTACTGCCGCACCAAAACAGAGGATGGTGAAAAAGTATGGGGAGTAAAAGAAAAAATATCGGAAGACGAAAAAGACCAATACATTGTTACCGACATAAAAAAAGAAGTACAATACGACAAGAATTTCAAGATGATTTTTCCGCGTATGCACAGTACCACTGGTAATCATCCAGAACTATACGAATCGTGGGTAGACGTAAAAGGCAAAAAAATTTGGTACGACGCATGCGGAGTAAAAGAGAGAGTAACCGTTCCTACGTTTGGCGAAAACCTATCGTTCTTCTTTACCTACCAACTCAACTACATGTACTGGAGGTATTTTATGTGGAACTTTAGCGGCAGACAAAACGATCTACAAGGTCATGGTGAAATAACCTACGGCAACTGGATTACAGGTTTCAACTTTATCGATAAGTATTTAGTGGGAGATCAAAGCCAACTATCGGAAGAATACGCTAGCAATAAAGGCCGCAATGCATACTACATGTTACCCCTACTATTGGGTATTTTGGGCATGCTTTACATGACACAAAAAGGCAAAAAAGGCATGGAAAACTTCTGGCTTACCCTTACCCTGTTCTTTATGACGGGCATTGCCATTGTATTGTACCTAAACCAAGGCCCTTACGAACCTCGCGAACGTGATTATGCCTATGCAGGTTCTTTCTACGCCTTCTGTATCTGGATTGGCTTTGGCGTAGCAGGACTTGCCAAACTATTGAACGACGCATCTATTGCTCTGTTCAAAAAAATAGACGAGCAACAACACAACAAGGTAAAAGTAATTACCGCATCGGTTGCGCTGGCACTAGCACTACCAGCACCTATCCTAATGGCTACCGAGAACTGGGACGACCACGACCGATCGGATAGATACCTAGTACGCGATTTTGGCAGAAATTACTTTAACTCGTGCGATGCCAATGCCATTATCTTTACCAACGGCGATAACGACACCTTCCCTTTGTGGTATTTGCAAGAAACAGAAGAAGACCCTGCTTCGCTTGACACACGGGTATGTAACCTATCTTACTTACAAACAGACTGGTACATCGACCAAATGCGTCGTCCTGCCTACCAATCAGCACCACTCCCTATTACTTGGAAACGAGCCGATTATGCCGAAGGAGTTCGTTCGTTGGTACGTCTCGAAAATAAAGTTCCTGGTCCCATGGACTTAAAAAAAGCGTTGGCCTATTTACTAAAACAAAAAGGCACTTTGACGGACAATATTCTACCTTGCAAAAAGTTCAGCGTTCCTGTTAACGTAGACAATTTGATTAAGCAAGGGGCTATTACTGAAGAGGAACGCGATAAAATTGCCACCGAAATGATTATCGACCTTTCTCATAAAAGTTACCTAACCAAAAGTGAGGTAATGATTTTAGAGATGATAGCAAACAACAATTGGGAACGCCCTATCTATTTTGCTGTTACTGTAGGAAACGAAATGCACCTAGGCATGACACGCCATTTCCAACTAGAAGGTCTCGCCTACCGACTAGTTCCCTTCAAAGACACAAAAAGAGAAGGTCACATATCAACACGCCACATGTACGACAACATGATGAATAAGTTTGCTTTTGGCGGTATTGACAACCCCAATATCTACCTAGACGAAAACAGCGAACGCATGTGTCGTGCACATCGACAAATGTTTGAAAAACTGATTGGTCAACTGATTAGCGAAGGTGATGCAGAAAGAGCATTAAAAGCGTTGGATTATTGCATGGAGCAAATCCCAGGAACCACCGTTCGACACAACCATTGGTCATGCCCATTTGTAGAATACTACTACCTATTGGGAGAAGACGAAAAAGCGCAACAACTATCTGATTTAATCGGGAATACAGCATTGGATAATTTGCGCTACCTAAATTCGTTAACACCACGACAAAAGAACAGTGCCATTGACGAAATTACCAACAATCTAGCTTCTATACAATACCTAGCCACTATTGCCGAAAGATACAATCCAACGGATTTTAAAAAATATTACAGCGAGTTTCAAAATTACATGAGATTGTTTTTTCATTTAACCAAGTAGTATGTTTTTTGAGCAAATGCCCAATTGGGTAAGGAAATGGTACCCCGACGTTTTATGGCGAAAATCGCCTCAAGAAAAAACGTTGTACTTAACGTTCGATGATGGTCCTACCCCCGAGGTAACTCCATGGATTCTAGATCAATTGGACGAATTGGGCATAAAAGCTACCTTCTTTTGCATTGGAGCGAATGCGCAAAAGCACCCTGCACTGTTGCAAGAAATAAAAGAAAGAGGACACGCCATCGGTTTACACGGATACAACCATGTACGTGGTATGTACAAAAACACAGAAGCGTATTTTGCCGACATCGAAAAAGGAGCGCAATACATTGACAGCACCCTGTTTAGGCCTCCTCATGGCAGGATAACACCTAAGCAAGCCAAACAGTTGTCACAAAAATACACCGTGGTACTGTGGGATGTTATTACCCGCGATTACGATGCCAGTTTGCCACCGGAGCAAATAGAAAAAATTGCGCTTAAGTACACAAGAAATGGGTCTATCATTGTATTTCACGACTCATTAAAGGCACAAAAGAATATGCAATACGCCTTTCCGCGCGCCGTTAAACAATGGCTTTCAGAAGGATACACCTTTGCAACCCTAAACGACCCAACGACCCAACGACCCAACGACTAAACGAATAAACGACTAAACGAATAAACAATAGGATATGAACATTTTACTTTTAGGATCGGGCGGTAGAGAACATGCCCTAGCATGGAAAATTGCACAAAGCAAACTAGTAGACCAACTATTCATTGCTCCTGGCAATGCAGGTACAAGCAATGTAGGCATCAACGTGGCCATGAGTGCCGAAGACTTTGATGCCATCAAAGAATTTACCCTAGCCAACAACATTGGCATGGTGGTAGTAGGTCCAGAAGCTCCCCTTGTTAAAGGCATTAGTGACTTCTTTAAAAACGACGAACAATTGTGCCAAATTCCAGTAGTGGGTCCTTCTAAATACGGAGCACAAATGGAAGGCAGCAAAGAGTTTGCAAAACAATTTATGATGCGCCACGGCATTCCAACCGCAGCCTACCAAGCATTTACCAAGGAAACCTTGCAAGAAGGCATTGCCTTTTTACGCACCCTACAAGCTCCCTACGTTCTTAAAGCAGACGGTTTGGCTGCAGGCAAAGGTGTGCTTATTTTATCGAGCCTAGAAGAAGCCGAAAAAGAACTTACCGATATGCTTAACGGTATGTTTGGCGATGCTAGCGCAACCGTTGTTATCGAAGAGTTTTTATCGGGTATTGAATGTTCTGTATTTGCCCTTACCGATGGTAAAGATTACGTTATTTTGCCCGAAGCTAAAGACTACAAACGCATTGGCGAAGGTGATACCGGCCTAAACACCGGTGGCATGGGTTCTATATCGCCCGTAAGCTTTGCCGACAAAACCTTTATGGACAAGGTTGAACAACGCATTGTTAAACCAACCATCGATGGTTTAAACAAAGAAGGCATTGATTACAAAGGTTTTGTATTCTTTGGTTTGATTAAAGTAAACGGCGAACCTTACGTAATTGAATACAACTGTCGTATGGGCGACCCAGAAACCGAATCGGTTATGCTTCGCTTGCAAAACGACCTTGTAGAACTTTTCCAAGCTACCTTTAACGGTACACTGGCACAGCAAACCATTCAACACGACCCTCGCTTTGCCGTGAGCGTCATGTTGGTATCAGGCGGTTATCCTGGCGATTACGAAAAAGGAAAAGTAATTACTGGACTAGACCAAGTAGAAGGCAGTTTGGTATTCCATGCTGGCACTGCCGTTAAAGACGGGCAAGTAGTTACCGCAGGTGGACGCGTTATGACCGTAAGTTCGTACGGAGCTACCAAAGACGAAGCCTTGGCGCAATCTTTTGCCGAAGCACAAAAAATCAATTATGATGGTAAATATTTCCGTCGCGATATTGGTTTTGATTTATAATTGATAAAAAAGAAAAGGCATGCACAAAGAACAAGGCAACAAAACCATTATCAGCAACCTTGGTGTTGTCATTCTTACCCTTGCGTGCGCTACTGCCGCATGGTTACCTGCCTTTATTCTACCTTCCGAACCACTGCTTACACAGGGCGGTGGTTCGTTATATTTAATGCTGCTCTCATCCATCCAAAACAATCCCATACTGAGCAATGGCATTTGCCTGCTGCTTTTGTTGGGAATGGCAAGTATACAGTGTTGGTACACACTGCACCTTCGTTTGGTGCGTACCTTATCATTATTACCTGCCTTATTGATACTCCTTTTAACGGGTGTTTTGTGTTCGGAGCATGGGATCAGCCCAGGAATTCCTGCAGGTGTATGCATCTACATTGCCTTTACATACATTACGGGGTATTCCGAAAGCAGAAGCCTATATCAATCGCACACAATGGGTATATGTCTAGCACTTGCTAGTTTATTTGCCCCTACTTACCTATTGTATTTACCGCTGTTTATCATAGGCATGCATATTCTTAACAAACTAACAACTACTAACATTTTGGGTACCCTAATAGGTTATTGTACACCTTATATTTTGTGGATAGGATACCTATACTTAACCGATCAAACCTATACTCTTCAAAATCTGTGTGAACAACTGGGTCAACAATTCTACATAGAATGGACATGGCAGACACATGATAGCATCATCATTGCCATCATTGGTATAACCTTGCTTATCTCACTATTCAGCTTTATTCGCCAACATACCGACAAGATCCATCCACGAATGGTATCACAATTTTCTTTTTCACTTGGATTTTGTGCTTTGCTTCTGAGCATACTTTACCACAATGCTCACCATAGCATTACACTGATTCTATTTACCTCCCTCACATTAACCCAGT
Source organism: Paludibacteraceae bacterium (assembly GCA_904502115.1). Taxonomy (GTDB): domain Bacteria; phylum Bacteroidota; class Bacteroidia; order Bacteroidales; family Paludibacteraceae; genus Enterocola. Next base: position 2,582 of record CAJGDW010000058.1, on the reverse strand, counting down.
ATTTTAGTTACCATAACAAGAAACGAGCCACCATCCTATTCTATACCTTTATTACAAGCCTGCTTCTTGTCTACGGCACTCAATTTATAGCCTAGTTGAACATGGAAGACGTATTGCTCTCACTTGCATCGTATGGTTACGTTGGTTTATTTATTGCTTCCTTTTTAGCGGCAACGGTTCTTCCTTTTAGTTCTGAAATTGTATTTACCACCTTATTATATACTACCAACTGCAACGTGTGGGGACTGGTAGGTGTTGCCACATTGGGCAACACAGCAGGGGCATTAACTTGCTATGGTTTGGGAAGAATGGGAAAAATAGAATGGATAGAGAAATACCTGCGCGTATCCAAAGAAGAAATAGACAAGTGGAATACTCGCATTAAAAAGTATGCAATTGCTGCATCGTTCTTTACTTTTGTGCCCCTTATAGGCGATATAATAGCCGTTTGTGTGGGGTACTTACGCACTCCCCTACCACAAACGGCTCTCTTTATCTTTTTAGGTAAATTATGCAGGTACCTGGTATGGATGTACCTGACTTATTGGATTTGGTAATCGACGCATACGCGAGCCGTTACCACCTTTTTAATATAGGTAGCAGCTGCCACATGCAAAGGATGTACTTGGTAAGCGTTCAATGCTTCTACGCTCGCTAAGGTACAGTTCAACACTACATCGTAGTTAGAAGCAGGGGTTTCGGGATGATTCACACCTACTTCGATGCTCAACAAACCATCAATTTTACCGGCAAGCGACTCTAAACTTTCTTTTACGATTTGTGCATTCTCTTGTTTGCTTTTTCCTTCGGCACTTTCAGCAAGTTGCCACATTACTAAATGTCTAATCATAATATTACAAAATCATTTTTTATTGGACGAATTTATGCCTTTTCTGCCTAATTTTCTCTTTTTTTTGGGTGTTTTTTGATGTAGAAACAAAAAAAATCACTTTTTTTGCACAAAATCAATGTTTTTGTGCGAAAATTACGTACCAAAGCAACACAACTTTATACATTATGCAAACCATCCAACAAATTTACGCCGCTCAAGGCGAGTTTTTTGCAGCTGGCAACACCTTTAGTATCGAAACCAGAAAAGCGGCTCTTTTAAAATTACGCGAAGTGATTTTGCGCAAAGAAGAGGACATCAAGAGTGCCTTGCAATTGGACTTAGGCAAATCGAAAGCCGAATCGTACATGACAGAAATTGGCATGACCTTGGCTTCCATTCGTCATCAAATAAACCACCTAAAAAAATACAGCAAACCCAAACGTGTCGGATTAAGCATTACTGCATTTCCAGGCAAAGGTTACATTGTACCCGAACCATACGGCAGGGTACTGATTATGTCGCCATGGAACTATCCTTTCCTGCTTTGCATGGATCCGTTGGTAAGTGCTGTTGCTGCGGGTAACTGCGTAATTGTTAAACCTGCGCAAACCTCCCAACATACCTCGTTGGTGATTGCAGACATCATCAAAGAAGCCTTTGCCGTAGAGCACGTTGCATGCGTGGCAGGTGGTAGCGAAAACTGCGATTGTTTGTTGCAACTGCGTTTTGACTATATCTTCTACACGGGCAGTCCACGCATCGGAAAGGTTATTATGGAAAAAGCATCCAAATACCTAACTCCGGTTACCTTGGAATTGGGTGGCAAAAGTCCCTGTATTATTGATGCTACCGCCAACATTCCATTGGCTGTAAAACGCATGCTTTTTGGCAAAAGCTTAAACGCGGGTCAAACCTGCGTAGCACCCGACTACCTGTTGGTACAACACACCGTTAAAGAGCAAGTAGTGGCAGAATTTAAGCGCCAATGTAAAAAGTTCTGGGGAAAAGATCCTATCAACAACCCCAATTTCCCACGCATCATCAACCAACACCATTACAACCGATTGGTATCCTACCTATCCGATGGCAAATGTTTGGTAGGTGGCGGATGCAACAGCGATTTGCTTAAAATAGAGCCCACTTTATTAGAGGTGGACATAAAAGCAAACTGCAACATTATGCGCGACGAGATTTTTGGTCCCATTTTACCCCTTATCGAGTTTGAGTTTGTAGAAGAAGCGGTAAAATTTGTAAAAGCACAAGAAAAACCCTTGGCGCTGTATTTGTTCAGCAACAGCAAGAATGTACAACGCATCTTTAGCCGCGAAATTCCATTTGGCGGGGGTTGCATCAACGATACCATTATGCACCTTTCCGAAAAGAACCTACCCTTTGGCGGCGTGGGCAATAGTGGCATGGGTGCTTATCATGGCAAAGCAGGCTTTGATACCTTTACCCACTATAAAAGCGTCTTAAAAAGAGGAACTTGGTTGGATCCAGCCTTCCGCTATCAACCCCTTGGCAGTTTAAAAATGTGGCTTGTTCGTAAGTTTTTACGATAAGGCATTTTATATCTGAATAAAATCATTATTTTTGCTCCAAATTAATTCCTTATTTATATGTTAACACTTGGAACAACCTTATCGCCAATAGGCAAAAAAGCCTTACTATGCGGATCGGGCGAATTGGGCAAAGAAGTTGCCATCGAACTACAACGTTATGGTATTGAAGTGGTAGCTTTAGACCGCTA
>CAJGDW010000057.1 GCA_904502115.1 Paludibacteraceae bacterium | reverse complement strand
TCACCGATTCACCAAAGCTTCGCACAACGAAGCGATTTTTATAAAGCAATTTTCGTGCCAAAGTTTTTTTATTCGCTATCGCATAACATACTTTTGCAATCGTTTTAAAATATTTATACAATAAATTAAAATGAGAAACAAAAGAAGAATTATCTTTGCAATAGTGGGACTATTGCTACTTAGTCGTAAAATAATGGATGATGAAACATAATAAATGTTTATGAATAAAAATATCTTATATATCACCCTTGCTGTTATATTTCTAACTGCATGTACACAAGAATTAAATCTAACTCATGATGTACGTACGATATATGAAAACAAACTAGAAAAACATCTAATTTGTACACAAGAAACAGATATAGGCTACAAAGACGTTTCTGTTTTATCTTGCGATACGGCATCCATCCATTTTATTAAACACACAAGTATAGAAACATACCCTGGGACTCTCGGCACTTTTCATCATATTGAGTTTTATAAAAAATGTATCTACATATTGGATGACACATGTTCCTATTGTTTAAATTACAAAGAAGAATTGTCATATAACGATAAATTATTTCTTGATAAAGTGAGACAAACTCCAACTGCAGGTAATTATCTTTATACTCATAACATAGACACTCTTACCATCGACTCTACACTATTACCCATCTTTAAAAAAGACTATGGCATGCTAGAGCAGTTTAAGGAATATTACCAGATGCGAAAAGAGTAATTATGCTACAATTATTAAAAATGAATTTGATAAATATGAAGAATTTAATTAAGCATATAGTTATCTGGATATTTATAGCTATACCATTTGTTTCCTGTGAGAAGTTAGTTCAAACTAGAGAGGAACTAATTATAAATGTGAACAATAAAACAAATAAAGAGTTCATTCTTATATGCGAAACAAATATAGGAACAAAACAAATATACATAAATGAACTAGAATCCGCTACTATCAACTTTGTAAATGAACAGATGGTTGAGGTTGATTTTATGGGTTTGTCAGATCTAGGAGAAGAACAAAGAGTTATAACTAAGGATACGAAATTATATAATCTAACAGATACTACATACTTTAAATGGTCTGAAATCTATAATAATGAAATCGAAAAAGATATCTATTTTCAACATGTGAAGATGACCCATACTGAGAACGCTCATTTAAATTATACATTATGTGATACCCTCACCATTGACTCTACGCTACTTCCCATCTTTAAAAAAGACTATAGCATGCTAGAGCAGTTTAAGGAATATTACCAGTAGAAAAAATCTAAATGATAATTGATAAAGGAGACGTGTTGATGACCGAAGGGAATAAAGGAGAGAGACATACTTTGCAGCGATATAATAAATGTCGGGCCCTTCGACAAGTTCAGGGACCGACATTTTTTATTTGACAAGCGACAAGTGACATTCGACAGAATAAAAAATGTCGGTCACATGACCGACATTTTTTTATTCACATACGTAGCGAACTATTGTCTGTTCGCGGTCGGGACCTACCGAAACAATCTTAATAGGTACGTTTAGTTGATCTTCTAAGAAATCAAGGTAATCGTTAAAGGCTTTGGGGAATTCGCCCTCGCTCTTCATTTTGGTCATATCGGTTTTCCAACCTGGCAATTCTACGTAGATAGGTTCTACGTCGTCGGTAATTTCGTAGGGGAAGTAATCAATTTCTTCGCCACCGATGCGATAACCTACGCATGCTTTAATGGTTTCAAATTGATCCAATACGTCGCTCTTCATCATAATAAGTTGGGTAACACCGTTAATCATTACAGAATATTTAAGCGCTACCAAGTCAATCCAACCACAACGACGTTTACGACCCGTTACCGAGCCAAATTCATGACCGTTGGTGCAAAGTGTATCGCCTACTTCGTCAAACAATTCGGTAGGGAAAGGACCGCTACCTACACGAGTACAATACGCTTTAAAGATACCGTACACATCACAAATTTTGTTAGGCGCAATACCCATACCGGTACAAGCACCTGCACAAATGGTGTTAGACGAGGTAACAAATGGATACGAACCAAAGTCAATGTCTAGCATAGTACCTTGCGCACCTTCGCACAAAATAGATTTATCTTGGTCAATGATATCGTTTAGGTAATGTTCGCTATCGATTAGTTGGAATTTTTTAAGGTATTCAATGCCTTCCAACCAAGCAGGTTCGGTTTCTGATAGGTCGTAAGCAAAATTCATTGCATCTAACATTTGCAAGTGACGTTTTTTTGCTGTAGCGTATTTTTCTTCAAAATTGCCCAAAATATCGCCTACACGCAAACCATAACGACCTACTTTATCGGTATAGGTAGGACCAATGCCTTTACCCGTAGTACCTACTTTAGCATCGCCCTTAGCCGCCTCGTTAGCGGCATCCAACAAACGGTGCGTAGGCATAATAAGGTGTGCTTTTTTAGAAATGTATAGTTTTTTGGTTAAATCGTGTCCCGATGCCGACAAGGCTTCTGCTTCTGCTTTAAACAAAGCAGGATCTAACACAACACCGTTTGAAATTACATTTACTTTGTCTCCTTGGAAAATACCCGATGGGATAGAACGTAACACGTATTTTTCGTTGTTAAACTCCAAGGTGTGACCCGCATTTGGACCGCCTTGAAAACGAGTAATAACATCGTAATTAGGAGTTAATACGTCAATTACTTTTCCTTTTCCTTCGTCGCCCCATTGTAAACCGAGCAACACGTCTACTTTTGCCATTTTTATAGATTACTTTTTTTAGTTTTACTAACAGTGCGTAAAGATAATACTTTTTTTTGGTAAACGAGAAATTTTAATCTTTGCATACGTAAAACACCCAAAAAAATTTGTCAAACAAAAAATTACCCCTAACTTTGCATCAAATAAACTAAACAACTAAACATTTAAACATTAATCACTATGGCACACATCATTACTGACGACTGCATCGCTTGCGGTACTTGTATCAGCGAATGTCCAGTAGAAGCAATTTCTGAAGGCGATATCTACTCTATCGATCCAGAAACTTGCATCGATTGCGGTACTTGCGCAGAAGCTTGTCCTTCTGAAGCAATCAAACCTGCATAAGCAGCGCAAGAAGCATATAAAAAACGACCCCTCAAAAAGAAGGGTCGTTTTTTATTACACTGGAATTGGCCATTATTCTACCGTCTCATTTTGCTCTTCTACGGGTGCTTCCAACTCCTCTAGGTTCATTTCCGAACGAATAAATTGCAATGTTTCCGACAAAGCTTGTTCAAATTTGGCAAAGTCTTCTTTGTACAAGAAAATTTTATGCTTTTCAAAAATAAATTGCCCGTCTGCGGTTACTCCTTTTCGTTTGCTTTCTGTTATAGACAAAAACAAGTCGTCACGACGATCACGCTTTACATCCAAGTAATACATACGCTTGCCCGCCTTTACCGTTTTAGAAAAAACGATTTCTTTTTCTTCTCGCTCATTTGCCACTACAACGGCTTGTTTTTCCTCTTTTCTTTGGAAACGATCAAATAAACTTATCATCCTCTTATTTTTTACATTTAGGTTACAAATCAATATATTTTTTTTCAAAAATCAAAATTTTTTGTAAAATAGTTTATTTCCATCTGCAAGTTCACACAAAAAAGGACTATATTTGTACAATAAATATCATTACAATGATAAACAGAATCTTAATCCGCATCAAAACCATCCAGTTGCTATATGCATATCGCATTAATAAAGAGCAACTTAGTGATAATATTACGAAAGAGAAAGAACTTTCTATCACTGCAAAGAAAGCCGAAACCGAATTATTAGATAGCCTAAACCAAACGTACGAATTATACCATTGGATTCTACAACTTATCGTAGAATTGCATGCATACGCAATTAAACGTATTGAAATTGGTTTAAACAAACTACGTCCTACCGAAGAAGAACGCAACCCCAACAAACGTTTCATCAACAACCTATTTGCCAAACAACTTTCTGAAAACAAAGCATTGGCTGCTTTTGTAAAAGAAAATGGCATTTCGTGGAGCGAAGAAACCGATTTAATCAAGCTGTTGATGAACAAAATTACGGCTACCGATTTCTACCAAGCCTACATGAAAGAAACCAACCGTACCTACGAAGACGACAAACTATTGTGGCGTCACATTGTACGCAAAGTGCTTGTTTCAAGCAGCATGCTAGAAGAACGTTTGGAAGAAATGAACTTGTACTGGAACGACGATTTTGAAACCGTTATGAGTTTTGTTGAAAAAACCATCAAACGTTTCGAAGAATCGAACGGTAGCGATCAACCTTTGTTGAAAAAATTCCGCGATAGCGAAGACATCGATTATGCTAAAAAGTTGTTGAAAAATGCTATCAGCAACCAAGAAGAATATGAAAGCTTGATTCAAAAAACCGCCCAAAACTGGGAATCGGAACGTATTGCCAATATGGATATGGTTATTATGCAAGCTGCCTTGGCAGAAATCAAAGCATTCCCTACCATTCCTATCAATGTTACCCTAAACGAATACATTGAAATTAGCAAATACTACAGTACCGAAAAAAGTAGCAATTTTATCAATGGTATTTTGGACAAAATTGTAAACGACTTACGCCAAGAAGGCAAATTGATTAAAGCCGGCGTATACATCAAAGAAAATTAATTCACCTAAATACAAGTAAATATGTTAAACATTTTATTAAACGCACCACAAGGAAATGGTGGAATGTCATCGATCATTATGATTGTTTTAATGTTTGTGGTTTTCTATTTCTTTATGATTCGTCCACAAATGAAAAAACAAAAAGAAATGAAAAAATTCCGCGACAGCATTGCAAACGGCGACAAAGTAATTACAGCTGGTGGTATTTACGGCAAAGTAAAAGACGTAAAAGAAACTACCATTATTTTAGAAATTGCAGACAACGTTCGCATTACCATCGACAAGGGTTCTGTATTCCCTAACGCTGCCGATTCGAACGCTGCACAAAACAAAGCATAATACGAGTACAATGAGTTCGTATCGTTTTTGGAGAAAGATGAAAGTGTTTCTATTATCTAGAGACACCTTCATCTTTTTGTTTTTTGCAATCATATCTGGCCTTTTTTGGGTCATTATCTCCTTAAACAAAACGTACGAAACTCGCATTACCATACCCGTTAACTACACCAATATCCCTGCCGATATTGAACTGAACTCAGAATTTCCGAAAAACATTGTTATCAAGGTAAAAGACAAGGGTACAAGTCTATTAACGTACCTAAACAAAGAGTACAAACCTTTGGTGCTTGACTTTAACAAATTTACCGCATACGGCAATTCGAACGAGTGGAATATTCCCACCGGAAGTGCCTTTGATAAAGAAATCAAGGAAATTTTCAATCCGTCTACCCAAGTAACGGACATTATCCCAAATGTCATTATCGTTGAAAAGGCTTCGCTACACCAAAAACGTATTCCTGTTATCCCTAGAGCACACATTGAATGCGCTCGCCAGCACTTCCTTACCGACAGTATACGCATCTCACCCAGCGAAATCACTTTATACGGACAACAAGAGTTGATTGACACCATTCAACACGTCTATACCGAAGTTGTTCAAGCAAGTGAATTAACCTCAACGTTAGAAAAACAAGTTCAACTTATTTTGCCAGAGAACTGCAAATCGAACCCCAAAACAGTAACCATAACTGCTCCTATTGAGTTCTATACAGAAAACAAACAAATGGTTCCTGTTACCATCATCGGCACACCAGAAAACTTACACGTTAGGGCTTTCCCATCCGAAGTAGAGGTTACTTACATGGTTGCAGTTAGTCGCTACAATTCTGTTATTCCATCAGACTTTTCGGTCAGCATTAATTATGAGGACATCCTCAGCAACAAAAGCAACTTGCATTCATTAACCTTAGAACGCTATCCAGCGCATATCCGCAATCCAAAGATAAAACCAGAAAAGGTAGAATGCATGATTGAAGTTATCAAATAACATGATTCGTATTGGCATTACAGGAGGTATTGGAGCAGGTAAATCGTTTGTATGCGATCGCCTCTCTACCATGGGATTCCCCATTTTTGACTGCGACAAAGAGGGCAAGAATCTAATGAACAGCAACCCGATTGTTCGTTTCCGATTAACGGAACTATTGGGACAAGCATGCTACACCGATAACACCCTTAACAAAGCCTTTGTTGCTCAACAAATTTTTAGCAACCCAGAACTTAAAAAAGAGGTAGAGGCCATTGTACACCCTGCTGTTGCCCAACAGTTTGCTCAATGGGCAGAGAGTCAAGATACCCCGTTTGTATTTATAGAATCGGCCATATTATTTGAGAGTGGTTTTGATCAATACATGGATAAGGTAATTGTGGTAGATGCCGACAAAGAGGTGCGCATTGACCGCATCCTAAAGCGCGACGCTTGCAGCAAAGAGCAAGCCGAAGAGCGCATCAACGCTCAAATGAGCGACACAGAAAGACGCAAAAAAGCCGACTACATCCTCCAAAACAATCCTGCCTCGGATATCAATAGTCAGCTCTTTGAGTTGATGAAAGTGCTTTACAAGCTTCCTTCCAACTAGTTTTTGTATTTGTAATGACAAGATACCTTACCTTTTGTAAGGGCTGTCAATTTACTGCCAATAAGTTGTTTGCGGATGGGCGAAATTTTGTCTACGTAAACGGTTCCCAACAAGTGGTCGTACTCGTGTTGGATGGCACGTGCAGGAAAACCTGTGTAGGTTTCGGTATGCTCTTGCCAGTTTTCGTCAAAATAACGAATGGTAACCGAAAGCGAGCGTTTTACTCTTTCTGACAAACCAGGAACACTCAAGCAACCTTCTTCCGAAATCTCGGTTTCGCTGCTAAATTCTGTAATTTCTGGATTGATAAATACCTTTTTAAAGTTGGCATATTGAGGTTCGTCGTCTGCCATTACCGACAAATCGAGAATAAACAACTGGATAGACAAACCTATTTGAGGGGCTGCCAATCCTACACCACCCGATTTGGTAAGGGTTTTAAACATATCGTCAATTAAGGTGTTTAGGGCAGGATAATCGGCCGAAATAGGCTCTGCTTTTTTTCTTAAAACGGGATTTCCGTAAATTACAATGGGATAAATCATATCTTAAAAGTATCGTTTTGACTCTAAATAATCTTGTAAAATAATGGTAGCACTAATCTCGTCTACCAAGGCTTTGTTTTGCCTATCTTTCTTTTTCAATCCGCCGTCTAACATGGCTCGATGCGCCAATACCGAGGTAAATCGTTCATCGTAAAACACCACGGGAATATGGGGTATCTTTTTTTTGAGCGTTGCCACAAAGGGTTGAATGTAGCGCATCGATTCGGACGGTTGGTTGTTCATTTGCTTGGGCAAGCCCACCACAATGGTTTCAACGGGTTCTGTTGCTACGTATTTCTCGATAAAGGCCACAATTTCGTGGGCAGGAACGGTTGCCAAACCACCTGCAATAATTTGCATAGGGTCTGTCACTGCCACTCCTACGCGCTTGCGTCCATAATCGATTGCCATTATACGTGCCATATCGAGTACAAAGATAATAAAATTTGACTAATCGACTAATCGACTAATCGGTGAATCGATTTTTTTGTTACCTTTGCAAAGTTAGTCACCTCAACGATTCAACGATTCAACCATTCAACCATGACAAAAATCCTAGTAACCGGTGGTGTAGGCTTTATTGGCTCACACACGGTAGTAGAACTGATGCAAGCGGGTTACGAGCCCATCATCATCGACAATTTATCCAACTCGTCTATTAACGTATTGGATGGCATTGAAAAAATTACGGGCAAACGTCCTTTCTTTGCACAAGTAGATTGCCGCGACAAAGCCGCTATCGACCAAGTGTTAAAACAACAAGGTCCCATCAAAGCCATCATTCACTTTGCGGCTAGCAAGGCTGTAGGCGAATCGGTAGAGAAACCTTTGCTATACTACCGCAACAACCTTGACTCGTTGCTTAACTTGTTGGAACTGATGCAAGAAAACAGCATCGAACATTTGGTATTTTCGTCGTCTTGTACCGTTTATGGTCAACCCGAAGTATTGCCTGTTACCGAGCAAGCGCCTATCCAACCTGCGCTATCGCCCTACGGTAACACCAAGCAAATTTGCGAAGAAATCATTACCGACACAGCATACGCCGATAAAAACATCCACGCCATTTTGTTGCGTTACTTTAACCCCATTGGCGCACACCCCAGTGCCGAAATTGGCGAGTTGCCCATTGGCGTTCCTCAAAACTTGATTCCTTTTGTTACCCAAACCGCTGCAGGCATTCGTGAGCAATTAAAGGTGTTTGGCAGCGACTACAATACCCCAGACGGATCGTGCATTCGCGATTACATCAACGTAACCGACCTAGCAAAAGCACACGTAACCGCAGTGCAACGCCTAACCGAAAACAAACAAAAAAAATCGGTAGAGGTATTTAACATTGGTACAGGTCGCGGTTTGTCGGTATTGGAAATTATCAATGCTTTTGAAAAAGTAACCGGCCAAAAACTCAACTATGCCATTGTAGGACGTCGTGAGGGCGATATTGAGCAAGTATGGGCAGACCCATCGTACGCCAACAACGAGTTGGGTTGGAAAGCCGAAAAGAACATAGAAGAAACCTTGCTTTCTGCTTGGCGCTGGCAAGAAAAACTAAAGTCTAAGGTCTAAAGTCAGTGCGAGGTGAGCGCAGAGGCAAGTTCACTTGACTATGCCGAACCGATGCCTGACTTCATGAGGGCAAAGCCCGAATAAAGTCAAAAGTCAGTGCGAGCAGTAGGGACGCACGGCTCGTGCGTCCGTGGCGCAGAAGCGAATAAAGTCTATGAAACCTTATATTTTTAATGTAGCAGAAACAGCACAGGCGTGTATCCAATGGATAAAAGATTGGATGCAACACAACGGCAACGACCAAACCAAAGTGATTATTGGTATTAGCGGTGGCAAAGACTCTACCGTAGTGGCAACCTTGTGCGCCGTTGCTTTGGGCAAAGACCGTGTTTTGGGCGTTATGATGCCCAACAAGGTGCAACCCGATATTGCCGACTCGAAACAAATTATCCGCCATTTGGGCATACCTTCTATAAAGGTAAACATCCACGATGCGTACCAGGGAATTACCCAAGCCATTAGCGATGCCTTACCAGAACAACCCTTAAACGGTCAGTACCTTACCAATACCCCTGC
>CAJGDW010000056.1 GCA_904502115.1 Paludibacteraceae bacterium | reverse complement strand
GCTTTTTGTTTTTCTTTTAATTGAACACCGTATTCAGAAGTTTTTCTTTTACGAGAGTTACCGTGTTGACCGGGAGGATAGTTTCTTTTTGACAACACTTTATCAGCACCGAAGATGGGTTCACCAAATTTACGGGCTATTCTAGTTTTAGGTCCAATATATCTTGCCATTTTATTTACAATTTAGAAGTTTAACAATAAAGATTATACTCTTCTTCTTTTAGGAGGACGACAACCATTGTGTGGCAATGGAGTAACGTCGATGATTTCGGTAACTTCGATGCCAGCACCATGGATGGTTCTGATAGCCGATTCACGACCATTACCTGGACCTTTTACGTATGCTTTCACTTTGCGCAAGCCTAAATCGTAAGCTACTTTTGCGCAGTCTTGAGCTGCCATCTGAGCTGCGTATGGGGTGTTCTTTTTAGAACCACGGAAGCCCATTTTACCAGCCGACGACCAAGAAATTACTTGACCTTCAGCGTTGGTGATGGTAACGATAATATTATTGAACGACGAATAGACATGAGCTTGGCCTGTTCCGTCTATTTTTACTACTCTTTTTTTGGTAGCAGCAGTCTTTTTAGCCATCTTTTTCTAATTTAACTGATTTGACAAATTAATTACTTAGTTGCTTTTTTCTTGTTTGCAACAGTTTTCTTTTTACCCTTACGTGTACGAGCGTTGTTTTTGGTACTTTGACCGCGCAAAGGCAATCCCAAACGGTGACGGATACCACGGTAGCAACCGATGTCCATTAAGCGTTTGATGTTCAATTGAACTTCTGAACGCAAGTCACCTTCTACTTGATACGAAGCACCAATGATGTCACGGATTTTCGATGCTTGATCGTCGGTCCAATCTTTCACCTTGATGTCTTTGTCAATACCAGCTTCTGCTAAAATTTTATTAGCACTGCTTCTTCCTATTCCGTAGATATAGGTTAAACCTATTTCACCTCTTTTATTTTGAGGTAAATCTACTCCTGCAATTCTTATAGCCATAAACTATTATAAAAAATTAATAATTAACCTTGACGTTGTTTTTCTTTTGGATTCTTTTTGTTGATTACATAAAGACGTCCTTTTCTTCTAACGATTTGACATTCGTCAGAACGTTTTTTGATAGATGCTTTTACTTTCATTATCGTATTATATTAAGTTATTTGTATCTAAAAGAGATTCGTCCTTTAGTTAAATCGTAAGGCGACATTTCTACTTTTACTTTATCACCAGGTAAGATACGAATGTAGTGCATGCGCATTTTACCAGAGATGTGTGCGGTAATTTCGTGTCCGTTTTCTAATTCAACACGAAACATAGCGTTCGATAAAGCTTCTACGATAACGCCGTCTTGTTCTATTGCTGCTTGTTTTGCCATTATTTTTGACTTAAAACTTCTTCTACATACTGAAAAGTTGATAAAATAGATGCGTCTCCCTTTTGGATGGCAACGGTATGTTCAAAGTGTGCCGATGGTTTTCTATCAATCGTACGAATGGTCCATCCATCGCGTTCCATAACAATTCCTTTGTTACCCATATTAATCATGGGTTCAATGGCAATTACCATGCCTTCTCTTAATTGCAAGCCCTGTCCGCGTTTTCCATAGTTAGGAACTTCTGGATCTTCGTGCATATTGCGTCCAATACCGTGTCCTACCATTTCTCGCACTACCGAGAAACCTGCTGCTTGACAATGTTGTTGAATGGCATAACCAATATCACCAATTCGATTACCATGTCGAGCTTGTTCTATACCTTTGTACAAGGCTTCTTTTGTGGTATCCAATAATTTCTTAACCTTAGGATCTACATTGCCCACACAAAATGTATAGGCTGAATCTCCGTAAAAACCATCAATTATGGTTCCACAATCGACCGATACAATATCACCATCTTTTAATGCATAATTCGATGGAATTCCATGCACCACTTGGTCGTTTACCGAAATACACAAGGTATTAGGGAAACCCTGGTATCCTAAAAAACCAGGTAAAGCACCATTAGAACGGATAAAATCTTCAGCGATTTTATCCAATTCTAAGGTGGTTATTCCTATTCTGATTGCTTTCGCAACCTCAGCTAAAGTCTTTCCGACCAATACATTGCTTTTACGAAGCAACTCAATTTCTTCGGGAGTCTTTAGATAAATCATAATAATTAATAAGCTGCAATTGAGCCTGTACGACCTTTAATACGTCCACTGCTCATCAAACCATCATAATGACGGTTCAACAAATGGCTTTCAACTTGTTGCAAGGTATCTAGAACAACACCTACCATAATCAACAAAGAGGTACCGCCAAAAAATTGAGCAAACGATTGGCTCACGCCAAATATTCCTGCAAAGGCAGGCATAATCGCTACAATACCCAAGAAAATTGATCCAGGCAATGTAATACGCGACATAATGGTATCTAGGTATTCAGCTGTTTTTTTGCCAGGTTTAATACCAGGAATAAAACCATTGTTCATCTTCATGTGTTCCGCCATTTGAGTGGGGTTCATGGTTACTGCTGTATAGAAATACGTAAACGCAATAATCAAAATGAAGAATACAAAGTTATACCAAAAACCGTAAACATCCATAAATGCGAGTGCAAAGTTACTAACATTTCCGTCAGATGCAAAAAAACCTGACAAAGAAGATGGAATTAACATCAATGCTTGCGCAAAAATGATAGGCATAACACCTGCAGCATTCACTTTTAAAGGGATGTATTGACGAACACCACCGTATTGTTGGTTACCTACAATGCGTTTCGCATATTGTACAGGAACTTTGCGTACACCTTGTACCAACAAAATACCAGCAGCAATTACCAATAGCAAGAACACAATTTCTGCCAAGAACATCACCAAGCCACCAGCAGATTCATTTAGGCGCGACATAAATTCGCCCACCAACGAACGGGGGAAACGAGCAATAATACCCACCATGATGATAAATGACACACCATTGCCAATACCTTTATCAGTAATGCGTTCGCCCAACCATAGTACAAACATACTACCAGCTGCCAACAGCAATGTTGATGTAATCATGAAGAAATTGTCTTGTGGAAGTGCAGCACCAAATTGGTATTTAATTGAAAGCAAGTATGCAGGACCTTGGAACATCAACAACAACACCGTCAAATAACGGGTAATTTGATCCATTTTTCTACGTCCACTCTCGCCTTCGCGTTGCAATTTTTGGAAGTATGGGATAGCCATACCCAACAATTGAACAACGATAGATGCCGTAATGTATGGCATGATACCAAGGGCAAAGATGGATGCATTCGAAAATGCACCCCCTGAGAACATATCCAACAACATCATCAAGCCGCTATTTGTAGAATCGCTTAATTGTTTTAAACTATCTACATCTACACCAGGTAGAAGGATATACGAGCCTAAGCGATAGATTACCACAAAGAAGAATGTAGTAAGCAAGCGACTGCGTAATTCTTCAATCTTAAAGATGTTTTGTATTGTTTGAATAAATTTTTTCATAGTAACGAATTATAATGTTACCACACTACCACCTGCTTTTTCGATGGCTTCGATGGCTGCTTTAGAGAAAGCGTGTGCGCTTACTTCCAATTTTGCGGTCAATTCGCCTTTTGCCAAAATCTTAACCAATTGTTTTGAAGAAATGTAACCAGCTTCTACCAAATCAGAAACAGAAACTTTTTCTAGATTTTTAGCAGCTGCCAATTCTTGCAATACAGACAAGTTGATTGCTTTGTACTCTACGCGATTGATGTTTTTGAAGCCAAATTTAGGCAAACGACGTTGCATAGGCATTTGACCACCTTCAAAACCAATCTTTCTCGAATAACCAGAGCGAGATTTAGCACCTTTATGACCACGAGTAGAGGTACCGCCCAAACCAGAACCAGAACCACGACCTACTCTTTTACGTATTTTTACAGAACCTTCTGCAGGTTTCAAATTACTTAAATCCATGTCTCTTTTTGTTTAAATGTAAAAAGAATTATTTCACAACTACAACCAAGTGTTTAACTTTGTTGATCATACCCAAAATTTGTGGGGTATCTTCTTTTTCTACCACCGAGTTCAATTTTCTTAAACCTAGGGCATCCAACGTTCTTTTTTGGTCGATAGGAGCGCCAATGCGACTCTTTACTTGTTTAACTTTAATTGTTGCCATCGTATTAATTATTTACCGGTGAACACTTTTTCCATAGAAACACCACGTTGTTGAGCAACGGTATAAGCGTCTCTTAATTCAGATAGAGCCAAAATAGTGGCTTTTACCAAGTTGTGAGGGTTCGAAGAACCTTTAGACTTAGCCAATACGTCGGTAATACCAACACTTTCCAATACGGCACGCATAGCACCACCCGCTTTAACACCAGTACCAGTGGTTGCAGGTTTGATGAATACTTCAGAACCGCTGAAACGTGCAGTTTGTTCGTGAGGAATGGTTCCTTTCAATACTGGAACTTTGATCAGGTTTTTCTTAGCTGACTCAACGGCTTTAGCGATGGCAGCTGTTACTTCACCGGCTTTACCAAGACCCCAACCTACGATACCGTCTTCGTTACCTACAACAACGATAGCAGCAAAGGTAAAGGTACGGCCACCTTTGGTAACCTTAGTAACACGATTAATGGCTACTAATCTATCTTTTAACTCACTTTCGTTCGTTAATCTTACTTTGTTATTTTTATCTGCCATAATACTTAAAATTTAAGTCCTGCTTTACGAGCGGCTTCTGCCACTTCTTTAACTCGACCATGATACAAGAAACCGTTACGGTCAAATACTACGGTTTCGATACCAGCTGCGATTGCTTTTTTAGCAATCATTTCGCCAACTTTAGCCGATTTTTCGGTTTTGGTCATTTTTTCTTTGATACCAACCGAAGATTCAGCCAACAAAGTTTTACCTGAACCATTAGCAGCAGTGTCGTCAATCAATTGCACATAGATTTGGCTATTGCTTCTGAACACTGACATACGAGGTCTTTCAGCGGTGCCCGAAATTTTACCACGGACACCAGCTTTAATTTTTAATCTTCTTGCTATTTTATCTGTCATGACGTTGCGTTTTTAATTATTTGGCACCTGCTGATTTACCAGCTTTTCTACGAATTTGTTCGCCTACGAACTTAATACCTTTTCCTTTGTAAGGTTCAGGTTTGCGGAACGAACGAATTTTTGCACAAACTTGACCCAACAATTGTTTGTCACAGCTTTCTAAGATAACAAGAGGGTTTTGGTTTCTTTCGCTCTTAGTTTCAACTTTAACTTCGTTGGGAAGTTTCAAGAAAATGTTGTGGGTATAACCCAAAGCAAACTCAATTACTTGACCTTGGTTAGATACACGATAACCTACACCAACCAATTCAAGAGTTTGTTTGTAGCCTTGTGATACACCTACTACCATGTTGTTAATCAAAACGCGGTACAAACCGTGCATAGCTTTGGTTTGTTTTTCGTCATTTGGGCGAGTACAAACAATTTCGTTACCGTTTACTTCTACAGAAATAATAGGATTGATGGTTTGTTTCAACTCACCTTTAGGACCCTTAACGGCCACTTCGTTGCCAGAAACAGTAACTGTTACACCGGCAGGTATGCTGATAGGTAATTTTCCAATTCTAGACATCTTTCTATCCTCCTCAATTAATAAACATAACACAATACTTCACCACCCACGTTCAATTCGCGAGCTTCTTTGTCGGTCATTACACCTTTAGAGGTAGAAATGATGGCGATTCCCAAACCGTTCAATACACGTGGGAGATCTTTATGGCTTGCATATTTACGCAAACCTGGAGTAGATACACGCTGTAATTTTTTAATAGCGTTTACTTTACCGGCTTTGTCATATTTCAAAGCCACTTTGATGGTACCTTGAGGACCATCTTCTTCGAACTTGTAGTTCAAGATATATCCTTGTTCAAACAAGATCTTGGTAAGTTCTTTTTTAAGATTTGACGCAGGAACCTCCACTACTTTGTGGCCAGCTTTGATTGCATTGCGCAAACGCGTCAAATAATCTGCTATTGGATCTGTCATAAGTTAAAAATTAAATTAATCAGGACTGCCCTGACAATATTTAGTTATACTTTCTTTTGTTTATTTTTGATTACCAGCTTGCTTTTTTAACACCTGGGATCAAGCCTTTAGAAGCCATTTCGCGGAATTGGATACGAGATAATCCAAATACACGCATATAACCTTTAGGACGACCTGTGATTTTGCAACGGTTGTGTAATCTAACCGGAGAGGCATTTTTAGGAAGAGCTTGCAAAGCTTCATAATTGCCTTCTGCTTTAAGTTGTTCTCTTTTAGCAGCAAATTTGGCAACTAATTTTGCTCTTTTCACCTCGCGGGCTTTCATTGATTCTTTTGCCATAATCTATTCCTTATTTTTTAAAGGGTAAACCAAATTCTTTCAACAAAGCATAAGCTTCTTCGTCGGTTTTAGCCGAAGTAACAAAGGTAATGTTCATACCCATGATTTTAGAAACAGCGTCGATGTTGATTTCTGGGAAAATAATTTGTTCTTGGATACCAAAGGTATAATTTCCACGGCCATCCATTTTGCTGTTGATACCTTTAAAGTCGCGGATACGAGGCAATGCAACGCGTACCAATTTTTCTAGGAATTCGTACATTTGATCGCGACGAAGGGTAACACATACACCAATAGGCATTTTTTTACGCAACTTGAAGTTCGAAATGTCTTTTTTCGAATAAGTTGCTACAGCTTTTTGGCCAGAAATTGCAGTCATTTCGTTGATAGCAATTTCGATGATTTTTTTGTCTGCAACTGCTGCACCTAAACCTTGGTTCAAAACAATTTTTTCCAAAACGGGCACTTGCATGCTCGATTTGTAACCAAATTGTTTCATCAAAGCGGGAGCAATGCGTTCTACGTAATCTTTCTTTAAACTAGCGGTATTCATTATTTAATTTCCTCCCCTGTTGTTTTAGCGTAACGCACTGATTTGCCATCCACTTTTTTACGACCGATACGAGTAGGTTTGTTGTTTTTGTCTACTACGTTTAGGTTAGAGATGTGAATGGGAGCTTCTTTTTTCACAATGCCACCTTGTGGACTTTTTGCATTAGGTTTGGTATGTTTTGATACCATATTAACACCTTCTACGATAGCGCGTTGTTTTTCAACTTGCACTTCCAAAACGCGAGCGATTTTACCTTTGTCATCGCCTGCGTTTACATAGACGGTATCACCTTTTTTGATGTGTAACTTTGTCATCTCTGAATTGTTTTTTCGAATTAAAGTACTTCGGGTGCTAATGAAACAATTTTCATGTTAGTTGCACGCAATTCTCTGGCTACAGGTCCGAAGATACGGCTGCCTCTCATTTCGCCAGCGCCGTTCAACAAAACGCAAGCGTTGTCATCGAAACGGATGTACGAGCCATCAGCACGTCTGATTTCTTTTTTGGTACGAACTACCACTGCCTTCGAAACGGCACCTTTTTTAGTATCACTAGAGGGGATTACCGATTTAACAGCCACAACAATAATGTCCCCTACTGTGGCATAGCGTTTGCCAGTACCGCCCAATACGCGAATACATAGCACTTCTTTTGCGCCACTGTTGTCGGCTACGGTAAGTCTTGATTCTTGTTGTATCATGGTTTATTTTGCTTTTTCGATTATTTCAATCAATCTCCATCTTTTGAGTTTACTCAATGGACGAGTTTCCATAATTCTTACCGTATCACCAATACCACATTCGTTCTTTTCGTCGTGTGCGTGGTATTTTTTTGTCTTGTTTACGAATTTACCGTAAATAGGGTGTTTTTCTTTCCACTTGACAGCAACGGTAATGGTTTTGTCCATTTTGTTGCTTGATACGATTCCTTGTCTTTCTTTTCTTAGGTTTCTCATATCCGGTGTATTATTATTTATTAATTTCTCTTTGACGCAACTCGGTTTCTAAACGAGCAATAGTTTTGCGTGTTTCACGAATTTGACTAGGATTGTCAAGCGGAGAAATAGCATGGCTCAACTTCAATTTAGCTAGGTTAGCTTTTTCGCCTTCGAGTCTTTCTACAATCTCTTTGTCTACTAACTTTTTAATTTCTGCTGTTTTCATACTATTTACGCATTTTCAGATTCATAATCGTAGTCACGTCTTACCACAAATTTAGTTGTGATAGGAAGTTTTTGAGCAGCCAAACGCAATGCTTCTTTAGCAACTGCGAAAGGAACGCCTTCTACTTCAAATAACATACGGCCGGGAGTAACAGGAGCTACATAGCCTTCTGGGTTACCTTTACCTTTACCCATACGTACGTCTGCAGGTTTTTTGGTGATTGGTTTATCGGGGAAAATTCTCACCCATACTTGACCTTGACGTTGCATGTATCTGGTAACAGCAATACGAGCCGCTTCAATTTGGCGACCGGTAATCCATTTTGGTTGCAAGGCCTTTATACCGAAAGATCCAAAAGCCAATTGGTTACCACGGCCAGCATTGCCTTTCATGGTACCCTTTTGGGGTCTTCTGAACTTAGTCTTTTTAGGTTGTAACATAATTTCTTGAAATTAACAGATTATTTTTTTCTCTTTTTGAAACCTTTGCCATTGTTTCCACCCATTGAGTGGCCTTCTTTGGCGTTGGTAAATTGAGGAGTAAGGTCTTTTTTGCCATAAACTTCGCCACGGCAAATCCAAACCTTAATACCAATAAGACCTACCTTGGTAAGTGCTTCGCATTGTGCATAGTCGATGTCTGCACGGAAAGTGTGAAGAGGAGTACGTCCTTCTTTGTACATTTCCGAACGAGCCATTTCAGCACCGTTTAGACGACCAGACACTTGAACCTTGATACCTTCTGCACCTGCGCGCATGGTAGCTGCGATAGCAGTTTTTACAGCACGACGGTAAGCAAATTTACCTTCGATTTGACGAGCGATGTTGTTACCAACGATTTCTGCGTCCAAATCAGGTTTCTTAATTTCAAAGATGTTAATTTGTACGTCCTTATCGGTAATTTTTTTCAATTCTTCTTTCAACTTATCAACTTCTTGACCGCCTTTACCGATAATCATACCGGGACGAGAGGTGCAAACAGTGATAGTGATCAATTTAACAGTACGTTCAATAACAATACGTGATACGCTGCATTTAGCCAAACGGGCTTGCAAGTATTTTCTTAGTTTAGAATCTTCCAAGATGGTATCACCATAGTTTTTACCACCAAACCAGTTGGAATCCCAACCTTTAACGATG
>CAJGDW010000055.1 GCA_904502115.1 Paludibacteraceae bacterium | reverse complement strand
TGCAGTTAATTTGAAACCTGAAACTCCTGCTCCTACCATTAACGATTACGACGAATGTACCAAAGCTGGATCTGAGAAATTTAGCTCGTTGGTAACATCTGGTTACTATAAATTGAATTTCTACGCATCCGAAAACGACGAGGCTCCTATAGCCGACGCCTTTGATGCATCGCAATCGAATACTACCACTACCTACTACGTATCCAATACCAATTTGGGTGCTTGCGAAAGTCAGCGTGTGCCATTTAGCGTACACATCGAAGGTTTGGTAGATTTTGAAATGGAAGTATCGGAAACCGAAATCATGATTGGCGACGATCCTGTAACCATTACCTTGATACCATCATCGGTAGACGTAGAAGGTTATCGTTGGATGGCCAACGGCAAAGAACTGCAAGTAGAAGGCGAAGAGTATACTGTTCCTGTTTACGTTGATACCCAATTTGAAATTGCCGCTAGCGGAAGATGTAACTCGTTAACCCAAGAGGCAAGTGTGGTTGTAAACTGGCCAACCGCCTTTACACCTTATAACAATAATGGAATGAACGAAACCTTTGCCAAAGGTTTGCCTGTTCTTATCTTTAACCGTTTTGGTATTCAAGTATTCGAAGGTGCCGATGGTTGGGATGGTGTAATGAATAAAAACATGGGTGCCAATGTAATGGCTGTTCCTGGTGTTTATTATTACGCTGTATCCTTGCCCGATGGTAATGTGAAGAAAGGTACCATCGAAATTGTTAAGTTCTAAAACTTGCACACTTTCCAAAATTAAGTGCAATAATTGAAAAATATTTTAACAAATTGAGTTCAAATCCCCGTTTCTGTTATAGAAATGGGGATTTTTTTATGTTTTTTTAAAAATAACGATTATATTTGTACGCTTTATATAGGCATATTGTAAATAGACTTTTTGTTTCAAACCTTAAAACTTTATAATGCAATGAAAAAAACAAACTTCTTAAGACTGTTTGTCGCAGCCATGATGACATTATGCACCATGACAATGGCGTATGCAGTTGATTATGCTTTAGGAGGTTATTTGAATGGAGCAGATGTTAATGGTTATAACAGTAGTTGGAAATTCACTCAATCGGGTTCCAATTATGTTTTAACAAAAAAATTCTCAACATCCGACAACTATTTTTGGGTCTTTGATTCAAATGGAACCAAATATGGCGTAAGTAGTTATACTACCAACAATCCAACTACATTGGTTCAAAATGGTAATGAAAAAGTAGGTGCTTTGGGTTTGCCTACTTCTACAGAAACTACCATTACCTTTAATCCTTCTACCAAACAAATTAGTTGGACTACTTCTGGAGGAAGCACAGGCAGTGTAAACGAGCCCTACGTAATTTCTGTATATATAGAAGGAGGTTGGGATGAACAATATACCTTTACACCTGTGCCAGGATCAAAGAATTATGAATACGAAGTAACGGTAGAAATTCCAGATTATACTGGTAACCCTGCTGATTATAAATATTGGGTAGGTGAGAACAATGGTTGGAAAGATGGTCAATCTGACAATTATAACCTAGGTTCTAAAAACAAAGCGGATGACGATTATTTAGCATCGTGCGCTACCGGTACTTTCCGTGCTAAAATTTATGCATTGCAAGAAAATGGTCAACACCACGGCGAGGCTCGTAACTATTATATTCACGGTATGACTTGTGCCGAACATGGTGCTAAAATCTCTTTGTCAAGCAATATTCGCGAGTTTGATAAATCAGAAGCTCCTACTAGTATTACCTTAACTGCTACAGCAGACGATAAATCGGAAGGCAAATATATTTGGTATAAATCGGACGACGAAGGTGCTACTTATACCAAAATTACCGAAACCACTGGAAATACCTATACCATATCTGGATCTGAAATTCCTTCTGGTGATAGAAATTACTACAAAGTAACTCGTAAGGTGGTAGATTCTGACGACTTTATCAGTGCTATTTGTGTAATTTATACCGTACAAAGTTGTGGTGAAAACACTAAAGGCTCTAACGTGTTCCGCGAAGATTTTGGGGAATTGACAGCTGTAAGAGGATCGGGTAGTAGAACTAGCTTTGATGGTATTGTAGATGGTTATACTTATCAACCAGCATCGTATAAAATTAACGATGGTTATTATGCCGTAGTCGCAGAACCTTACTATTGCGGTTGTGGTGATGGTAGTAATATGAAAGAAACAGTAACTGACGATTGTTTGGCAAATGGTGTTTGGTTCCGTCAATTGCGCGACCATACTTTAATGAACAACGGTACAACTGCTCCTTTCGGCGGTATGTTGATGATTAACTTTAAGGGTACAGGTATTGCTTATCAACGCGAATTGACTGCAGAAGAAAAGGCAAGCATTACCAAAAACTCCATCTTGAAATTCTCGGCTTACTTTGCGTCGGCTGCTGTAAAAAGTAAAGATAATGTTACTTTCAATCCCATTAACATGGAGTTGAAAATTCAGTTCAGGGAAACCGGTTCTACTACATGGCAAGATGCTGCTGTGGTGCATTCAGAAGTAAATTACGACGAAGGTTGGCAACTTAGTGAAGTAGAATGGACAGTAGACGATGCTGATGGCGATTTCCGTGTAGTTATCAATAATAACGGTGCTACAGGTGATGGTAACGACTTGTTGATTGATGATATCAGTCTTGATTTGTGTACGCCTTCTTTCTCTGTTTATTTCTACGATGAAGATGATAATCAGTTTGAAGAATTAGAAGCAAGTAATGTAGAAGAAACTGCACCTATCCGCGTAAAACAAGTAGACTTTGGTTCGTTAGGTAATGACCCTTGTATACAACTATACAAACGTACCATTTCAGGAACCGATACTTCTTATGTTTACGTATCTGAATTTGCGTTGTCTAACGGATATTATTACGCACAACCTACATTGTCAGACCTAATGGAAACTGTTCCTGGTAGTGTTGAGTTGGTAGCTGTTGCATCGGTTAAAGCAGCAGGTGCTTGCGATTTGGATATTATTAAAGGTGTCGAAAATGGCGATTATTCGGTTGGTAAACAAACCAATGTGATTTTCTCTAGCAATAACTTAACCTATTCTATTGAATGCGGTACTAGTCAATTAACTAGTTATGAGGATGTGGCAAAAATCTGTGAATCAGATCCTGATCATGGTATTTATGCAAAAATGCCTAAGTTGAAATTGAGTTCTAATAACATAACCAATGTTGTTTACTTTGATATTTACGTAAACAACCAACCACTTATGCAAGAGGTTCAATACCGCGAAGAAACTGCTGGTTGTGGTTATATGATAGTTGATATTAATGAACTTTACAAAGATGCTACTGCAGAAGACTATCAATGGCCAGTAGGAACCAATACGGTTAAAGTAAAAGTGGTAGAAAAATATATTGATGCTACTGTTTGTGAACGTTGGGCCAGTGGTACCGTTGCTGTTCAAGTAGTAGCGCGTCCTTCTATCAATACAGAACCTGTAGGTGATGAAATTTGCGAAGGTTCGACTGCAACACTTTCTATTGATGCAAGTCCTGTAACCAAATACCAATGGCAAGTAATGGCTCCCGGCGATGCAGATTGGAGCAATGTGGGAACCAACAGCGCTACCTTTACCACTCCAAGCAATATTGCTAACGAAACTCAGTACCGTGTACAATTGTACAACGATAATGATTTGTTGTGTGCTACAACCTCAGAAGTTGCAATCGTGACTACCAAAGCTTGCAACGATATGCAATTGACACAGAGTGCTGATGTACAAAAAGTCTGCGTGGGCGATGAGTTTATTTACAGCGTTTCGTTGTTTAATAATGCTGCAGGTAATGCTAATAACGTATTTGCTGTAGTAGAGTGGGATCCTGCTGTATTGCAATTAGACGAAGAGACTGTTTGTGTTGAATTCAATACCGTTACCCATGTATGGCGTGCAGGTTTTGTATTCCCATCAAAAGCAAGTGCTGGTCTTGGCTTAAAATTCAAGGTAATTAGCAACGATGTTCCCTCTATAAGCATCAAATCGTATGTTTCATCGTTAAATAACGATACATTTGATAGCTACGAAGACCAAACATCAGCACAAATGAAAGGTGAAACCATTATTACCTTTAACGATGCAGCAGATACGCCAAGTAAGAAACGTCCTAACGAAATTTTCGCATACAACCAATGTAGAACCGGTAATCCTACCGAAAAAATTTCTTACGATTTCTTGATTGAAGGTACAGGTACAGGCAGTTCGTTGAACTTGATCTGGATGGATATGGACTACAAGGTTATTCCATCTACAGAAGCTTATTTCTATACAGATAAGCCAAAAACAGATTCATTGTATGTTTACAATGCACCAGAAGGTTTTTGCCCTAGCGATACCATCAAAGTGCGTTATCGTGTAAAAGATTATTCTCCTAATCCTACAGTGAAAGATTACGTAGATTGCGTTATCGAAGGAGCTTCAGAAGAATTGCTTAAAACCTTGGTAACCAACGATAACAAATGTAAATACTTAGTCTTCAAGACTGAAGATGGAGAAGAAGTTACTACATTCGATCCTTCTGTTCCTGGAAAAAATACATACTATGTAACCGCTTACAGAGAAGAAATCTATACTTGCGGTTCTGATAGCTTGCCTATAATTGTAAATGTAAAAGATTATGCTATCGATGCTAATATTGCAGCAGAAGGTGCAAGCATTTGTCCTAAATCGGATATCATCTTGTCGGCAGTAGAAATGTTCGACCAAGACCAAACCAGTGTGGTAATCAGATGGTATTCAGATCCTAATCTAGCAGCAGAATCGTTGCTTCATACTGGCTATGATTATGAACTTAAGAATGTTGAGCAAGATACATACGTATACGTAACCGTAGAAACCGACAGCTATTGCGAAAACCAAGCAGGTGATGCAAAAGAAGTATACATTTCGATGAAATCTGCTTCGCCCGAATTGGAAATCCAACCCAAAGAACAGTTGATTACCATTGGTGGTGTGCCATCGTTTGTGGTTACTCCTAATTATGTAGGCCAAGCTGCCGAATACAGCGTTTTGGTTAATGGTGAGCAAGTTGAGTCGTTGGCAGATTATAAACCATACATCGACTCTGAGTATACCATTGTATTTGATGGCGAATGTGGTACAACTACCGATTCTGCTAGGGTAACCGTACAATGGCCAACCGTCTTTACTCCTTATGTACTTGACGGTTTGAATGATACCTTTGTGAAAGACATGGATCCTAACTTCCATACCGAAATCTTTAACCGTTTTGGTATGCCACTTATCACTACCGATAATGGTTGGGATGGTTATTTGAGCGATGGTAAATTGGCTGTACCAGGTGTTTACTATTATGTAGTAAACTTGCCTGATGGCAATGTGAAAAAAGGTACAATTGAAGTATTTAAGAAATAAACTTTAATCTTATAATATGAGAAGGATTTTTATAAGTATGTTGTGGTTGTTACCCGTTATGTTATGGGCAACCATCAGTCCTAAATACAGTGAAGGATACACGTTAGATCCTACTGTAAGTAGAACCGACGAGAAAGAGTATGCTTTGTCACCTTACAAGGATAGTACTTTTGTATTTGTTCGTGGTGAACAAGTATTTATTACCAAGTTAGACTCAGCTGGTGAGTTAGATAACCCACAAGTGTGTGCCGACTTTGAATTGATCAAAGTGTCGGGTACCGTGGCATTCGACAAAAAACGCAACCGTTTGTATTATAGCCAATACAACGACGAATACAAAGCAGACTATTTGTACGAAAGTATTTCGGATATCAACGGCAAATGGCAACCTGGTAAACGTATGCGTATTCAAGGTACTTTGAAATCGCGTACAGGTATCTCGTTCATGCAAAGTGCAGGTTGGAACTATCGTTTGCCTTATATCGAAGGATTCTACAATCCAACCATGAATCAAGATTGCAGCCGTGTATACTTTAGTTCTACCATGGAAGGTGGAGCAGGTGGTCGTGATATCTATTATGTAGAAATCGAAGACGAAGAAAAACGCATTTGGTCGTATCCAGTGAATGTAAAAGAAGTGAACAGCAGCGCAGACGACGACTGGGCTGTATTGGAAGGCGATAGCATTCTATACTTCTCTAGTGCACGCGATGGTCAAATGGCAGTATTCTCTGCAGCTGCTCAAGATACCACTTGGAAAGAACCTATCAAATTTGCTGAACCTTACAACGAAGGTGGCGAAAACTACAACATGTTGGTAGTGGATTCTGTTCCTATGTTGATTTCGAATCGTGCAGGCAACGAAGACATTTATTTATTCCACCCTGTTCCTGCAGAACCCGAACCAGAACCTACCTACGAAGAAAAGAAACGTCGTTTCTACTGGGTATTCTTCTTGTTCGACTTTGACCGTGATATCTTGAACGAAGAATTCTACAAAGACTTGCATCGTTTGGCAACCGAAATGAAGAACTTCCCAGATTGCCGCTTTGAAATTGCAGGTTACACCGACTCTCGTGGTTCGGATGCATACAACGATAAATTGTCATTACGTCGTGCAACAACCATCAAAGATTTGTTGGTTGAACGCGAAGGATTCGATCCTAGCGTAATGGAAGCTGTTGGTTACGGTAAACGTCGCTTGCAAGTGCCTAATGCACAAACCGAAGAAGAACACGCACAAAACCGTCGTGTAGAAGTTCGTATTATCTTAGACGATGACAAAGATATTGAGCAATACGACGAAACCACCGATGAAGCAAAAGCTGCTAAAGCAGAAGATGCTGCCATTGATGCACGTAACGAAGCGTTAAAGCAAGATTATTTAAAGAAAACACAACAATAAGGGATAACGTATTATGAAAAAGTTAGTTTTATTACTTTCGGCTTTAGTAGTTAGTACTACCATCGCTTTTGCACAAAATGACTTTGTGCTAACCGAGCAGTTGTTCTCTCGTATTGCTGTGAACCCTGCTGGTACTGGTAACGACGAAAATGTGAACATTTTCTCGTTGAACCGTTTCCAATATGCTGGTGCGCAAGGTGCTCCCTTCTCAACCTTGTTAAACGTGCATTCTTATTTTGACAAAGCAAACTCGGGTGTCGGTATTACCTTCTCGTACGACGGATCGGGTGTTGCTTATACTCAATTCCAAGCAAAAGCTGTTTATGCTTACCACTTAAACTTTGGCAAGAAAAACTTGTTCTCGTTTGGTGTGGGCTTGGGTATTGCTCACAAAAGTTTCGATCCTAACCGTCACGTGTTGGTAGACGAAGAAGAACGTGGTCAAGGTTTCCCTGATACCTATCAAAGTTTGACATCGTTCGATGCTAGTATCGGTATCGAGTATTCGAACCCATACATCATGGCTGGTTTCTCTATCAACCACATTCCTGGTTATTTTGTAACCGAAGAAGATATGAACAACTTGACCATCATGCCTACTTATCACTTGTATGCACGTGGTTCTATTCCATGCATGGATCAGTTGATGATTTCTCCTGCAGCAGGTTACTATTATACTGGTCAAACCCACGTAGCTGACGTAAACGTAACTGCCTTCTTCTGTAACTATTTCTGGGCAGGTTTGGGTTATAGAACTTTGTCGACAGCTTATTTGAACGTAGGTTTTGAGTGGGAATGGTTGCGCATTGGTTACTCTTGCGACTTGAATGCTGGCGAGTTGAGCGATGTAGCATGGACTTCTCACGAAGTTATGTTGTCATTTAACATCCCAACCAAGAAAAAAACTTCTGAGTGGGACGATTAATTAAAAACTAGAATTTAGAAAAGTATTATTGAATATGGGTAAAGTATTAATTATTGGTGCAGGTGGAGTAGGTACTGTAGTGGTGCATAAAGTAGCGCAAAATACCGACGTATTTACTGAAATTATGTTGGCAAGCCGTACAAAATCTAAATGCGATGTGATTGCTGCCGATGTAAAAAAACGTTATGGTGTAGACATTCAAACAGCGCAAGTTGATGCCGATAATGTAGAGGAATTGGTAACTTTGTTTAAAGCTTTTGGACCTAAGTTAGTTATCAATGTGGCACTTCCATACCAAGATTTAACCATTATGGAAGCTTGCTTGCAAGCAGGTTGCAATTACTTGGATACTGCTAACTACGAACCAAAAGACGAAGCTAAATTTGAATATTCATGGCAATGGGCTTATCACGATCGCTTTAAAGAAGCAGGTTTAACTGCTATCTTGGGTTGTGGTTTTGACCCAGGACAAACCGGTGTTTATACAGCATACGCTGCTAAACATCATTTTGATGAAATTCACTATTTGGATATTGTAGACTGCAACGCAGGCGATCACCACCATGCTTTTGCAACCAATTTCAATCCCGAAATCAACATTCGTGAAATTACCCAAAAAGGTCGTTACTACCAAGATGGTAAATGGGTAGAAACCGGTTCGTTAGAAATTCATCAACCCATTACCTATCCAGAAATTGGTCCTCGTGAATCGTACTTGTTGTACCACGAAGAATTGGAATCGTTGGTGAAAAACTTCCCAACCATCAAGCGTGCTCGTTTCTGGATGACATTTGGTCAAGAATACCTAACTCACTTGCGTGTTATCCAAAACATTGGTATGGCCCGTATCGACGAAATTGATTACAACGGACAAAAAATTGTTCCTATTCAATTCTTAAAAGCGGTATTGCCAAATCCACAAGACTTGGGTGAAAACTATACCGGTTGGACATCCATTGGTTGCCGCATTAAAGGTATGTGCGATGGCAAAGCAAAAACTTACTACATTTACAACAATTGCAGCCACCAAGCAGCCTACGAAGAAACCGGTATGCAAGGTGTTAGCTATACCACTGGTGTGCCTGCTATGACAGGTGCTTATATGTTCATGACTGGACAATGGAGTGGAGCAGGGGTGTTTAACGTAGAAGAGTTTGATCCCGATCCATTCATGAAAAAAGTGGCAGAAAGCGGTTTGCCTTGGCACGAAGTGGTTAATGGCGATTTAGAACTATAATGGATTATTCAAAAATTCCTTCTCCTTGTTACGTTTTGGATGAAAAGTTGTTGCGTAACAATTTGGAGTTAATACAATATGTAAAGCAAAAGGCCGAGGTGGAAGTCATCTTGGCCTTTAAGGCTTTTGCGATGTGGTCTGCATTCCCTATTATTAGGGAATACATTCCCTATTCAACGGCAAGTTCGTTGTGCGAAGCTCGTTTAGCATTCGAAGAAATGGGAAGCAAAGCGCACACCTACGCCCCTGTATATGCCGACGAGGAGTTTGACGAAATC
>CAJGDW010000054.1 GCA_904502115.1 Paludibacteraceae bacterium | reverse complement strand
TGCTCCAAAAAGTGCGCCAAACCACGTTGTTCGGGTTGTTCTTGAATGGAACCTACTTTTTGAGCAATATGAAAAGCAGCCCGATTGGGTATGTAATTGTTGTGCTTTATGTAATAGGTTAAGCCATTGGGCAATTTACCTACCACTACGGTGGTATCCTGGGGGATGGTCGCATAAAGGCTCATGCTGCCTACTAGGCAACACAAGGCAAGTAATATACGTTTTAGCATGGTTATTTTTTATTGTTGTCTTTGTTTTTGAAATAGCGCATTTGATAGATGAAGAACACTGCCGAGAATAGGAACAATCCGGCTAGTACATAACTGGTGGTATCGCCTAGGGTAACGCACAAAAAGATAGAGGCCATTAACCCTAGAATGCTGAATACTTGAAATAAGATAAGGTTTTTCTTGTTCATATTTTTTACTGACTAATCGGTGAATCGGTGAATCGTTTATTTTTGTTTAGTTGTTTATTCAATGCTTCGCATTTCATGAAGTTGCTCACGTTAGCTTCGCTCATGTTGCTCACGTTCGGCATAATCAAAGTAAACTTTGCTTCTGCGCTCACTTAATCGCAACTGTCGGCAAAACAAATAAATTTGTTCTGCTCTCGCTTAATCGCAACTTTAGGCGTTGATGCGTTTAGTCGTTGAGTCGTTTAATCGTTTAATCGTTGATTCGTTTTTTTATTACGATTAAACGATTCTGCGATTTAACTATTATTCGGGCACTTTGATATTTCTTTTGCGACTCGGCATAATCAATGCTGGGCACTTCGACAAGCTCAGTGACCGCATTGCTTCTGCTCTCGCTGCTCAAGAAACTCGACAGGCTCAGGGACCGAATGGAATCGACTAAACGACTAAACAACTAAACGATTTAACGATTCTGCGGTTCATCGATTTAACGTTGCGAAGCAACGAGCAACGAGCGACAAGCAACAAGCGACTAATGACGATTTACATAGCTGGTCCAGCGGGGCGGGGATGGGGCCCAGGGCACGATGTTTGCACCAAAAATGTTGATGGTGGCGTTGCCGTCTTTGTAAGGGATGTACAACGTACCGCCAACTACAATTTCGGTTTTGCCGTCGCCGTTTACATCGGCCACCACAGGATACTCGCTTTTGGTAACGGACGACACCTGAAAGGCAGCCAAATTATACGCCACTCGCCTACCCGATTGGATGGTATCGTTGCCTGTAACGTGGCTTTTACCACTGCCGTTGATGACGCGCAGCGATGTTTCGTCGCGGTAAACAATTTCTTGTTTACCATCGACGTTAAAGTCGAATAACGTCATAGACGTTTGCGACGAAACATCGGTGTGATGCATGGTCCAAAATTCGCGCAAACACCCACGAGCAGGCACGTACTTATACGCCGCCAAGGTATGATTGTCTTTTAGACCAACTATTTCGGGCAAACCATCGCCGTCTATATCGCCCACAGCAGGATAAGCCCGCATGGGTAAATAATCTTTGTGAAACAGACATTGGTTGGTGGCAGGGTTATACAACGAGAGTTGCCCGTTTATATCGCGCACCAAAATATCAAGATTACCATCGCCTGTAAAATCAGCCACCAATGCCGAACCATCTTGGGCATCATCGCCTACGGTTTGCACCAAACGCACCCCCGTTGGTGATTGGTTAGGATGCACACTGTATAGTTGGTTACCGCAAACCAATTCTTTTCCGGGTAATTCGGGCAATACATCGGCAGCAACCGATAGCGAGAACATAGCACCATCGTGTTGCATGTGTCTGCCTACATTGCCAGCAGCTCCACTACCTATGGGGTTGAGCAAATATGCATCGAATACTTCGTTGCCCACATATACTTCGTCGCGTCCGTCGCCGTCAAAATCGGTCACTGCAGGGTTTCCGTAAAGGTTTTGTTGCAGCGCAACCGAAGCAACCTCTTCTACATGATCGGGGCCATAATAGGCGTAGGCATACAACAATTTTTGTTGAGCAGTACCGGCTACCACATAAATAGTACCTCGTTTACTGCCATTGGGCAATTGCGTTCTAGCCAATGCAATGGCACCGCAAGCATAGCCAAACGACACCCCTGGCGTACCATACGACGATCCAAAGTGAATGCGAGTTTGCTTGTACGATGCTGCTCCCGACACAATCACCAAGGTTGCCGCATTATCGCGATAGTCGGATTGTACGGTTACCAATTCGGGCATATTATCGCCATCTAAATCGGCCACAAAAATAGGATTTACCCCTTGATACGCCCCTACCGATACGGTTTTAAGTAGTTTCATGTCAAAATAAGGACTTACTTGTGCCCCAAGGGGAAGGCATAAGCACATGCTAAGAAGCACCAAAAGCCGTATTTTTACATGGCCAGTCATTTGTCGCTAGTCGCTTGTTGCTAGTCAATTGTAAAGGTAATAAAATTTCGTAAAAAACAAATCCGCACCCTTTACAATTTACCTATCATTTCGTCGGCATCGATGCAAGAGAGCAACGACACGGCACATAGTTTTTTGCCAAGGTCTTTGACTGATGCACCTACGTGATATACTTTATCGTCTATAATTAAAAACCTGTCGTGTGCCTTGGTGTAAATTTTTACCGCTACTGGCGAATATTGCTTATTATGCTTCTGTAAATCCAATTTAAAAGCGCTACTCATCTGCATGGTATAAACAGTAGCGGGAACATGCTTCTTACGCTTTAAAAGCAAGGTCAAAACAGATTCATCTATGTAATTATCGATTAACACGATGCGCTTTTCTGCCGACTCTACCAACTGGCTCATTAACACGTGAGCATCGAACAATTGACCGTCAAAGAAAACTTTTTCTTTAGGAGGCAACGATGTTTTTACAAAGAAATCAACCTGCTGATTCAAATTCTCTATCTTTTGGTCATAATCGGCAAAACGCCTATCTATTTTATCTTCTAATTGATTAACTCGCTGATTTACGGCATAACCGCGCAGCAAATATTCTTTCAATACTTTGTTAGCCCATTGACGAAAACGAGTAGCATTCACACTATTTACCCGATAACCAACAGACAATATAACATCTAAATTATAATACTTTGTTATGTATTTTTGACGACCATCATTACCCATATATTCCAAAATGGAATATGTGCCGTTTTCTAATAATTCTCCGCTTGAATAAATATTACTAATATGCTTAGATATGGCAGGCTGTTTCACCCCAAATAGTTCTGCTATTTGTATCTGAGTTAGCCACACTGTTTCATTTTCCAAACGAACATTGAGGCTAATGGTATCGTCAGGGCGATACATAATAATTTGATTCTGATTAGCATTTTGAATGCTATGCAACGCACTGTTGCTTTCGGAAAGGTTTTTGTTCATAAGATTATAAAATTAAGATGATAACTGTCGCTTGTCGTTAATAGACAAGCATGGATGTTTTAGACAACGGCAAAGGTATAAAAAATCTCGATTTTGCCTTGCTAACGCTTGGAACAAAATCGAGAAAGAATAAAAAAGGGAATTTAACGTAGCACTAACGTGCTCTGCTAAATTTAATTCTGAACCAAACGAACAGAGTGATCGAAGCAACGATTGTAGTTGCTCATGCCCACGCCGTTCGAACAGAAGAGAAGGTAAAGGGCGTAATTTGAACCATTGGGCGTAGAAGACCAATAGTACCCGAGGAAACCTACGTTGAACACATTGCCATCGAAAAAGCGGATGCCCGCAGCAGGAAAAAATACAGCACCAGAAGCCTCTAACGTAGCCCATTCTGAAGCACTGAAGGTTTGGTAAGATGCATAATATTCTGGACCTTCATCATCATCAAAACCTGACTTGAATGTAACACCACTTGGGCAATTCCAACTGTCTGGAAGAAGAATCAAACCATTAACACCATTTACCTGTGCTACACCTTTTAATTTATCTGCATTAGAACGCTTCTCTATTATATATTCCCATTCATCGTCAGTTAATGTACGCCAAGTATTAGGAGCATAACTACCTATTTGATTCACACCCCAATCAACGAAGGTTTGGTAATCGTTATCATCAGTACTTGCATTTGTAGGATTATTACCTGTACCCCAACCAAACAAATCGATCCAACCATTGTAAGATGAACTTATATTTGCATTAGCCTCACCGATATAATCAGTTTGGTTTGGAGCAAAACGCCACTCATCATTGACAGGATGATACTGCAAATTACCAGGAGAGAAAGTAACCGTTTTAGTAGCAGAAACAGAGAAAGGTTTTGCAACAAAAGTGCCAGTGCTTGGGTCTGAAGGTTGGTCTGGATTAGAAGGACCTTCGGGCTGACCATTATCGCATGCTGCAAAGGCTACTGCAAGCAAGATGATAAAGAAGTAAAATAACTTTTTCATAAATTTATTGGTAAAAAAATTCATATCCGATACATTGGTGTTTCAATCCTTGAGAAACACCTTGTAAAGGTAAGAAAAAAAAACATGATTATGCAATTTTTTATTGCACACCCTACGGGCGTGCAGGGTGTGAGGGGGCTCAGGGACCGAATTGTTTTACGCGAAGACCATACTAACGCCATTTAGGAGTTATGCCTAAAAAGAGTTGAAAGTTGATACCGGGCATGGGGCGCGATAGCACCGAAAGATAATCTTCGTTAAACAAGTTATTGATGTTGAATTTGAGCGATATATCTGCCCAATCAAAGAGCAATAATTTCTCTACCGATATGTTGCTCATAAAATAATCGGGCAACTTGCCTGTAAGGGTTATATCGTTGCTCGACATGGTATATCGTTCGCTATAATAGTTCCATTTGTACATAAACGAGAAGGTTTTATAGCTCAACTTACCAATAACGCTGGCAGTGTATTCTGGCACATAGGGCAGCTGCTTACCGATGGATTGGTCGGCAGGCGAAAGCGGTTCACCGTGGTTAATAGAGGGCGTCCACGAGAACGATCCGCTTAGGTCTAACTTCCAATTTTCGGAGAGTTGAAACAGCGCATCGGCCTTTAATTCCACACCGTAAGCATGTACATCCTTAATGTTTCGGGGCGAAAAGAAGCCTTTGGTAGTGGGTAGCCAGATAATCCAATCGCTGATGTACGAATCGAACCAGGTGGCACTACCCGACAGGTTGTAAACACCCTGCTTGCCTACGGCAAATGCCAACCCTGCATCGTACGTCCAACCGCTTTCGCGCTTTAAATCGGGGTTACCACCGGGCAAAAAATACAAGTCGTTCAGGGTTGGGAAGCGAAAGTTGCGCGACACCGATGCCTTGGCCGTCAACCCCAACTTAGGCCACAGAACTCCATCGATAAAAAAGGCAGGAATCAAGGGTGAAAAATCGGTTCCGTACATTTCTTCGCGCAACACCAACGACATGCCCAAACGGTCGATGGGTTGCCATTTGGCCGACACTGCACCCGACAGCTCGGTACGCGCCTTTTTATATCCCACAATGGCTTTATCACCATCTATTTTGATGATATTTTTGTCCCGGCTTTCTACAAAATGCTGGTAAAAGGCCAAATTGGCAGTAAACATCCATTGGGTACCTATACAATAAGTAGCATCGGCCTGGGCGTATGCTGTATGAATGCTGCTACGCGATTGGGTCATGGCGGCCATATTACCGTTGCCTACATCGCGCTTGTAATCGTAGGTAAGATAGGTATTTACATAGCCTGCTTTGGCGGCTACCTTCCACGTATTTTTACTATAATCGTACGATAGAATACCCCTAAAGGTGCGCTCTTTTTGCACATTTTCGAAGGCCGTATTGTCGGCATAATCGGTGGTAAGCATGGGCAACTCTCGTTTGGACTGCAAATACCACGCATTCAACCCAAAACGATGTCCCGTACCGGTATTGTAATAGGTCTCTTGCAACAAATGAAAGTCTTGATAAGCCCCGCTTTTGTTCTCTTCGATGGGATAATACTGATCGACGATGTTCATATTCTCGTCGTAGATGTTATCTTTCTTATCGTGGTTGCGGTAGGTAAAATTATTGGGCGATGTAGACAGTACGGCACGGGTTGAAACTTGCCAATGCGCATCGCCGTAGGTTAGGCGCAAAAACTCGTCGAAACTAGAAAAAGAACCTACCCCTTGAATGTACTGCACACCAAAACCTTGGGCATTGGCAGGTTTGGTGCTCATCTTTACGGAGCCACCCAATCCCCCACCCGTTTCGTTGACCGACGAGGTACCGTGCAACAGCGAAGCATCGTCAATAAAGTACGATGGAATCATGGAAAAATCGGTCATACCCAGCATGGGATTGTTCAAACGCATGCCGTTCCAGGTTACTTGCGTATGCGAGGGCGATGTGCCCCTAAACGATACAGTAGAAAGGGTGGCTCTGCCGTAACTTTTTACAAAAACGGACGAGTTATAGCTCAATACATCGGCCATAGAAAGGGCAATATTCTCTTTGAGCGCCACAGAATCGAAGGTAGTTTTTTGCACGCCTACCTCGGAGAGTGGACGTTTTCCCCATACGGTTACATCGT
Organism: Paludibacteraceae bacterium; assembly: GCA_904502115.1. Lineage (GTDB taxonomy): Bacteria > Bacteroidota > Bacteroidia > Bacteroidales > Paludibacteraceae > Enterocola. The sequence continues at coordinate 2,767 of CAJGDW010000054.1, read as the reverse complement.
CTAATACAACACCTTTCTTAAGCCTGCTTGCCGAGGCCGTTTGTGCCGATAAAATGGGCAAAAATAGCGCCCATAGCACCACTATCCATATCTTGTTTTTCATCATGGTTTCCAACAAAAAGCACCCGGAATGATGCCTACATAAAATTCATCTATTAAATTCGCATCGCTGTTATAGCGATAAATTTTGCCTTGTTGCACATAGTCGATGGCATCGGCCACGTATACATCGTTCGATGTGGGACAAATGGTTAGGCCGTAGTAAAGTGTACCCTGATCGGGCAAAAAGGGCGTTTGTGGCAACACCGTAGCATCGATAGACATTTTCCAAATAGCTCGGTTTATCCAGTAAAGGGTCTTTTTATCGCCGCTGAGCTGGATTTCGGAGGGGCTATCGCCCATGGCAAAACGAAATTGCTTGGTAATGCGCATCTGGTCGGGATCGATGCAGTAGAGTGATGGCGCCTCATAGCCATAGGGCGAACCTTCGTAACCGCCATCGGTTATGGTCCAAAGCATGCCGTTGGCATCGAGTACCAACGAGGTGGGCTGAATGCCGACGGTTAACTCATCTACTACCTGATCGGTTTCGGTATCTATTTTTAGTATCCTATTTTGGTACGACCAACAGTTTACGTACACGTACTTGCCTTTTTGCACCATTTGTTCGGTAGAACCGCTCTCCATGGTCATGTTGGGGCAAAGAATGTAGCCCGTAATTTCGTATCGTTTGGGATTGACAATAAAGATGCGGTTATCCCACAATTGGGTTATGTAGGCCTTGGTATCGGATACAAAGTGCATGTAACGGGGCGATGTTAAATTGGTAATGCGCCCTACTTCTTTGAATGTGGTGGTATTGATGGCAAACACTACGTGCGAGTTGTTTACTACCACCCAACCAATGTCGTCTTTGATGAGCATGGATTGGGCCACATCGCCCAATTTCATGGCATTGGCCCTGAAAAAGATTTCGTTTTGCACGGTATCTGCTGCAGGGTCGTAAAAGGAGAGCGAGGCGTTGCCGTACTGGAAATTGCCCTCGTTGGTAATGAACAGTCCCTGCTTGGGTGCGGTAAAATCTTCTTCGTAACCGTAGTCCCACTGCATGCAAGAAGCGGTTAGAAAAATCAGTATGATTGGGTAAAGAAACCTCATGATAGTTAGGAGTTAGAAGTTAGGAATTAGGAATTAGGAATTAGGAGTTATCGGTCACTGAGCCTGTCGACGTGTTGTTGACCGAAGGGAAAAAGGGCCGTTCGAATTGTTGTTATTACCAGTAACTAAAATTTATATCGTAGGCGCCGACGACCTCGGTGGAGACTTCGCCTAACCAGCCACTTTTGCTGTTGATGGCGGTTTGTACCTTTACAAAATCGATGTAAGCGAGCGATACGGCATTGCCGTTTTGGTCCATGGCATCGGAAATTCTAAAACGATTATCAACCGATTTTTCGGTAGGACGATCGATGCTGCTAAAGTTATCGACGTACCCCCAATCAAAGGTGGGCAATACCCAATACGTACCTTTGCCCGATTGGTCGTAGTTTTTAGGCTCCAAACGCGTGCCTACCAGGGTATAGGTATCGCTTTCTACCCAAAGCGGATAGTAGTAATCCTGATTGTGATAAGCTTTTAAGTAATCTATTTCGCCACTAGCTCCCTCACTATCGGTCCATTTTACAGGACTTTGTACGGTTTCGGGGCGATAGTAAGTAACGGCATAGTTTTGAATGGTTGTTTCCTTGCCTGTTTCGCTACCGCGTAGTTCGTACCACGTATCGTTGGGCAATCCGTCGCCATTTTCGTCTTGCATTACCCATACAATGCCAGGCTCGGACGAATTGTTGAACGAATTGCCTACAATGGCAAAATCGTACCCGCCTGTATTGTCGATGCTGTGGTCAAAACCCAACACAATGTAACCACCAAAGCCCCCTAACGACACCCAAATGCCTTTATCAAGGCGCTCTTTGGCATACAAATTGGCTGCTTCTTGCGTGGTATGCGTACTGTCAAATCCACCCGTTTTTAGCTCGTTGATAAACTGACCTGGGGCGGGCATATACTGGTATACTTGGTCAAAAGTAGCTTTTGATTCGCTGGTTTTGGGTCGATAATACGACACAGGCGTAGAGGGGTCAGATGGATGGGAAGGACCCGATGGTGTATCTGCATCGGGACCAAACACATCTTGATCGCTGTTGCAGGCGGCAAAGCCACCCATCAACAGCGTAATCATCGCCCATTTAGCTAGGTTCTTATAGTTGAACTTCCACATCATCGATAGCAAAATATAAAGGAGATTTATAATAAATGGTTTCACCGCCATCGTAGCTAATTTGTTGTGCTTCGTCCATGTGGAAAGCAAGTTTGGTTACTTTTCCAAGCGATGACAAATCTACTTCGGTCCAATCCACTACCCATGTAGAAGGGTCTGCACCATCGGCCAACATTACTTCTATTTCTTGGGTGCTGCCATCTTCGGCATAACCGGTAATGACTAGTTTTAGGTAATCGTCATCGTCGTACGCTTCGCTAAAATCGCTACCGTATAGAAGGCTGTAAATGGGCAATGCGGTCATTACCACCGACATTTTGTTAATTTGACGAGCCACACCATCTTCAAAGGCCAACTCTATTTTAGCATCTGAGTTTACTTTTGAGTCGCAATAGGCAAATGCAAACGTATTATCGGTTTGCTCGCCCAATATACTTAACTGATAATCGTACATACCAGCTGTTCCTACATTTTCTAATTCTTCTA
>CAJGDW010000053.1 GCA_904502115.1 Paludibacteraceae bacterium | reverse complement strand
ATGGGGAATTTTATAGGTTGGCACCAGGGCTATCCGTTTTATACCATTGGTCAAAGGCGAGGTTTGGGAATCAACCTCAATAAGGTTGTTTTTGTAAAGGAGATTGTGCCGGCAGAAAACAAAGTGGTACTGGGTGATTTAAAGTCGTTAGAGCGCACGCAGATGCGCCTAAAGGATTGTAACATCATCAACCCATCGCAACTTTTAGGCAAAGAGGATGTTGTTGTTAAAATTCGCTACCGAAAACAAGAAAATCGCTGTACCGTTACGCTTCAGCCCGATAATACCTTGCTTGTTCGCCTTCATGAACCTCTAACAGCCGTAGCACCTGGGCAAGCTGCCGCTTTCTATCGGGGAAATATACTCCTTGGAGGAGGAATTATTGATGAAACTCCACCAACCCTTGTAGCGGATCTTGGTCAATGCGACCGATGGTGAAACCATGCTTATCGGCTAGTTGGTTTAGTATATCGGCAAAATAAAAGGCTATCGACCCTGTAAAATAAACAGGCAGTGTGGTGTAGGGGTATTGTTTTACGTTGCGTACAATAAAACTTTCCAACGCATCGTACACCATATTATATACGGCGGGTTGGTTAATGTGTTTGGAAATAAACGGTCCGAACGATGCCAAGAAACGGTTGGGTAGGGGTGTGCGATACACCTTTTCTATAACATCCATCATAGTTAGTCCGTATGTCTGCTCAAAATCTTGCTTCACCACATCGGGCAATTGATTTTTAAATAGGTTGCCCATAAGTAGTTTGCCTAAAACAGCTCCGCTACCTTCGTCGCCCAAAATAAAACCCAAGGCAGGTACGTTCCAACGGATGTTGCCGTTTTCATAAAGGCATGAGTTTGAGCCTGTTCCCATGATGCAGGCAATGCCGCTTTGGTGTTTGCAGAGGCCGCGTGCAGCACCCAATAAATCGGACGCAATTTCTATTTTTATATCCCCAAAAACGTTTTGCAAGGCTTGTTTTACAAGGTTGTTTTTTTCGGCCGATGCGCAACCTGCTCCGTAAAAATAAATTTCGGTGACAATTGCTTGTTCGCCCAATTGGGGTAATAATTGGCTGCGTAGAATTTCTTCTACACAGCCACTATTCATAAAAACAGGGTTAATTCCGTCGGTTTTAATAACGTTATCGGCTTTTTCTACCAATGTCCATGCGGTTTTGGTAGAACCACTGTCTGCAATAAGAATCATATTATTAGTAGTAAATCTTTTTGCTTACTTTGCTTCCGCGACGTTCAATAACAATTTCGCCGGGTTGGGGTTCGGTAATCTTAATGCCCATTAGGTTGAAGTATTCAACAGGGCCATTGTCTGCTTCAATGTCTTCTACTGCAGAAGTGCCACCACCGTCGGGTTTGATGCTTCCGCCGGGTTGTTCGGTGTCTTCGTTGTCATCTTCTGGAAGAGCCAATAGTTTACCAATACGAGCAGGAGCGTAGGTAATAACGTCTTCGTCTTCTTTTTCTTTACTTGTAGATGTGTCTGCCGAGTAAGATTTTTTTGCGTTGTCAAAGTAAGAAGGATCGTATGGAGTTCCACCTACAGGGCTAGAACCATAAATGTCAATGTACATAACGCCAATACCGTATTTTTCGATGTAATCGGCAGAGATACCTAGCACAGAAAGTGGGAATTTCCATTCGTAGAAAGTGTGTCCAGTAGTAGTAACGGCCGATTTTAGGTTAGTGAAGCCGGAGTTGCCGGTAAGGACTTTAGGGTCGTATTCAAAGTTGCTTTGTCCGTAGATGCTCGAAATGCTAGAGTGAAGACCATCTGCATATCCGTAGTATCTGCCAGGAATGCTTTTGCAGTATTTAGCATCGTAGCTTGCGTGTCCGTCTGGAGTTGGAATAAAGAAACCAGGAGTTCCTTCGCCAGGTTGCGAAGAACCTATCCATATAGCATCTACACCGTTGTCAAATTTGGCTCCTGGTTTTCCATCGTTCCAGATAGCGCCTGTACCAATATAACCGTCAAACTCAGCAGTAGGATTTAGGTCGAATGCCCACATCATGCGGCCATTCATGTTGTGAGGTTTCGATTCGCCGGGTTGTTGACCTTCTCCGTATTGGTCCCAAACGGTATAAACCAATTGTACAGCAAGGTATAGGTTGTCGTCGTCGTAGGCAGCATAAATAGCATACGAGTCGATGATAGGACGTTCGTGTTTACCTTTTAGGGCTTGGCAAACATCGCGTGCTACACCTTGTGCAATAATATCGGTTTCTTTCCAATGGCTCATTGCTTTGGTAGCCAATCTGCCTTCAAATGCCATATCAATGGTTTGTTTAGAACCTTTTTGGCCATTAGGATTTACTTTGTAGTACTTGGTGTTAAGCACAGGACGGGTTTCTTCTGCATCGGCACCAGGCATTTGGGTGTATGTAAAAGATTGTGCTTTTTGTTTGCTATCTGCTACAGCAAGGGTTTTTAAGGTAACCGATTCTGTCAATGAAAGAGGTTCTGTATATACAGCAGACGATGTAGTTGGCTCGGTGCCATCCAATGTATAATAAATGGTAGCGTCTAGGGTTGCGGTTAATGTAACGGTTAGTTCTTCACCTTCGTCAAAGTAAGTGCCCGATGCAGGAGAAGCGGTAACGACAGGAACGGCAGGGTCTATAAATTCGGTATAAGAACCGTCTTGGTGGTATGTGGCTTGGTCTACGTAGGTAAGGTCGCCACCACCAATCTTGTTGTCTCCTTCGTGAATAATGATTTGGGTAGGAACACTTTTGCCAGCAGGCAATTCCCAATACCATTTGCCATCTTGTTTGACCATGTTGTCGCCACCCCATGTACCGTTTTTGCAGCAGTTTTCGGTGCTGTTCCAAGCCCACACCTGGGGTTGAGTAAATGATGTACCATCAAAGTACACATAGTGCTCTGCCGCTAATGCCGACAAGGCACTCATCGCCATAAAAATGGCTAAAGATAATTTTGTAAAAAACTTCATAGTATAATAAATTAATGTGTATTTTTTGCCTGCTAGTTTAGCAATAAAACCAATACTACAAAAGTAATAAAATATTGTTTTGTATCCACTAAAATGTTTGTATTTTTGCGATGCACTCATTTATTCGACAAGAAATGTGTAGTATGAATTAAGTATACAAAATTAACTTTCGATGAATATAACAGGATTGATAGTAGGATTGGTTACTTTTTTGGTAATCGGATTGTTTCATCCGTTGGTAATTAAAGCGGAGTATTATTGGGGCATAAAAAGCTGGTGGCTGTTTTTGATAATGGGTATTGCTTTTATGGTGGGCTCTATGTGTGTGGCCGATTTGATTCTCTCTATAATATTAGGTGTAGTGGCGTTTTCGTCTTTTTGGAGTATTTTAGAAATATTTCAGCAACACAAAAGGGTAGAAAAAGGCTGGTTCCCCAAAGGACCAGGGCATAAGTAAAATATTATGAAAACTTTAAGTTGGACATCGTTGGTGCTATTTGTGCTGTCGCTTGTAACAGGTGTGTTGGTTCATGTGGCAGGGCATGTGTGGTCACATCAGGTATGGCATAATCTGTCGGTGGTGCATATAATCTTTAATGTATTCTTTTTAGGTACATATATTACGCATATTGTTCGGCATCGAAAGTGGTATCCGTTGGTAGTTAAAAAGTTCGATAAAATTAGTAATGTGACCTTGCTGCTAAATATAACATCGCTTATTACAATCCTTACAGGAGTGGCTTTGTTGCTATTTGCCGATGGACAGGGAACACATTTGGGCTTAGTACATTATATAATAGGAGTTACATTTGGAGTGTTCTGCATTTGGCATGTGTTTATGCGCTTTAAACCCTTTAAGAAAAAGAGAAAGAATTAGGATTGTTGAATTGATTATAGAAAAGACTGTCAAAAATTATTTTGGCAGTCTTTTTTGTTTTTTTTTCTGTGCGGTTGTTTGTAAAAAAAATTGTACATTTGGTCTTTGAATTTTAGTCGATGATTAGGCGATTTTTTATACTAACGATGTTGTTGTGTTTGGTGGGCTTTGAGGCCTATGCCAAACCTAAAAAAGTGCGTCCTCTGCCCATCAAACGATTCACTTATCATACTACAGCTATCAATAATGTGGTCAATAACTACAAGGTAGAGGCCATTACCATAGATGGTAAAAAGTGCATTGTTGAGGTAAGCGAACACCTGTCTAATATTCCCATGAACGATAGCATTGTGGCCGCTATTTACGATTCGCTCAGAGCACAATTGCCCGATTCGTATCAGCAATATCAACTCTCTTTGGTTAGCAGAAATCATCCTATTGAGGCATACATCCCTAACTATTTGCGTAAAAAAAGTGATGTAGATAAGAGCCGTTATGTGCCCTATAAAACGGGTCAGGTGGCTCTTACGCATTTGTCCAATGCCTGGAAACCTACGCAAGGGTTGTTGAACCGTAATGTTGCACTATGGAACAGCCATGGTCTGTATTACGACAAAAACAACGACCGAATTAGGTGGCAACGTCCTGCTCTTTTTGGAACGGTAGAGGATATGCTCAGCACGCAAATTGTGCTAAATTATTTGCTGCCCATGTTGCGTAATGCAGGGGCAGAGGTGTATATGCCACGCGAGCGCGATTGGCATAGCGAGGGAGTGGAGTTATCCCCATCTAAACGACTCAACGCCTCAACGCCTCAACAAATTTCGGATACTCTCATTTTTAAAGGAAACATCACAACGCCCGATACCTATTGGGTGCGTATAGCATACCCTACAGGTTGCAAGGCTAAGCAAGTGCAATGCGAGGTATTGCACGGAGGCATTACTACCAGCTATCAAATTAATACCACTTTTGGGGGTGATACTTGGTTGTACTTAGACCCTTTGTACATCAAAGATAGTATTCAGGTTAAGTTTTATAATACGGCCGATAAAAAAGCGTGGAATATTTCCAGGGTGTACGTAGGCGGGGGTTGTAGTGTGTTAAACGATAATTTACCTGCTTTTGCCGATGCAGCTGTGTACTATTTGCGTCAATTTGGTGCACCTGATAGTATTTTGTATCATCAAAAACCAGAAAAGGACAGCGATTATTACGACGATCTTTACGGCAGGGCTAAGTGGACTAATTATTTGTGCGGAGGGTCGGATGTTTATCCCGATTATCCTGGGGTGGGAATTCCCCTCGATTTATCGTTGGCTGTACATACCGATGCAGGCGTAGGTGTGCCCGATAGCATTATTGGTACGTTGGTGGTGTGTACGTCCGATTCGCTTTCTTTGAATGGTTACGATCAACTGGCCAATAACGATTTTGCCAATTACGCTTTAAAACAATTAACGTCCGACTTAAGTGCTACTTTTCATGTGCAGTGGCCTACAAGGGGTATATGGCATCGTAGTTATGTAGAAACGCGTGTCCCAGTAGTTCCCTCTTTGATTATTGAGTTGTTGTCGCATCAAAATTATGCCGATATGCGCTATGCGCACCATCCTGCGTTCCAGTTTACTGTGGCACGGGCTATTTACAAAGCATCGTTACGCTATTTGTCCGAAATGTACCAAACGGGTTATGTAGTACAACCATTGCCCATTACTCATTTTTCTGCCATTTTACAACAAGATTCTGTCAAGTTAAGTTGGCAACCTACAATCGATAAATTAGAACCTACAGCATTTCCTACACGCTACAAGATACTTACCAGTAAAGAGGACGGTAGTTTTGATAATGGGGTAATTGTAACAGGAACATCTTGCACGTTGCCCATAGAACAAGACGTTTTGTATCGATTCAAAGTAGTGGCTTTAAATTCTGGTGGCGAAAGTTTCCCTTCAGAAGAATTGTCGGTTTGTAAGGTGTCGAAAGCCAAGGGAGATGCGTTAGTTATCAATGCTTTTGATCGTGTATCCTCGCCACATCATTACGTAACTGAAACCGAAGCGGGTTTTGTACATGAAGTAGATTATGGTGTTCCATATCACTACGATTTGTCTTTTGTAGGACATCAGTACGAGTACCGTCAAAAACAACCTTATCGAAACGACATGAATCCAGGTTCGGGCGCATCGATGCGCGATACGGTGGCCGTTATTCAGGGAAATTCATTCATGTATCCGTATATTCATGGCAAAGCATTGCGCGATAATGGTTATTCGTTCTCGTCGTGCAGTAAGAAAGCCCTAACTACTATAGGGCCCAATAGCCACACGGTCCCTGAGCTTGTCGAAGGGCTAAATCGTTACGACTTAATAGATCTTATTTTGGGCGAACAATGCGATGACGATTTGTTTGAGCTTTATCCACTCGATTTACAACAGGTTCTGTTTGATTATACTAAAAATAAAAATCATAAATTATTGATAACAGGAGCATACGTGGCTTCGTCTAACAAGTCGGATGTATTTACTCGTAAGGGGTTGCGTTATCAGTTGGCAGTCGATTCTGCCTCAAAGAATGGGGTGGTGTATGATCCGCAAAAACAAACCTTTTACCATTTGCAAACCCTTCCTAATAAAAAGCAGTATTTTGTACAAAATGTACAAGCCTTGGTGCCTGTTGATAGAAATGGTAAGGTAATTTTGCGCTATTCCGATAGTGATCAGCCTGCTGCTATCTTAGTAGGACGAAGATTAAATACCCTTGTGGCTGGGTTCCCGCTAGAATCTGTTATAGGCGATGAGCAACGTCGCTACTTAATGAAATTATTCCTCCAAGAACTAGAGTAAACGAATTGAATAAATAACAATCCTTCGACCTCTTGGCCCTTCGACAGGCTCAGGGACCGAATCGAATCAACAAATCAACAATAATATGTCAGTAACAGCAATTCTTTTGCAACACGATGAAACGTTGCAACAAACATTTTTAAACGCAGGCGTAGATAGCTGCGTAGTGTTGGGCAAAAACATAGGCGATGCCTCGTTGTTGCCTTTGCTACAAAATCTAGCTACCGATTATGCGTTGCTCTATACCAAAACATCTCCTTTAGAACTTTCTAAAACCTCGTTGAAACGTTTTGTTTCGGTGGCAAACGATACGGGCGCATCGATGGTGTATGCCAACTACTACCAAGTAATGAATGGTCAAACCAGCGTGGTGCCTACCATCGAATACCAAATGGGTAGCATTCGCGACGATTTTAATTTTGGTTCGTTGGTGTTGGTGCGCATCGATGATGTAAAAGAGGTAGTCATAGACTCGTATCAGTATGCTACTTGGTATGCCATTCGTTTGGCGTTATCGACCATAGCCGATTTTTGTCACATCGACGAGGTGCTATATACCGAAATGGAAGAAGATACCCGCAAAAGCGGCGAAAAACAATTTGATTATGTAAACCCACGCAACCGTGCGGTACAAATAGAAATGGAGCAAGCTTGCACCGCCTATTTAAAAGAGACGGGTGTGTATTTGGCACCTCAATTCAAAGATGTCGATTTTTCGGGACAAACCTTTTCCAACGAGGCATCGGTTATTATTCCGGTGCGCAACCGAGTTAAAACCGTGGCCGATGCGGTAAATTCTGCCTTGTCGCAAAAAACATCGTTCCCTTTTAATGTAATTGTTATTGACAATCATTCTACCGATGGTACCACCGAGTTGTTGCAAGAGATGGCTGCCAAGGATAGTAGATTGGTGCACATCATTCCCGCATCTACCCAGTTGGGCATTGGCGGTTGCTGGATGGAAGGAGTGAACAACGCTGCTTGTGGTAAGTTTGCTGTGCAACTAGATAGCGATGATTTGTACCAAGACGAAACCGTTTTAACCCAAATAGTTGAGGCATTTTATGCGCAAAACTGCGCCATGCTGATAGGTTCATATACCATGACCAATTTTGATTTGGAAGTATTGCCTCCTGGGTTAATTGACCATGCCGAATGGACTCCAGAGAATGGTAGAAATAATGCTCTTCGCATCAATGGATTGGGCGCTCCACGTGCTTTCTTTACTCCGCTGTTGCGCGAGTATGGTGTACCCAATGTAAGCTATGGCGAAGACTATGCTTTGGGGCTTCGTTTTAGCCGCGAGTACCAAATTGGTCGTTTGTACAACTCCCTTTATCTATGCCGTCGTTGGGAAGGTAACTCAGACGCAGCCCTTGCCATCGACAAAGTAAATGCCAACAATTTCTATAAGGATAAATTGCGTACCATCGAAATGGCAGCGCGTTTGCAAATGAATATTGAGTAGAAAGCAACCATGAAAAAAAAGATCATTATAATTATTAGCGTAGTGCTGGTGCTTTTGGTCGTAGTTGCGGGCATTGGGGGATATTATGCGTATCGTATTTTTATGGTACCTAATATTAATGCAGATCCCAATTCGGCAAACTATAAATACTTGTACGTAGAACCACAAGATTCGTGGGAAGATGTGCTAAACAAATTACAAACCAACGGATGGGTGCTTTCTGTAGAAGATTTGCAAACGTGTATCAAATACATGGAGCCAGAAGCCCCAAAGTGTGGTAAATACGACATTGAACCCAATGTAGACAACCGTAGTTTTGTAAATAGATTGGCATACGGCATGAGCAACGATGTAAATGTGTCTTTAAAGATGACTCGTTATACACCATGGGTGGCGCGCAATTTGTCGCGTCAGTTAGCCATCGATTCGGCTTCGATAGCCGATGTATTGTTGGCCGATACCTTGTTGCAGAAATTTGGTTTAGACAAAGAAAGTTCGCTAGCGTTATTTGTTCGATTCGATAGTACTGCAAAATGGTGTATCTCTGCCAGGGATGTAGAAAAAATGGTAGTAGATGCACGTAATCGTTTTTGGACTCCCGAAAGAATGCAATTGGCAGAAAGAACTGGACTTAGCATTAAGGATATTCATATTTTGGCATCGATTGTAGAAGAAGAAACCAACGATTACAACGACCGTCGCATGGTGGCGGGTGTGTATTTGAATCGATTAAAAAAGCGTATGCCATTGCAGGCATGTCCTACGGCACGTTATGCGTCGGGCGATTTTACACTAAACAGGGTGCTAAAAAAACATACGCAAATAGACTCGCCATACAATACCTATAAATATGCGGGACTTCCTCCTGGACCTATTCGTATTCCGGGTGCAAAAGCCATTGATGCGGTTTTAAATTTTGAACAGCATAAGTATCTCTTTTTCTGTGCCAAGGCCGATTTCTCGGGTACACACAATTATGCTACCACGTACGCAGAGCATTCTCGTAATGCAAGAGCCTATCAAAAAGCGCTAGATAAGCGATTAAAGGAGCAGAAAGCGAAGAAGTAGATTTTTTTTGTAAAAAAGATTTTCTTATATCAATTTCTTGTACTATATTTGCACTCGCATT
>CAJGDW010000052.1 GCA_904502115.1 Paludibacteraceae bacterium | reverse complement strand
TTAACCAATTTATGACAATAGCCAAAGAAGGAAATAAAGTTTGCGAATATTGCAAATTCAAAGCCATCTGTGGTAGATAATCATTTCCAATAAAACATAAAAAAAATGCGTTCCCCACGGAGAACGCATTTTTTATTATATAATGCCGTTTTTATTACATGGCTTGAATTTCTGCGTTAATTTCTTCGTATTTATCAGTTTGTCCCAAACGCAAGTAAATACCACGCATTACTTGAAGAACGCTTTCGCGTAGTTCGTTATCTGGCGACATGGTTTTGCGTAATTGTTCAAAATATTCTAACGCCTTAGACATTGTTTCCAATGAGCGCTTTCTTTCTTTTTCATATTCATTGATATTCAAGTCTTCTGCTTTTTCTAGAATATAAATACCTTCTGAATTGTATAGGTTGGCCATTACATAAATGGCTTTTTCGTTGTTTGGATCAATATCTAATGCTTGTTGCAAAACAACACGTGCTTCATCAAATTTTTGCATTTGACGCGACAACATTTCTGCTTTTACAATGATGTATTCTATATTAGAAGGATCACGCGCAATTTCTTGATCAATGTATTTTAATGCATCAGCTGTTTTTCCTTCCATTGCATAGTAGTTAACAATTGAACCTACAAAGAATGGATTTTCTGGATATTTCACTGCTGCTTCTTGCAAAGTTGCTAGGTAATTTACTGTATCATTTTGTGCCAAATATACATTGGACAAAATTTCGTATGCACCATTACTTTCTTTGCAGTTAGCTGCAATTACATCTTTTGCCAAACGAATAGCATCTTCGTTTTGTTGGTTGTACGAAGCAGCCATAGCCGCAAAGTATTCAATTTGATAGAATGTAGAATCTTCTACTAAAGGTTTTTTATCGCCTGCGAACATATCCATTTTAGCAATCAAGGTATATTCATTCCACATGGTATATGCTTTGGCATAATCGCGAATTTCGTACATCGACAAACCTGCTTTTAGGTAGTAATCAAGCATTTCTTTGAAATCTGCTTTGATATTTTTGCGTTCTTTGTACTTAATCTTTCCTTTTTTGTCGATAACGCCATCATACTTATCAGCTTGAGCATAGTTAATGTACATCATGTCCAAACCTGTGTACATTGCTTCGTTATCAGGTTGTTGGTTAATATACATTTTGTTAATTTCTGCATTAACCATTGAATAACCAATACGACCTGCTACGTACCATGTTTTAGCTTCTTTAGCAGTAGTAGAATCCATTTTTGCCATCTCAATATATTCTTGAGCTTTAGCATAATCTACTGGTTCTTGGTAAAGCATGTTACTAGCTTTCGATACATTTGATTTTTGTGCAAAAACTGATGCAGACGACATCAGTGCAATGCCTAACCATAATAAACTTCTTTTCATGTTATTATCTTTTAAACAGTGAATATTATTCTTGATTTTCAGATTCGTCGTCAACTACTTCTTCTTCAACGATTTCTTCTACTTGATCGCCTAATTTTTCAAATTCGGCTTGTGCTTCGGCCAATGCTTCTGCTTCAACTTGAACAGTTTCTTCTTCGCTATCGTGTTCTACCACGCATACTGAAGCAATTTCGTCACCTGCTTTCAAGTTGATAAGGCGAACACCTTGTGTAGCACGACCCATCACACGTAAAGACGATGCATCGAAGCGAATGGTAATTCCCGATTTGTTAATAATCATTAAATCGTTATCATCGTTTACTTTAAGAATGGCAACTAGCTTACCCGTTTTTTCGGTAATATTCAAGGTTTTAACCCCTTTACCACCACGGTTAGTAATGCGATAACCATCTAATTCAGAACGTTTTCCGTAACCATTTTCAGAAACCACCATCACATTGTCTGCCGATTCTGAATTGACAACTACCATGCCTACCACTTCGTCTTGTTCGTCGTCTAGTGTCATACCACGAACACCCGTTGCAGTACGACCCATTTCACGTACTTTGGTTTCGTTAAAGCGGATAGCACGACCGTTGCGATTTGCCAACAATACTTCGTTGGTACCGTCGGTAAGCAATACTTGGATAACGCTGTCGTTTTCGCGAATGGTGATAGCATTTACACCATTTTGACGAGGACGAGAATAAGCTTCTAGCAAGGTTTTCTTTACCACACCTTGTTTGGTACAGAACAACAAGTAGTGACTGTTGTTGAACTCAGCATCTTGCAATTGCTCAATGCGGATAAATGCAGTAACCTTATCGTCAGCAGCCAAATTAAGCAAGTTTTGAATGGCTCTACCTTTGGATGTTTTGTTGCCTTCTGGAATTTCGTACACTTTCAACCAATAGCATCTACCTTGTTGGGTAAAGAACAACATGGTGTTGTGCATGGATGCCGTATACAAATACTCAATAAAGTCTGCATCGCGGCTGCTAGCACCTTTCGATCCCATACCGCTGCGGTTTTGTGTCTTGTATTCGGCTAGTGGAGTACGTTTGATGTAGCCCATGTGCGAAATGGTGATTACCATTTCTTCGTTGGCGTAGAAGTCTTCTGGATTGAATTCTTCCGATGCGTACACAATTTGAGTACGACGTTCGTCGCCGTATTTTTCTTTCACTTCTAACAATTCATCTTTGATGATTTGCATGCGTAAATCTAGGTTAGCCAAGATTTCTTTGAAGTGCTCAATCATGCGCAACAACTCTTCGTATTCGGCACGTAGTTTTTCTTGCATCAAACCGGTTAGCTGACGCAATTGCATTTGTACCACGTAGTTAGCTTGTACTTCCGACAAGTTAAAGCGTTCCATCAAGCGGCTAATGGCTTCTTGAACGGTTTTAGACGATTTAATAATAGCTACTACTTCGTCAATATTATCGGATGCAATAATCAAACCTTCTACCAAGTGAGCACGATCTTCTGCTTTCTTTAAATCGTATTGAGTACGACGTACCACTACTTCGTGACGGTGTTCAACAAAGCAACTGATGATATCGCGCAAAGTAAGCAAACGAGGACGTCCTTTTACCAACGCAATGTTGTTTACACTAAACGACGATTGCAACGCTGTTTCTTTGTACAATTTGTTCAACAAAACACCAGCATTGGTATCACGTTTAGGAGTAATAACGATGCGGATACCTTCGCGGTTACTTTCATCGGCAATATCCGAAATACCTTCCAAACGACCATCTTTTACCAAATCCGAAATGTGTTTTACCATTTCAGCTTTGTTTACCATATAAGGAACCTCAGAAATCACAATGATTTCGCGGTCTTCTGTCGCTTCAATTTCGGCTTTACCACGCAATACAATACGTCCGCGACCAGTCAAATAAGCATCTTTTACGCCTTGATAACCGTAAATAATGCCACCCGTTGGGAAGTCGGGCGCTTTGATAAGCGATATAAGGGTATCGTCGTCTACTTCTTTGTTGTCGATGTAAGCCACAATGGCATCGATAGAATCGGATAAGTTATGAGGAGCCATGTTGGTAGCCATACCTACAGCAATACCCGATGCGCCATTGATAAGCAAACTAGGAATACGGGTAGGCAATACAGTAGGTTCGTCCAAGGTTTCGTCAAAGTTTTTAACCATATCAACGGTATCTTTGTCGATGTCTTTTAGCATCTCCTCGGCAATTTTACGCAAACGAGCCTCGGTATAACGCATAGCAGCTGGGCTATCGCCGTCAATCGAACCAAAGTTACCTTGTCCATCTACCAAAGGATAACGCATTGCCCAGTTTTGTGCCATACGTACCAATGTGCCGTAAATAGACGAGTCGCCATGGGGGTGGAACTTACCCATAACCTCACCCACAATTCTTGCCGATTTTTTGGTGGGTTTATCGGAAGTATTACCCAACTCATTCATTCCAAACAAAACCCTACGGTGTACGGGTTTCATACCATCACGTACATCAGGCAGTGCTCTGGACACGATTACCGACATCGAATAGTCGATGTAGGCGGTTCTCATTTCCTCTTCAATGTCTACCTGAATAATTCTTTCTTGATCTAACATTTTTTGTTTTTATGATAATATTTTTGTTGTGTCTAAAAATCGCACTAAATTACAAAAAAATCTGCACTCTACCAAAGTTTATTGATGGTTTTTTCTAATTGGTGATTCGGTGATGCGGTGAGTCGGTGATTCGTTGTTTAGGCGTTTAGGCGTTTAGTCGTTGAGGCGATTCAATCTGACGACATTTGGTGGAGGTCGAAAGATGAATCGCCGAAACATAATCGCTGCGCGATGGTGAATCGACTAATCGACTAATCGGTGAATCGGGCCCTTCGACAAGCTCAGGGACCGTTTGGTTTCTGCTCTCGACTTGCACAAAGATTCGACAGGCTCAGTGACCGATTCATTTGTGACAAGCGACGAGCGACAAATTTTTACTCAATGCTGCGCATTTCATGAAGTTTGGCTTCGCCTCGGCAGAGTTCAAGCAAGCTTGACTCTGCTCTCGGCTCGCACAAACTTTGGCACAAAATTTGCAGTAGTACATAAAAATGTATGAATTATGAGCATGGATAAAAAACATTCTGCAAATTTAGATAGCATTATTCAGTATGCCTACGAAGAGGCTTTTCGACTGGGTAACAATCGATTATACCCCGAACACTTGTTCATGGGCATCATTCGCGATGGCAGCGGCAATGCTTTCCAGCTAATTACCGATTTAAATATTGATTTGCTCAATATCAAACACCGCATCGAAGCTTCTATTCAAACAAGCGACGAGGTGGAATTGGCACAAATCAAACCCTTATCGACCACCGAGAAGATTTTAAATTTTGCCCAACTAGAGGCCAAAGCGCTAAAAAGCGAATTGGTTGATTCTGAACACCTTCTATTGGCTTTTTTGAAAGAAAAAAGCAACCTAATCAATACCCTATTTGAATACGAAGGCATCAACTACAATACGGTAAAAGACCTACTTTTGGCGCAAAATGATTCGTTTGCCGACTTGCCTCACGACAGCCACGAAACCGACGAATATTTTGACGAATACACAGAAGAAGACGAAGATTTTGACACCTCGTTGGCAGGAGCTGACATGCCTGCCGATTTTCAAGAAGAAGACGAGGATGACAATACCCTTCAACGCAATGTGGCCAATAAAAATGGCAATACTACATCGGTCAAAACCAACAAAACAAAGTCTAAAACACCCGTTCTAGACTCGTTTGCGTACGATTTAACCGAAGCTGCCAACAACGGCGAGTTAGATCCAGTAGTAGGCCGCGAGGTAGAAATCGAGCGTTTGGCACAAATTTTAAGCCGTCGTAAAAAGAACAACCCCGTGTTGATTGGCGAACCTGGTGTGGGCAAATCGTCTATTGTAGAAGGGCTGGCAACACGCATTGCATCGCACAATGCACCTCATGTATTGCTTAACAAACGCATTGTCAGCCTCGATTTAGCATCGCTTGTGGCAGGTACCAAATACCGTGGACAGTTTGAAGAACGCCTTAAAAAAATCCTTAAGGAATTGGAAACTGCTCCCGAAATCATTGTATTTATCGACGAAATACACACCATTATTGGTGCAGGGTCTACTCCTGGCAGTTTAGATGCCGCCAACATGATGAAACCCGCCTTGGCACGTGGCAAATTTCAGTGCATTGGAGCAACCACATTGAACGAATACCGCCAAAGCATTGAAAAAGATGGTGCTTTGGAACGTCGTTTCCAAAAAATTGTGGTTCCTGCCACTACTGCAGACGAAACATTGACCATTTTACGCAACATTAAAAAGCGTTACGAAGAGCACCACAATGTAATTTATACCGACGATGCATTGGAAGCTTGCGTCGATTTAACCAACCGATACATTACTGACCGTGCCTTCCCCGATAAAGCCATCGATGCCTTAGACGAGGCTGGTTCGCGTACCCACTTGTTGGATTGTTCTACTCCACCCGTTATTATCGAGTTGCAAAAGCAAATTGCCGAAGCTAACCAACTAAAACTGAAGGCAGTACAAGACGAAGATTTTAAATTGGCCAACGAATACAAAGACAAGAGTCAAGCCTTGCAAGCAGAACTTAGCCAACAACAAGCTGCTTGGGAAAATGAATCGAAAAAGAATGCCGTTACCATCGATGCCGAAAAAGTGGCAGAGGTAGTTTCAATGATGTCGGGCGTACCTGTAAGCCGCATTGCAGAAACCGAATACACCCAATTGCGCCGCTTAAACAGTACGCTAAAAAGCAAAGTAATTGGCCAAGATGGCGCCATCGATTTGCTAAGCAAAGCCATTTTGCGCAACCGCGTTGGATTAAAAGACCCTAACCGCCCCATTGGTTCGTTTATGTTCTTAGGCCCTACAGGTGTAGGTAAAACCTACTTAACCAAGGTGTTAAACGACTTTATGTTCCCCACCAACAATGGGCTTATTCGCGTTGACATGAGCGAATACATGGAGAAATACAGTGTATCGCGCCTAATTGGAGCGCCTCCCGGATACGTGGGTTACGAAGAAGGCGGTCAGCTTACCGAAAAAGTACGCCGCAACCCCTATTCTATTGTGTTGTTCGACGAAATTGAAAAGGCACACCCCGATGTATTCAACTTGCTGTTGCAAGTATTGGACGAAGGTTGCCTAACCGATAGCAATGGCAGAAAGGTGGACTTTAAGAACACCATTATCATCATGACATCGAACATCGGTACCCGCCAGGTAAAAGATTTTGGCCAAGGCGTCGGATTTGCTACCGCAGCACGTCAGGCAGACACATCGTATGCCCAAGGTGTCATTCGCAAGGCCTTGCAAAAGAATTTTTCGCCCGAATTTTTAAATCGTATCGATGAGATTATTATCTTTGACCAATTGAAGCAAGAAGATATCATCCAAATTATCGATATCGAATTGGCTAAAGTATTGGAACGCATCCAAGAAATTGGTTATCAACTTGTTGTAACCGATGTCGCCAAAAATAAGATGGCTACCGAAGGTTACGATTTGCAATTTGGCGCCCGTCCGCTTAAACGCACCATTCAGAAATACATCGAAAATGCCATTTCTGAGAAATTGGTAAGCGAAGATATACCAACTGGAAGCACCTTTACGGTCGATGTTAACCCAGAAAGTCAACAAATAGAATGCACCTTATAGTTTATATACTAGGCGTTTTACTGCTTTGTGTATTGCCCGATTTTCTATTATGGCGTCGAGCTATAAAACAAAAAAACAAGGTTTTACTTTATACACAAATTATTAGTAACACGTTGTTTATCCTGTCCATTATTGGCATGGGCATAGGCATGCTTTATGCTACACACATGATGCCCGTGCTTATTTTTGGAACCATATTTTTTGCAATTTATGTTCCAAAATGGTTATACCTACCCTTTGGTCTCTTCAATAAACATCGCACAGGGGTAACTTTGGCGACCATAGGGTTTATATTGGTTATGTATGGTTTGTGCATTGGCAGAACGCAAATAGAAACCAGAACAGTTACCATTCAATCATCGCAAATCCCCCATTCTTTTGACGGTTATCGCATTGTACAACTATCTGATTTACATTTAGGTAGTTTATTAAAAGACGAATATTGGATTCGAACCCTACCACAATACATTCAGGCGTTAAAACCCGATTTAATTGTCTTTACAGGCGATTTAGTAAATTGCTATGCCGAAGAAACAGAAGGTTGGTCAAAATTGTTTAAGCAAATAAAAGCACCTGATGGGAAATGGGCATGCAAAGGAAATCACGATTATTCGCATTACAAATGGCGCAATGATATTGACTCTTTACAAAATACCCTTGCTGTAAACGATGCTTTCAAGAAATTAGGTTTTCAACTGCTAAACGATTCATCGGTAGTTATCAGAAGAGGACAAGATTCTATCTACCTTTGTGGAGTACAAAACATTAGTCGTCCCCCATTTGGTTCGTACGGAAATGTGAGCAAAGCCATGCAAAGCGTACCAGACAGCGTTATGGCTGTTATGTTATCGCACGATCCCATTGCTTGGAAAGATTCCATCAGGCAACACAAAAATGTATTGCTAACATTAAGCGGCCATACGCATGCCATGCAAATGGGCATTGATTTTTGGGGTTTGCACCTATCGCCTGCCTCTTTAATGCATCCCTATTGGGACGGAACCTACCAACAAGGCGACCAATACTTGCACGTAAATCGTGGTCTGGGATACGTTGGTTTTCCCATGCGCATCGGCATGAAACCAGAAATAACTTTAATAGAACTTTATTCCTCGGAATAAAGTTCTATTAAAGTTGTCGCTAGTTAGGAACCGCTCCGCGGTTGTCACTTGTCACTAGAAATAAAAAAATCTCAGCAACCGCTGAGATTTTTTTATTGAGTACTGTTACTTATTTATAGTTCATTTTAAAGGAGGGATTTTTAGGCGTGCGCCGTGCGAAAAAGCGGAGTTTACTTGAGTAATTCTGCGATTAAGCGAGAGGAGAATAAGTTCACTTATTATCCCGAGCATGAGCAGAATCGCTGTAAGCAAATGAGCATTTTGAGCACAAGCACAACGACAAAAGCACCCTTTAAAATGGACTATTTAGCATTTGATATTTAAACCATCAAGTACCTGACGAATCTTCTCGTACGTAGTAATACGCGTTGGCACCAAAGGCAAACGAAGACGGTTTTCAATGTATCCCATGGCATTGAGCATACTCTTAACACCAGCAGGGTTGCCATCTACAAACAACAAGCTAAATAGGTCTAAAAATTGGTGATGAATAGCACGGGCATTATCGTAATCGCCAGCCAAGGTTAGGCGCACCATTCTACCAAACTCACGAGGGAATGCATTGCCTATTACCGAAATAACGCCTGCTCCACCCAACGTAATCAATGGGAAGGCCAAACCATCATCACCAGAAATTACCAAGAAATCGGCTGGTTTATCTTTGATAATGGTTTCCATTTGGGCCAAATTGCCAGATGCTTCTTTAATGGCCACTAATTTTTCGGGAAAATCTTTTGCCAAACGAAGGGTTAATTCGGGAGTCATGTTTACACCGGTTCTGCCAGGTACGTTGTACATAATAACAGGTACAGGAGAAGCCTCTGCTATAGCAGCATAGTGTTGATAGATACCTTCTTGCGAGGGTTTATTGTAATAAGGAACAACCGATAAAATAGCATCAACACCAGTTAAAGGATCGTTTTTAAGGCGTTTTACCAACGCTGCAGTATTATTACCACCTACTCCTAAAACAACGGGAACACGTCCTGCAATGCGTTCAATAGCAAAACGAGTTACTTCTGCTTTCTCTTCTTCACTCAATGTAGGTGTTTCGCCTGTGGTTCCTAAAATAACCATGTAGTCTACGCCATTGCTTACTTGATAGTCGATAAGACGTGCCAATGCGGTATAATCTACCTCGTCGTTATCAGTAAAGGGCGTAATTAATGCAATACCTAATCCTTTTAGTGCTGTAT
>CAJGDW010000051.1 GCA_904502115.1 Paludibacteraceae bacterium | reverse complement strand
CGATACCGCACACGGCATGGGCATGGCTGTTATCATGGACATTGTTCACTCGCATGCGGTTAAAAACGAAGTAGAAGGTTTGGGACGTTTTGATGGTACTCCTTATCAATATTTCCACGACGGTGGTCGTCGCGAACACCCTGCATGGGACTCGCTTTGCTTTGACTACGGCAAAAACGAAGTATTGCACTTCTTGCTATCTAACTGTAAATATTGGTTAGACGAATTCCAATTTGACGGTTTCCGTTTTGATGGCGTTACCTCTATGTTGTACCGCAGCCACGGTTTGGGCGAAGCCTTCAGTGGATATGCCGATTACTACAACTTGAACCAAGACGGCGATGCTATTTGCTACCTAACTTTGGCTAACAAATTGATTCACCAAGTTAAACCCGGTGCCATTACCATTGCAGAAGAAATGAGCGGTATGCCCGGTTTGGCTAGCAAGTTTGAAGACGGTGGTATGGGATTCGATTACCGTATGGCCATGGGTATTCCCGATTTGTGGATCAAATACATCAAAGAATACACCGACGAAAACTGGAAACCTGGACACTTGTTCTGGGAACTAACCAACCGTCGTCGCGACGAAAAAACCATTAGCTATGCCGAAAGTCACGACCAAGCATTGGTAGGTGATAAAACCATTATCTTCCGCCTTATCGATGCCGATATGTACTGGCACATGCAAAAAGGCGATGCTACCTACATGGTAGACCGTGGTATTGCCCTTCACAAAATGATTCGCTTGCTAACCGCAAGTACCATTAATGGTGGTTACTTAAACTTTATGGGTAACGAATTTGGTCACCCAGAATGGATTGACTTCCCACGCGAAGGAAATGGCTGGTCGCACAAATACGCTCGTCGTCAATGGGAATTGGTAGACAATCCTAACTACCTATACCAAGGTTTGGGTAGCTTCGACGAACAAATGATCAAATTGATATCGTCCGAAAAGAAATACCAAGAAATTCCATTGTACAAATACTGGGATAATTCGGGCGACCAAGTGTTGGCATACGGACGCGACGATTTGTTGTTTGTATTCAACTTCCACCCATACAATTCGTTTACCGATTACGGTATGTTGGTGAAACCAGGCGAATACGAAATGATTCTAAATACCGACTCGCCTCAATTTGGTGGTTTTGGTTTGTGCGACGAAGTGATTCACCACTTTACTATGCCATCGACCGACGATCCAGATAAAGGCTGGTTGAAATTGTACATTCCATCGCGTACCGCCTTTGTATTGCGTCGCATCGAAAACAAAAAGAAGAAAAAATAAGCATGTTTTCTGCTAACCATAAACAATTGGCCATCTTGATTGACCCGCACAAAGCGAGCAATCAGATGGCTAATTTGTTGCCTTTGCTAAAAAGGCAGCCGCCTCACTATATTCTGGTGGGCGGAAGTATGGTTACCGATACCACCACATCGGTTATCGAAACCATTAAGGAACACGTTTCGGTACCCGTTATATTATTTCCGGGTAGTGCGGCTCAATTTTCGCCTGCCGCCGATGCCCTTATGTACCTTTCCCTTATTTCGGGTCGCAATCCCGATTACCTCATTGGTCAGCATGTACAATCGTCTTTGCAAGTGTACAAGCACAATATGCCCGTTATTCCTGTGGGATATATGTTGGTAGAAAGTGGATCCCTAACCAGCGTACAATACATTAGCAATACCCAGCCCGTTCCCCGTACCAAAAACGATATTGCTGTGGCTACGGCTTTGGCAGGTCAATACTTGGGTCAGAAGGCTATTTACCTAGAAGGGGGTAGTGGAGCGCAACTGCCTGTTCCACTTAGCATGATTTCGGCAGTAAAAGCACACCTATCCATTCCGCTTATTGTAGGTGGCGGAATTAAGACCCCCGATGCCATGGCAGATGCCTTTAGGGCAGGTGCCGATGTGGTGGTGATAGGAAATGTATTGGAAGATAATCCTGCGCTTTATACGCAATTATTTGAGCGATTGGCTCTCTTGTAACTTCTTGTACACACCGTTTTCAATTTGAAGCAGTTCGGTGTGTGTGCCTCTTTCAACAATTTCTCCGTTGTCCACTACACAAATTTCGTCGGCGTTTTTAACGGTCGACAAACGGTGTGCAATTACAATGGTGGTACGGTTCTTCATTAAGTTTTCCAAGGCTTCTTGTACCAATTTTTCCGATTCGGTATCCAAGGCAGAGGTAGCCTCGTCCAAAATCAATATAGGAGGGTTCTTTAATATAGCACGAGCAATGCTAATGCGTTGGCGCTGACCGCCCGATAACTTGCAACCACGGTCGCCAATGTTGCTGTTGTATCCATCTTCGGTGGCCGATATAAAATCGTGCGCATTGGCAATTTTAGCAGCAGCAATTACTTGCTCCATGGTAGCATTCTCTACGCCAAAGGCAATGTTGTTAAAGAAGGTATCGTTAAACAAAATAGCTTCTTGGTTTACGTTGCCCATCAAACTGCGCAAGTCGTGCAAGGTTACGTCTTTGATGTTGATGCCGTCAATGCAAATTTCGCCTTCGTTTACGTCCCAGAAGCGGGGTAGAAGGTCTACCAGTGTCGATTTGCCCGAACCCGATTGTCCTACCAAGGCAATGGTTCTACCACGCTCAATGCGCAAGTTCACGTTCTTTAAAATCCAATTGTTGGTGTACTTAAAGCTAACGTTTTTGTATTCAATTACATTGTTAAATCCGGTAATTTTTTGTGGATTTTCGGGGTCTTTGATAGGATTTTTAGCCGACAAAATTTTATCGATACGTTCTAACGATGCCAAGCCTTTGCGAATGTTATAACCAGCTCTGGATAGTTCTTTTACTGGGTTGATGATACTATAAAAAATCAGGATGTAGTAGATAAATACCGACGCATCGAAGGAACCGTTTGAATTTAAGATAAGGTAACCCCCGTAACAAATAACCGATGCAATGATACTAGTGCCTATAAATTCGCTCATGGGGTGAGCTAGGTATTGGCGACGAATTACTTTGATTACGGATTCTCTTATTCTATCGGTTTGTCGAACGAATCTGTTATTTATTTTTTCTTCTGCATTAAAGGCTTTGATAATGCGCATACCACCCAACGACTCTTCAAGTTGTGAGGTGAGGGCACCTTGTTCTATGCCTACTTCAAGTGAGTCTTTCTTTAAATTTTTACCCACTGTGCCCATTATGTAACCAGCTATGGGTAACATTAGCATAACAAATAGGGTAAGTTCCCAACTAACCAATGCTAGTACAATGAAATAGATAGAAATAATGAGTGGATTTTTTACCAACATCTCAAGCGAACCTATAATGGAAACGTCAATGTCCATTACATCGTTGCTCATGCGCGACATAATGTCGCCTTTTCTTTCTTCCGAAAAGAAACCGATTGGTAAATGTAAAATATTACTGCAAAGCTGATTGCGTACATCACGTAGTACACCTGTTTGAAAGTAGCCGATGCACAACGAACTAAGATAAAAAGTAATAACTTTTAAGAAAGTAAAGATTATTAGGGCAATAGAAAGCACAATAAGTGCTTTCACTTGCCCATGATTGGTTATAAATTCGGTAACGTAGTAATACAAATTGTTCTTTAGCGCACCAAACAATTCAGATGCAGGTACATCTAACGATACCAATTGGTAAACATCGTTACGGGTTTTAAATAGAATTTCTAAAATAGGAACAAACAACGCAAACGAGAACAAACTCAGAACAGTAGATAACCCCCCAAAAAAGAACACGCCAATGGCTTCTTTTTTGTAGCTAGGTAAAAATCGTTTTAAAACTCCCCAAAATTTATTCATAATGCTGTTGTCCCTCTTTAAAATTTAGATACCTGTGTAAGAATAAGGCGAAATAGCACGCAATTCTGCTTTTACACTATCCGATACGTTCAATCCTTCAATAAATTGAGCAATGGATTGTTCGTTTACCACGTCGTTGGTACGAGTAAGTTCTTTCAACGTTTCGTAGGGTTTTGGATAGTTTTCGCGGCGCAAAATGGTTTGGATAGCTTCGGCAACTACGTTCCAGCAACCTTCTAAATCGGCTTTGATGGCCTTTTCGTTCAATAATAATTTGCCCAAACCTTTCATGGTGCTGGCAATGGCCAACAACGAGTGAGCCAAAGGTACACCAATGTTTCTGATAACAGTAGAGTCGGTAAGGTCGCGTTGTAGACGCGAAACAGGCAATTTGTGTGCCAAGTGTTCCAAAATAGCGGTCGATATGCCCAAGTTACCTTCAGAGTTTTCAAAGTCGATAGGATTTACTTTGTGAGGCATAGCCGACGAACCAACTTCGCCTGCTTTGATGGTTTGTTTAAAGTATTCCATCGAGATGTAGGTCCAGAAGTCGCGGTCAAGGTCAATAATAATGGTATTGATGCGTTTGATGGCATCGAAAGTAGCCGCCAGGTGGTCGTAGTTAGAAATTTGAGTAGTCCATTGCTCGCGTTCCAAACCTAAATATTGGCTTACAAATTGGTTGCCAAATGCTCTCCAGTCGGTAGCAGGGTAAGCTACGTGGTGAGCGTTAAAGTTACCGGTAGCACCACCAAATTTAGCGGTGTATTTAACGGTTTTAAGGGTAGCCAATTGTTCTTCTAAACGATAAGCAAATACCTTGATTTCCTTGCCCAAACGGGTAGGAGAGGCAGGTTGACCGTGGGTTTTAGCCAACATAGGCACTTCTTTCCAATCTTCGGCAAAAGCGTTCAATTTGGCAATCAATTCTTCGACGGCAGGAATGAATACATTTTGTAAACTTTCTTTTACCATCATAGGAACCGAAGTGTTGTTGATGTCTTGCGAGGTCAAACCAAAGTGAATAAACTCTTTGTAATCGCTCAATCCCATTTCGTCAAATTTACCTTTAATAAAGTATTCAACCGCTTTCACGTCGTGGTTGGTTACTTTTTCGGTATTTTTTACGGTTTCGGCATCTTCTAGGCTAAAGTTTTTGTAAATAGCACGAAGACTTTCAAAAAGGTTTTTGTCAATACCTTGCAATTGTGGAACAGGAAGTTCGCATAGGGCAATAAAGTATTCAATTTCTACGCGAACACGGTATTGAATAAGGGCAAACTCCGAATAGTAAGGAGCAAGCTCGCTTACTTTGCCACGATAACGGCCGTCAACGGGCGAAATGGCGGTTAAAATCGATAAATCCATACCTTATTATTATAAGAAAATTAGTTGTGTAATGATGTAAATAGGTAACAAAACAATCAACGAGAATTTGAACATGTAGCCAAAGAAGCTAGGCATTTTAATTTTGTTTTGTTCCGCAATGGCTTTCACCATAAAGTTAGGACCGTTACCAATGTAAGTCATGGCTCCAAAGAATACAGCACCCATCGAGATGGCTTTCAATAACACTTCTGGAATGCCAGCTACCATGGTAGCACCTGCAGTAAGAGCGGGATCAAGACCTAATGCTACACTATGGAATGCTAGTGCAGTAGGAGCGTTGTCTAGGAACGAACTAAGCGCACCAGTAGCGTATACAAATTGCCATGGTTCGGTAATACCAAGGTTACCTGCATTGGCTTTTAAGAATAGCAAAGCAGGAGTCATGGTAGCAAAAATACCTACAAACAATACGGCTACCTCAATAATAGGACCCCAAGAGTAGTTGTTGTCTTTACGAATTTGTTGTTTGGTAGTAAACCAAGAAGCTAAAATAAGGATGACCAATACAATTTCGCGAAGCAATTTTACATAAATAGGAGCGTGGTGGTCGCCCATAGCAGGAATGGTACCTGGGTTAATAAACGCAACAGCGCAAACTACACCAATTAGGTACAAGAAGTTGATGTTACCAGTAATTTTAATGCTAGCTTTTTCGGTGTTATCTTTAGCGATGTCGGCAGCATCTTCTTTTTTGTACATAACGGTATCTACAATAAAGTATACCAATAGCAACAAGGCTCCAGCAAACGCCCATTCGGGAAGCATGCCCATAAACCAAGTAAATTCAGCACCTTTTAAGTAAAGCAAGAACAATGGAGGGTCGCCAAGAGGAGTAAGCAAACCACCGCAGTTAGCTACAGCAGCAATAAAGAACAAAATGGTGTGAACTTTGTGTTTACGTTCTTGGTTGGTTTCAATAAGTGGACGAATTAGCAACATGGCAGCACCAGTGGTACCCATGATAGATGCCAAGAAGTAACCAATACCTAAGAATGCAGTGTTTACAATGGGTTTAGCTGCCAAGTTACCACTAATGCGAATACCACCGGTTACGGTAAACAAAGCGGTAAGCAAAATGATAAATGGTACATAGTCAAAAACCATTTGGTGAATCAAATCGTCCGACAAACCATTAAGGCACAACCAAATAGCGGTTGGAATGCCCAAAATAAGCGAAACAATAAGTTTGTTTCGGTTGTTTTCCCACCAATGTTCGGCCACAAGCGGACCAACTGCAATGCATAGCAGCATAATCACAAATGGGATCAACGAAAATACTGGAATTTCCATGATTGTTTAGTGTTTAATGTTTATTGTTAATTGTTTATTCAATGCTTCGCATTTCATGAAATTTCTCGTGACTCGGCATAGTCAAGTAAACTTGCCTCTGCGCTCGCTACTCGAAATTTTAATCGTTTAGGCGACCCTATTCGGTCCCTGAGCCTGTCGAAGGGCCCGAATAGATGGTGATGCGTTTAGGCGACTTGCGACTTTCGACTTGCGACTACTAAAATTGGATTGCTAATCCAATTTTAGTACCTCCATAAACGCCTTTTGGGGCACCTCTACGGTACCAATTTGTTTCATGCGTTTTTTACCTTTCTTTTGTTTTTCAAGCAACTTACGTTTACGCGATACGTCACCACCGTAACACTTAGCCGTTACGTCTTTGCGCACGGGTTTAATGGTTTCGCGGGCAATAATTTTAGAACCAATGGCTGCCTGAATCGCAATTTCAAATTGTTGGCGTGGTATCAGCTCGCGCAATTTTTCGCACATTCTTCGGCCAATGGTAACTGCATTGTCAAAGTGGGTAAGGGTAGAAAGCGCATCCACAGGCTCTCCATTCAACAAAATATCCAATTTAATCAGGCGCGATGTTCTAAAACCGTTCATGTGGTAGTCGAACGATGCGTAACCTTTCGAAATGGATTTCAGTTTATCGTAAAAGTCGAACACAATTTCGCCCATGGGCATGTCGTAAATCAATTCAATACGGTTCGACGATATGTATTCTTGCTTAATCAATTCGCCACGTTTGCCAAGGCAAAGCGTCATAATTTGACCAATAAAGTCGGTTTTGGTAATGATCGATGCGCGAATGTAGGGTTCTTCTACGTGGTCGATAAGCATCACATCGGGCATACCCGATGGGTTGTGAACTTCCAGTTCTTCGCCCTTTTTGGTAAAGATGCGATAAGGCACGTTGGGAACGGTGGTAATAACGTCCATGTTAAATTCGCGGTCCAAACGCTCTTGCACAATTTCCATGTGCAACATACCCAAGAAACCGCAACGGAAACCAAAGCCCAAAGCAGCCGACGATTCGGCTTGGAAGGTAAGGGCAGCATCGTTTAATTGTAATTTCTCGATGGATGCACGCAAATCTTCAAAATCTTCTGTATTGATAGGGTAGATGCCTGCGAAGACCATAGGTTTTACTTCTTCAAAACCATCAATCGCATCTTTGCATCCGCCGTTTACATGGGTAATGGTATCGCCCACACGTACTTCTTTAGAGTTTTTGATACCCGAAATAATGTAACCTACGTCGCCACATGAAAGGGTCTTTTTAGGCTCCATATCCAGGCGCAAAACCCCAATTTCGTCGGCATAATATTGCTTGCCAGTGTTTACGAACTTAACAAAATCGCCTTGGCTAATGCTGCCGTTTACAATTTTCATGTAGGTAATAATACCCCTAAACGAGTTGAAAACCGAGTCGAAGATAAGGCATTGAAGCGGTGCTTCTGGGTCGCCTTTAGGTGGTTTGATGCGTTCCACAATGGCTTGCAAAATTTCGGGAACCCCCATGCCTGTTTTACCGCTGGCACGAATAATTTCCTCGCGCTTGCAACCCAACAATTCTACAATTTGGTCTTCCACCTCGTCGGGCATGGCGTTGTCCATGTCCATTTTGTTCATAATGGGGATGATTTCCAAATCGTGCTCAATGGCCATGTACAGGTTAGAGATGGTTTGCGCTTGAATACCTTGTGTAGCATCCACAATTAGCAAAGCCCCCTCGCAAGCAGCAATGGAACGCGACACCTCGTAAGCAAAGTCTACGTGCCCTGGGGTGTCAATCAAATTTAGGGTATATTTTTCGCCGTTCAGCGTATAATCCATCTGAATGGCATGACTTTTAATGGTAATGCCACGTTCGCGCTCCAAATCCATGTCGTCCAACACCTGGGCTTGCAAATCCTTGCCAGTTACCGTGCGTGTTTCTTCCAACAAACGGTCTGCCAAGGTACTCTTACCATGGTCAATGTGGGCTATAATACAGAAGTTGCGTATATGTTTCATTTTGTCGTCTCATGTCGCTTTGCGACGACTAATCGACTAATCGACTAATCGGCAAATCGATTTATTGCTAATATTTATCTTGTTTTAGGTTCGTCTATTCCTTTACTATTATAATACTCTTCTAGGTTGTGGTTGAATTCGGTTTTTTCTAATCCTTGCCATGAACGTACCAAATCGGTAATGTCTTCAAATTCCATGGTTACTTTGCGGCGTGGTACAAACAGTTTCCATAGGTTTTTTAGCAAGGTTGGGAAAATAGGTGGGGTGTTCTTACGACCATATCTACTGGTGCTACTGCCCCAAAGGCCTCTTATTTTAACGGCAATAACGTGTGTTTCGTCAGGCAATTGTTCGGCAATGGTGTGTGCCATGTTTCTGCCGCCCATGCTTTCTTTTCCGTCCGATGTGCAATGTCCCGATGGGTAAAAAATAACGGTTTTACCTGCTTTTAAGGCATCGTAACAAAGTCCGTTTAGTTGTTTGGCTTGTTCTAGCCCGTTTCTGCTTTTGCGCAAGTTAGGAACGCTGATGCTGTCAAATACCCCTAATATGCTTCTAAAAACGCCGTTGGCAAAAAAACGTTCGTCTACAAAAGGTTGTAGTGGATATTTGTATAATTCCGAAAATAGCAACATGGGGTCTATCATGGCTACATGAGTAGGCCATACTAACTTACTGCCTGGTTGGTCAAGGCACTGGGTGTTTACCAACGTTACTTTGTAACGCATTCTAAACAAGGTTCTAAAAAATAAACAAACCCTAGCGCGTTTATCTGGAAATTTAGCCATAATCGTTGCAAATTACAATTAGCTTGCAAATTTAGTAAAAAAAAGGAGAATTGAGAAAAAAATAATTGTTTAATCGTCTTTTCATTGCATCGCCTCAACGACTCAGCGATTTTGTTGAGGCGCTTCATCTTCCGACTTGGTTTATGGAATAATTACACATACAAAAACTACAAAATGTGAACTCGCTTCGCTCAAACAACACATTTTGCTTAACGTTTTTGCACATATAAATCTTTTTCCGACCTCCACCAAATGTCGTCAGATTGAATCGCCTCACCGCCTCACCGAATTACCGCATCACCATCTATTCGG
>CAJGDW010000050.1 GCA_904502115.1 Paludibacteraceae bacterium | reverse complement strand
TCTACCCAATAAAATTTTTTAGTGAAAAGGTTCACATCAAACTTACGTTTTGTTCTTCTCTTTGAGTGAGAAACATTGTTTCCGATAACGGCTTTTTTACCGGTAATTTGACAAATTTTTGACATTGCTATAGTGTTTTTATATTATTCTTCAAAACGGATTGCAAAAATAGGACATTATTTACAAATACACAAATAATTAACTGACAAATTTTTAAAAACTTATCAACAATCTACTTCTCTACCCTTCGGCAATACTTCAACAATGCTTCGACAAGCTCAGCAACTCCTAACTCCTAACTCCTAACTCCTAACTAAATATTCACCATCTCCTTCGTTCGCTCGCAAAACTTCTCCCACGTATATTTCTTTTTCTCCTCTTTTATATAAGGAATAAAATCCGCGGCTGTATGATGATCGTAAAAATCTACAATGGCATCAGCCACTGCTTGAGGATCGATGGGCACCACATATCCCACTTTTCCGTGCGGTACAATTTCGGGCAAGCCGCCTACTTCGGTCACCACCATGGGCTTTTCAAAATGGTACGCCATCTGCGATATACCGCTTTGTGTGGCCGTTTTATAGGGTTGTACCACCAAATCGGCTAGGCTAAAAAAGCGCGTCACCTCTTCGTTGGGAATGTAATCCGAGAACCAATGAATCTTGCCCGTCAATCCCAACTCTTTTTCCAAAGCATGGTATTTATCGGCATTGTTATAAAACTCTCCGGCTACCACCAACTGAATATTGCGATCTGCCATGCGCTCATCGGCGTATGCACGCATCAAAATATCCAATCCCTTGTAATCGCGAATAAAACCAAAAAACAAAATGTATTGGGCCGAGGCATCCAAGCCCAACAACTGAGCCGCCTCTTGTTTGCTTAACAATTTACCATAATGGTCGTAGGTAGGATGCGGCAATACCAAGCAAGGTTTTTCTTTGTCAAATTGTCGCAATTCTTCTTTTACGGCGTCCGACAACACCACAAAAGCATCCATGCCTTTTACGTAATAGTTAGACAGTATAGAATCGCCTATACGCTTTTCGTGCGGTATAATATTATCGACCAATCCCACCACTTTGGTCTTTTTATTTTTACGAATAATACGACCAATAGTACCCATACAAGGTGCCATAAAGGGCATCCAATAACGCAACAGCACCAAATCAGCATTCTCTTTGCGCAAGCGTTTGCCCACCTTTATCCAATTAAAAGGATTCACGGTGTTGATGGTACGCACAATTTCTACCCCCTGTGGCGCAGGGTCGGTGGTATATTGTGTTTTGCCAGGAAACAAAAACGACGGATATTGCAGGGTAAAGGTTTCAATGCGAACCTCTTCGCCCTCCTTTTGGTATTGCTGTGCAATGCACTCATTAAAGGTAGCAAGACCGCCTCTATAGGGATGAGCCGGACCGATTATTATTATTTTCATATGGAGTCGTTTATTTTATTGACTAATCGACGAATCGACTAATCGGCTAATCGACGAGACGTTCCATTCGGTCACTGAGCTTGTCGAAGTGCCCGAAGTCATATTTCATCGTTTAAGCAATTACTCTATTACAGTTTATTTTGCAAATATAAGGAATAATGCCGTATATTTGCAATGTAAGAATTGCAAACAATGCCAAAAAAGATATACTACATATTACTTATTTGCTGTTTTTGTGCCTGTTCAAATTACCACAAAGACACCAACCAACAAACCATACTTTACCAAACAGACAGTTTACAATATGCACAACATTTTAGCATTGCACGTGCCAGCAACCACACGTTGCTAACCATTCACAACCCCTGGAACAAAGGGCAAGTTTTAGGAAAATACTACCTGGTTCAGCACGATAGCATTGTGACTCCTAACGATGGTATCAAACTACTAATCCCTTTGCAAAAAATTTGCATCCAATCGGCTCCGCATATCGGTTATATCGATGCTTTGCAACAAGCCAACAAGGTAATAGGCGCTTGTTCGCCCCAATTGTTTTACAACCCTACCATTGTTGAATCGTACAATAATGGCAAACTAGCACACCTAGGCGATGCCTATCAGATGAACCTAGAAAAAATTGTACTTCTTTCTCCCCAAGCAATCTTTACAACCGCCTATCCACAAGCCGATATGCAAACTACCCGTCTAAAAGATATGCAAATATCGGTTATTCCAACCGTCGAATGGGCAGAATCAACCATTTTAGCACGAGCCGAATGGATCAAAATCTGGGGACTTTTACTAGGATGCGAACAACAAGCAACCATCCTTTTTAACGAAATGACACATCGCTACAACGAACTGGTTCAATTGGCAAAAACAGCCACTACCCAGCCCAGTATTATGAGCGGATTGCCCTACAAAGAAACATGGTATATGCCTGGTGGTAATAGTTTTATGGGACAACTTTTTAAAGATGCCAATGTAAACTATTATTACAGCAACAACACAGAAACCAATAGTCTTCCACTTTCCATGGAATCGGTATGGTACCATTTTCACACCGCGAACATTTGGGTAGGAATTGACGCCTACAACAAGCAACAACTACTGGATATAGACAACCGAATTTCTGATTTTCAAGCAGTTAAGAATAACAAACTATACCATTATAGAAAACGAACAACACCCAACGGCGGAAACGATTTTTGGGAAAGTGCGGTTGTTTATCCCGATAGATTATTACACGATTTAATATGGGTAGCACATCCCGAATTGTTACCTGAAAGCGACACCTATTACATTGCGCCCTTACCATGAACAAACAAAAACATACCCTCCTGTTCTGTTTATTAGGACTTATTTTATTTGCACTCCTAATAACCAACCTATGCCTTGGCAGTATACCCATCACATTATCCGATTTATGGAACAGTCTATTGGGAAGTAACGATGCTAACAACGGTATCATCAATATCTTAACTAACTTTCGCATCCCAAAAACCATCACAGCATGTGTTGCGGGTGCTGGATTGGCAGTGGCGGGTTCTCTGATGCAAACCCTTTTTGCCAATCCATTGGCAGGTCCATACGTTCTAGGAGTTAGTTCGGGAGCTGGTTTAGGCGTTGCCATGCTTTTATTAGGCAGTTCCTTTCTACCCGCCATTTTAATGGGTAGTATTTGGATGCAGATTATTGCCGCTATTATAGGAGCATTACTGGTTATGATACTGGTATTGGGCGTATCTACCCGCACATCCGATACAGTCTCGTTACTTTTGGTAGGAATGATGTTTGGCAGCATAGCCGGAGCTATTATCAGTGTACTACAAAGCATCAGCAACCCCGAATCGCTCAAAATGTACGTAGTATGGTCTATGGGAAGCATTGGTGCCGTTACATCGGATATGCTTACCATCATGGTGCCCATTGTAACCGCTGGATTGATATGCGCATTCCTACTCTCCAAAAAACTCAATGCACTACTTTTAGGTAATAATTACGCACTTGGGTTAGGCGTTTCTATGGGATGGACACGCACATGGATAATTTTGGTAACCTGCATTATAGCTGCCACCATTACTGCTTTTACTGGTCCTATCGCCTTTATTGGCATGGCCGTTCCACATATTGCCAGAGGTCTTTTTAAAACATCCGACCACCGTACGATACTACCAGCATGCGTCATTATAGGAGCATCGTTGCTATTACTGTGCGATAGTTTTACCCAATTACCCGTTAGCGATTACACACTACCTATCAATGCCATCAGTTCACTTATTGGCGCTCCTATTATTTTATGGGTTATTATTAAAAACAAACACCTGCATCAATAATGGAAACAACACATACCCTACTTCATACCAAAAAATTGGCCATTGGTTACGATAAAAAACAAGCCATACATCAAAACCTCATGTTGCAACTCAATGCAGGCGAAATGATTGGTCTTATTGGTCCTAATGGCGGTGGCAAGTCTACCCTTATCCGCACCCTAGCAGGATTTCAACCGGCCATAGAAGGTAACATTTATATTAACAACACCCCACTCAACAAACTAAGTCATACACAACGTGCTAAACAGTTGGCTGTTGTATTAACCGATAGCATCAATAGCCAATCGCTTACCGTAAAACAATTGGTAGAAATGGGACGTTTCCCCCATACCAATTGGGCCGGAAAATTACAAAGCAAAGACCACGAATTGGTAAAAGTTGCCATTGAGCAAGTACACCTTACCCATAAAACCAATTGCTATTACAACGAACTATCAGACGGAGAGAAACAACGTGTTATGATAGCCAAAGCCTTGGCTCAAGATACACCCATTATTTTTTTGGATGAGCCAACTGCTCACTTGGATTTGCCCAACACCATCGACATTATGATGCTGTTGCAACAATTGGCAGCCAAAACCCAAAAAGCCATTTTACTTTCTACACACGAATTGGAATTGGCTTTGCAAGTATGCGATAAACTCTGGTTACTCACCGCAAAAGGCATCAAAAAAGGTATTCCTGAAGACATTATTTTAAGCGGATACATTGATAAAGCATTTACCCCCAACCAATTCTACTTTGACGATAACATAGGCAATTTTAGGGTGAAATATACCCCAAAAAACAACTGCATACACCTCATCGGCAAAGATGGCAAAGAACTTTATTGGACCAAGCGCGCCATGGAACGCATGGGATTTCAGTTAAAAGAAGAGGCCGATTGCAGCATTACTTTGCTATCAACCGACCCCATTAAATGGAACTTTACCAATCCTTTGTATTACGACGAGTATTATACACTCGAGAATCTTTTAGATGGTATCCTATCGTATTTTAAAGCACACGATTAATGTTTTGCCTCTTGTATTGCCAACACACGTTGCAACAAAGGTGGATGCGAATAATGCACAAACACAAATGCAGGGTGTGGTTGTAAATTCGACAATGCTGTAGACGATAGTTTTTTAAGGGCATTCACCAAATCATCGCCCAATCCAAACGATGCAGCGTATGCATCCGCCTGAAACTCATTGCGACGCGACAAACTATTGATAACCAATCCCAACAACATCGAAACAGGCGAATACAAAATACCAAATGCCATAATTCCCAGGTGAAACG
Organism: Paludibacteraceae bacterium; assembly: GCA_904502115.1. Taxonomy (GTDB): domain Bacteria; phylum Bacteroidota; class Bacteroidia; order Bacteroidales; family Paludibacteraceae; genus Enterocola. The sequence continues at coordinate 4,682 of CAJGDW010000050.1, read as the reverse complement.
AAGCAATTGAACCACCCATCGCAATTGATAATTCGGGACTCGCTACAAAATACCCCAACAAGGCAAACATCAACAAATTACTCAAAAGTGACACTGCAATCATGCTACGAGTATGTTTGTGCTTGTAATGACCTATTTCGTGCGCCAAAACAGCCACAATTTCTTGGGTAGATAATTCTTTAATCAAAGTATCGTATAAAACAATGCGTTTTTTAGCTCCCAAACCACTAAAATATGCGTTAGCTTTGGTAGAACGTTTAGAACCATCAATTACGTAAATATTGGTCAATTCAAAACCCGCTTTTTGCGCAAATTCTTCAATGGCCGAACGCAACTCACCTTCTTCCAGTGGGGTTTGCTTGTTAAACAAAGGCACTATCCATTCCGAATAGAACATGATCATAAACAACGAGAATGCCGCTACTACGCCCCATGCTATCAACCAAAAATAATCGGGTATCAAGGTATAAATCAAGGTAATTAACCCCAAGATAACACCGCCCATCACTGCCGATAAAAGCAATCCTTTCAATTGGTCGGCACAAAACAAACCCTTGGTAGTTTTATTAAAACCAAATTTTTCCTCAATCACAAAGGTACGGTAATAGTCAAAGGGCAAATCTATCAAGGCATTCGCCACCATAATAACGCCAAAAAAGCCCAAACACAACCAAACCTCGCTGCTCAACCATTGGCGCAACCATTCGTCCAACCAACCGTACAAACCCAATCCCAATGCAACCAGCGATACAACCACCGAAAAAGTAGCCGACAATACACCAAATCGATAATTAGTCATTGAATAAGCTTGTTGTTTTTGGTATTTCTCTTCATCAAATACACCCGACAAGACAGAAGGGATGGGTTTACCAAACCAACTCGCATTTAAACGCGAAATGTAACGTTCAACTAAGAACTCAATCACTACAAAGGCTATAATTAGCCAAAAAACAACATTATACATATTAAAATTTAAATTGAAGTTTTAGATTAAATTGCCTACCCGTCAAATAGTTAGGCACCGCATATTGTGCATCACTCGCAATGGTCGATACCCAATAATACGAGTTTACGTTATTAAAACCAAACAAGTTAAGCACTTCAAATGCTATCAAAATTTCTTTAAAGGGCTTAAAGAACCCCCTTCCCATCCAAGGGTCCTTTCCTTTTTCAAATACACGCGATACACCCAAGTCTACCCTTCGGTAATCGGGGGCACGCAAATTACTGGACGACTGTATTGCCCCAGGTGCACGCACAGGCAACCCTTGAGCCCAGTTAAAGAGCACGTGTACACGGTATTGCGGCAATCCTGGTATGTAATCTTGAAAAAAGAGCGATATATTGTACAACTGATCGGTAGGACGTGGTACGTACTTATTATTCTCTCCGATAACACTCTCCATGGTACGCATCAGCGAAAAACCCAACCAGGAATCGACACCAGGCACCATCTCACCAAACAATTTCACATCCAAACCTGCGGCATACCCATGCGAATCATTCCTACCCATATAGGTAATTTTCATATTATCTACCGCGTATGGATTAATGCTATTTAGGTGCTTGTAATACACCTCTAACGACAATTTAAAGGGGTGTCGCATGAACTTATAATAATAGTCCATCCCTGCTATAAACTGCAACGAACGCTGCGATTTAATATCCCTGTTCAAGTAGGTGGTTAACTGACCATCAACCGTTACGGTATCTTTTATTTCTTTGTATCCCGGCGATTGATAATACAACCCTGTAGCAAACCGAAAACGAATATCGGGTTTAATATCAGGAAAATAAGCAATTACCAAACGAGGACTAACCGTTACTTCATTGTTAAACGACCAATAATTAAAGCGCACACCTGCATTAAACGACATGATACCGCCTTTGCGCAAATGCCAGCGGTATTCATCTTGCACATATCCCCTTATCCTGTAATCGTTTAAGTGATTAGACGACTGCAAACTATAATACAAAGAAGGATTGGTAGATTGATAAGGGACTGAATAACCAGACGAGTCGCGCATTTCCCACTCCCCGATGGTTTCATCTACCATTTCTTGCGTAAAATCCAACCCCCACGAGAATGTATTATGATCGGTTAATTTAACCGAGCCATCGTGCGCTGCTTTTATCACCAACGAATTCATTTGGTTACGCGCATGCTCGTAATAATTACCAACCCCCGTTTGCTCACCCATCATACCATCTACCGAATACACCTTATTGAGCCAATACTCGCCTTCGATGTCATAGCTAATACGCTCATCGGTATAAAAAGCAGACACCGTTATACCCAACTTCCATCTATCTGTGGGCTTGTAAACCGCCGACAAGGCGCCAAATGCCGTTCTAAAGCGGTCTTGTTCCTTACCCGAAAAATAAACGGTAAAGTTTTGCAAATCACCCATGGTACCAAAGGTAGTAGAACGGGTTTGTGGTTTAAAGTTATAGGTATTTTGCGATAAGTTCGCCAAAAAGGCCAATTCTACTTTTTCGTGTGGTTTGTAAGTGATATAGGTTTGATAATCCAAAAAGTTGGGATCGTACTCACCACTGGTTTGCAGGGTACCTAACAACCAAGAGGCATTTTTATAGCGAAAACCGTGTATTTGGCTGTATTTTTCGTTCGATGATCCGATGTAGGCCGTTGCTCCCATAAAACTACCCCCTATTCCCGCCTCAAAACGATAGGGTTTGCGGTAGGTAATTTCCAATACAGACGATAGCTTATCGCCATATTTGGCATCGAAACCACCTGCCGAGAACTGCACGTTCCCTGCCAAATCGGGATTCACAAAACTCAACCCTTCTTGCTCGCCGGTACGCACCAAATAAGGGCGATACACCTCTATACCGTTTACGTATACGCTGTTTTCGTCGTAACTACCCCCACGTACCGAATACTGCGAACTCAATTCGTTGTTCGAACTTACGCCTTGAAATGTTTTTACCAACGATTCAATGCCTCCAATTCCGGCATTTGGAATCACTTCTAATTGAGTAATATCGAGCGACTGTGCCATGGTATGCTGCAATCTATTACCCTGTACATCAACATCGGCCAATTGATTCACTTCTTCGCGCATGAACAAATCCATGCGTCTTTCATGACGTTTCTTATCGGTAAAATCAAAAAATTTCTTCTCCGTTTTATAACCTATATGCGAAAATTCTATCGAAATGGTGTCGCGGTCCGTTAATACTTCATAATACCCAACAGAGTCGGTCATGGTATAATAATTATCGGATTTAGCTGACACATCAACATACGGCATCAAATCGCCATTCTCAACTCTTACGTATCCATGCACCTTATTAGTAGCCACAACAGAAGTTGCCATGGCCAAACAGGTAAGTAATATGAATAGAAAACGACGCAAACTTAAATCAATTTAATTTTGGCAAATTTGAGCAACAACAAACGTTCACCCGAATGATCAAACTGCACACGAATACGCTTACCATCGGCCGAGGCCTCTGCGTGTATCACTGTTCCTTGCCCAAAACGCTCGTGCAAAATACGTTGCCCCACCGCTACATCGGACACGGTAGCAAAACCGCCTGCAGCGGCCGTATTAGCCATAGGACGAGGAACAGGGTTAGGACGTGGTGCTGAACTTGGACGCATTTGCATTTGCAACCCACCTTTTATGCTTCCGGGCATGTTACGCACCCCTGTATACGAACTTCTGGTAAAGAAACTATCGTCTTTTTTGCTAAAATCGTACGTATTTTGACGTTTGCCATGAACTTGCAAACAATGGGTATCTATCTCGGCAATAAACCTACTAGGCATTGTATAGTTGGTTTTACCGTTGCGGAAACGCGATTTGGCATAGAACAAATAACAACGTTTTTTGGCACGGGTAATGGCCACATACAACAAGCGACGCTCCTCTTCTATGCCTTCGGTTGTTTCGCCATCGCGGGTACTGGGAAACAATTCTTCTTCCAAGCCTACCACAAATACGGTGTTGTATTCCAACCCTTTAGCTGCATGCACCGTCATCAATGTAACACGCTCTACTCCATCGTCCTTATCGGTATCGGCATCCGTCAGCAACGAAACCTCGGTAAGGTACTCTGCCAACGTAGGCGACACGCCCTCTTCTTCCATGCGTTTGTCTACGTATTCGCGAATACCGGTTAACAAGGCATCGATATTTTGCAAATCGGTTTCCGATTCGATATCGGACGTTGCTCTCAACAAGGTCATAATGCCCGAAAACTGAATCACCTCTTCGGCTATCTGGTAGGCATCTTTTTCTTCCATAGCTGTGGCAATGGCACCTAACGACTCGGTAAACTGTACCAATTTACGCGCTGTACCCTGATTTACCGACAAATTATAGGCCAACGGATTGGCTGCCACCTCAAACAACGAAACCTGCTGCGTATTGGCCACCTCTTTTACCTTATTGACGGTAGTATCACCAATACCCCTGGCAGGGAAATTGATGCAACGTTTAAAGGCTTCCTCGTCCAATGGATTCACCAGCAAACGCATGTAAGCCAACACATCTTTGATTATTTTGCGTTGATAGAACGATTGTCCACCATGAATCTTATAAGGAATGCCTTGCGAACGGAAAGCATCTTCTATTACACGCGATTGCGCATTGATGCGGTACAACACCACCATTTCACCACGCGTTTCTTCGTGACTACGCAACAAACCT
>CAJGDW010000049.1 GCA_904502115.1 Paludibacteraceae bacterium | reverse complement strand
CCCTTGCCTTCGCTTAGTTGCCCTTTTGCCGACTCGAACGTGGCAGATAAGGTTTGAATTTGACTGCCAATTTTTTCGAACGAATCTTGAAACAAGGCCACCTTATCGTACAATCCAGAAGCACTTTGCACTATTTTTTCGACATTCTTGGTTTGCTTGTCGTACTGCCATAGGTTGTAGGCTAGTTGCAAGGTCATAAGCAAATTGCTGGGCGATATAACGATGATGTGCTTTTTGTAGGCTTCTTGCGACAGCTGTGGGCGCGCTTTTAGGGCGGCGCTGTAAGCGGCCTCGTTGGGAATAAACATCAGCACATAACCAATGGCATTGGGCACCAATGCATCGTATTTTTTAGCGGCCAACTCGTCAATGTGTTTTAGCACACTTTGCACGTGTGCCTCCATGCGTTGTGTACGAATTTCTTCGGCATCGGCTGCCATGGCATCGGCGTAGGCAGTTAGCGATACCTTTGAATCGATTACCACTGCCCTGCCCTCGGGAAGTTTTACTATTACGTCGGGACGGTAATTTTTGCCCTCTTCGTCTTTTACGTTTTCTTGCAAAAAGTAATTCTCGTCTTTTACCAAACCGCTGTTCTCTAGAATGGTTTCTAGAATCATTTCGCCCCAGTCGCCTTGCATCTTGCTATCGCCTTTAAGGGCTTTGGTAAGGTTGGCAGCATCGTTGCCTATTTTATCGGTTTGCTCTTTTAGGCTGTTTACCGCTTGGTTTTGCTGCTGTTCAAAGAGCTTCATCATGCTCTCAAAACTCTTCTTAAGGTCTTCTTTTTGCACCGCATTTTGGGTCTTGCTCTCGTTTACCGACTTTTCAAACTCGGCAAACTTTTCGCGAATGGGTTGTAGCAGTTCGCCCATCTGACTACGGTTTTGATCTTGAAGTGCATCTTGCTTTTTGGCCAATTGCTCAAGAGTTATACGGCTTATCTCATTTTTGAGCACCTCTAATTTTTTGTTCCATTGCTCGTCGGCTTCGCGGCGCAAATTATCGGCATGAACACGTTCTTCTTGTAGGCGTTTGGCTGCTATATCGCGCTCATCTTGCAAGCGCTTTTCGGTTTCTGCTTGCCACAATTGTTTGTTCGACAAGGCTTGTTTTTGCTCTTCTTGCAATTGTTGCTTGGTGTATTCAGCCTCTTGCTTGGCCAGTTGCGCCTGGCTTTGCCACTCGTATTGTTTTTGACGCAAAACCACATAAACTACCAAAGCACCCAACAAGGCACCACCCAATACCGCTAACAAGATATACAAAAACATAGACTACTACTTTAAAACTCTTTATTTTACCACCCTTATGGGGCTACCAATTCGGAACAAAAATCGTCGTGCACCTGCTGGTATTTTGATACCAATTCAATAAATTCGGGTAGTTGACGTAGGTTGTTCAAGTCTTCGTCGTGCATCAAATGGACAAAATCGCCAAATCCCAGTTCCATGGCAAGGCGCAGGCTTTTTAATGCTTCGTCGGTTTTTCCCATCAGCGACATTAGGCAAGCACGGTCGTAATGACAACTAATGCTTTTAGGAGAACCCTCCACAATGTCATCCACCCATTTTATGGCCTCATCTTCTTGTCCTAAGAAGTATAAAGAATAATGTCGAACACTGCTTCCATCGCATATCGTATCGTATTTTAATACCATTTCATCGTCTAATTTTGCCATTTCGGTGGCACCGTATTTGCGATGCAATCGGGAACGCCTTAGGTAAGCACGTACGTTGGTAGGTTCATTGGCTATCACCGTATTGAGGTCTACCATGGCTTTTGCATCCTGGTTCATTGCTTGATAAGAATACGCCCTATTCAGTAGGACTCCAGCATTGTAACCAAAAGTATTAAGCAGATAATCTGCTATTTCTACTACTTTTTCGTGCTCACCTTTCATAACATGCAACTGCATTTTATAGAAAGTATCGTCCACATCAATCGAATCGTAGAGTTGTTCCATCTTTTCTAATACCGCCATGCCTTTGTCGTAACACCTGGTATCGTGGTAGCAAAGAAATTTAGCATGATACAATCGATAAGCAGGTCCTACCTTATTTATCATGGCATCGTATTGTTGCAACGCCAAAACATAGTCTCTGTTATAGAACGATATTAACGCTTGGATATATAACCATGCTGGGTTATTCGGGTCTTTCTTCAGCTTTTTATCGACCAGTTTTTTACAATACGCCATATCTAACCTCAAGGCTTTTTCGTATCCGTCAATTTCTTCGTATTGCTCAATGGGGAATTTCACTAATCCGTCAATTATTGATTCGATAAGCAATTTATAGTTACCCAATCGGTAGTAAATATTCATTCGCTTCGAATAATAATCTGGTTTTTTAGGATCACTTTTGATGCCTTTGTTACAATATTCTAAGGCCTCGTTCATGTCTGCCTGATATTTCTTTTCTTCCTCTAACGCCTCGTAGTATTCTGCACGCGCTAGTAGCACATCAATTGCCACGTCGTATTCATCTTTCTGAAGAGAACGATAAGCCTCTTGAATATCGTTATAAGAATTTTGGTAATGACCGATAAAAGCATAAAAATCAGCTCTATTATACAACAACAGCGATAGCGAGCAGGAAGATTCATTGTTCCAATAAAGAATTGAATTGTTCAGATCACTCAAACATTCAGGAATCATCTGAACGATGGAATCTCTCGATACCAACTGCTTATCCCACAATTCTTTTATCAAACCAAAAGAGATAGAACCGCTCATAGCATAAACATCGGACGAAGTTGGATTCAATGTTTTTGCTTTCGACAAATACAATAAAGCTTCTTCATTTTTAGATTCTAATGCACTCTCTAGAGCTAATCTATACAGATCATCAAATGTATAAGACTCTTTTTGGGCTATTGCATGCGGACAAACTAGCAGAAGGAAGGCAAAAAATAAGTGCAATCTTTTCATAAATTGTAGCAGATTCATTTAATGTCAACATTATGCAACAAAGTTAATAAATTAAATTGCATCAAATAGGCATGTACATTTTTTTTTCTATCTTTGTTTCATTATCACCACCATGGAAAAGTCACCTACAAAGCAACATGCTTATGCAACCTCACTAAGCAAAACCATTGCCAAATGGGTACAACTTGCTATATTTATTGTGGCCGTTATTACAACTACTGCCATTATCATTGACTATGGTTTTGAGTTGCAACCTAAAGAAGATGCTCTTTTAAAACAGATTTACAACTTCTCATGGTGGATTTACATCGTTTCTTACGTAGGTTCGTTTATCTTCCAATGGAAAAAAATTACAAAAAAGAAAGTTATCCCAACTATCTTATGGGGGATTTTATTGGTATCCATTGGATTAGAACACATTGTGGTTTTACCACCTAGTTTTGATTGGTTGAATCACCAACTATTTGAAATTGGGGTACTTGGAATGTTCTCTATCCTTGAGATTTCTAGGAGCGTAATTGGTTTTATTAATAAACAAACCAATCCCTCTTTACTAATGGCTACTGCATTTGCCATTATTATTTCTGTTGGAACATTACTCCTATTGCTTCCACGTTCTACCCAAGAAGGAGTTTCGTTATCTATTATAGATTCGTTGTTTATTTCTACCAGTGCTGTTTGTATAACTGGGTTAACACCGATCGATATTGCCCAAGTATTTACAGTAGAGGGTCAATTCATCATTGCCATGCTAGTGCAAATTGGCGGATTGGGCGTTATGACCATTACTAGTTTCTTTGCTCTATTCTTTATGGGCGGTTCTGGGTTGTACAATCAATTTGCCTTGCGCGACTTGGTTGGTTCTGATACTTTAAGTTCCCTTTTATCTACCCTGCTGTATATTTTAACTTTTACCTTTGTAATAGAAGGCATTGGTGCCTTATTAATTTGGTTAAGTATACACGGAACCATGGACATGACCTTGCGACAAGAAATTTTCTTTTCTTGCTTTCACTCCATTTCTGCTTTCTGTAATGCCGGTTTCTCTACCATACCAGGCCATGTGGGGAACCCTGCATTTATGCAAGGACACAACTTTTTCTTCCTTACCATATCATTGCTGATTGTGCTTGGAGGACTAGGGTTCCCCATATTGATGAACTTTAAACGAATCGTATTCTATCATCTAAAAAGTTGGATTCAACCTCTGTTTGGAAGAAAACAAGTGAACAAAGTAAGTCACTTAACACAATTAAATACCAGAATTGTACTTACTACAACCGCTACTTTGCTAATAATAGCAACATTGCTTATTGCCATTCTTGAATGGAATGGAGCTTTGAAAGAATTGCCATTTATTGATAAAATAGTGCACAGTATTTTTAATGCAGTAGCGCCACGTTCATCTGGATTCAGCAGCGTAGATTTAGCACATTTCTCCTTTATTACAATACTAATTTACATGGTACTTATGTGGATTGGTGGAGGTTCGCAATCTACTGCGGGTGGTATTAAAATAAACACCTTTGTTGTTTCTATCGCCAGTTTTATATCGGTGGTAAAAGGCCGTAACAATGTAGTTTTGTTTAACCGTGAACTTTCAGAAAACTCCATCAGACGAGCCTCGGCTGTGATCATAAGTTCCATCTTCTGTATTCTTTTCTTTTTTATCCTTTTGATGATATTAGAACCTAACCTACCACATAAGGGATTACTTTTTGAAACCGTATCAGCTTTTTCGACGGTAGGTTCGAGTTTAAACATAACACCGCAACTAGGAAACCTAAGTAAACTATTAGTTGCCCTAATCATGTTTATTGGTCGTGTTGGTTTTATTACCCTACTGATGAGTTTTGTGAAGCTAGAAAATAACCCTAAATTAAGGTTCCCAAAAGACAACATAATTATTAACTAAAATCACATATTATGAAATGTTTAATTATTGGATTGGGCAATTTTGGTACAACACTTGCCATTGAATTAACCAACAAAGGACACGAAATAATTGGTGTAGATCATCTTGAACAACGTGTAGAAGACATCAAAGACAATATATCTGTTGCCTATATTATGGATGCAACAGAGCGCACTGCGCTAAAACAGCTACCCCTGGATGAAATGGACTGTGCTATTGTTTGTATTGGACAAAGTATGGACTACTCGTTGCGTACAGTAGCCGCTTTAAAGGAGCTTGGGGTTTCTAAAGTTTATGCACGTGCTATTGACAACACACACCAATCCATTCTGCGCGCCATGAGTATTAAAAAGATATTCATCCCCGAACAATACGCCGCCCGCATTATAGCAGACAGGTTTACGTCCAATAAAGCAGAAGAACTATTCTAACTGCTACAACAACCCCAATATTTGCCTGTTGGCTCTGTCAATAACTGACTTGTCGAGCGACTTGAGGTAAATGCGCGTTGTTTTTTCGCTGCCGTGCCCCATGCTTTCGCTAATAACCGACAGGGGAATCTTTTTGTCTTTCGCTACGCTTGCCCACGAGTGACGGGCTACGTACAAGGTTAAAGGAATGGATATGCGTGCCTTGCGCGCCACATCGGCTAAATAGCGATTAATGCGCGTTAACCCGTATTTAAGTTGGCTACGCGACTCGTTTTTATGCTTTATAATGGGCAAAAGATACCCGCTACAGCACTCGTGTTTGTATTTATCAACAATTTGCTGCATACACACCTCCCACTTGATGTGCAATTCTTGGCCTGTTTTTCGGCGTTTGTACGTAAGGTATCCTTTCGATAGATTCGACCGACGCAAATAGGCCATATCAATATACGACATGCCACGCAAGTAAAAACTCAGCATAAACATATCGCGCGCAAAATCGCAACCCTTGCTATTGTCTAATGGAAGGTTTTTAATGCGCTTGATGGCACGAAGCGGAAGCGCTCTTTTAACGGTACGATCGATGCCTGTGTACACATGCTTGAACGGATTGCGTGGTAGGGTAAGTTCGCTGTCGATGGCCCTATTGAACACAGCACGTAAGATACGCATGTAAAACGAGCTGGTATTTTTAGACAATCCGCCACGCCATAGGTACGATTCGTATTGCTTGAGTAGTTCGGCAGTAATATCGTCGATACCAATATCGGCATCGGCCAAAAATCGCCTAAAACTGGCCATGGTAGACTCGTACGCCTCGGCTGTTCGCTCTTGCTGCGCACTACGCAACGATTCTATTATCAAGCGCATAAAATCAAAGAAAGATACGGATGGCTGGGAGCGTACATGATTGGGCAAAGAGTGGTTGGATAGGGTCGCTTTTTCCATTCTATTCAACAATCCTTCAAACCTATTTACCTGATGCATCATGCGTTGCTCTAAATGTAATAACCGCTCCTCTACCGACAAAGTACAACTCATCGAATTGTCTTTTGCCTTACTTGTTATCATGTCCATATTATCAACAAAAAAATAGAGAGTGACTGGCTATCACTCTCTGATTAATCTACCATTATGAATAAGTCTTTAAGGCTCTACAGATTTTTTATAGGCCAAGGGTGACTTGCCGGTTGCCTGCCGAAAAAATCGGGTAAAATGATTGGGGTAGTTAAAGCCCAACTGCGTGGCTACCTCGTTTACGGGCAATCCTTTATCGACCAACAATAAGATGGCTTTTTTGATGATTTTATTGCGAATAAATTCTTTGGCAGTAATGCCCAACTCGTGTTTTACTACATCACCAAAATAGTTAGCAGATAAATGAAACTGGCTGCTACACCATGCAACCTGGGGCGGACCTAAACGGCGGGGCAGTTCGCTCCCCTCTGCCAAATACGCATCCAATATCGACTCAAATTGCCTGATTAACTCCGAAGCACGCACCTTTTGGGTATCAAACTGGCGGTCGTAGAATCGCCTACAATAGCTTAGCAACTGTCCTATACCCAATCGAACCATGTGACCAGTAAACTCGTCATCGGGTGCGCGCAATTCCGATAAAATGGTATTAAAACAGTTCATCATGATGTGGCGTTCGCCCTCGTAAAGGGTGAGTGCATCGCACACCTCGTAATCGAAAAAGTTAAACATGTAAAAATCGCGCCCCAAACCCGTATTGACAGTTAGTTCGGGTTTAAACGCCAACATCCAACCTTTGGGACGGGTACGTGCATCCAACTGCATGCTTACCACATGGCCGGGTTTCATGGTAAACACCGTACCTGCCTGGTAAGTCATGTTAGCACCCCGCAGGGTCAGTTCGCCAAATTCGGCATCCATCAATACCACGCAATACATACCAAAGTCGGTGGGCTCGAACAACGACAAATGCGCATCTGCCAAGTTAACCACACTTACCAACGGATGGTATGAAGGTTGATTAAAGAATCGGTTAAATTGGTCTATGTTTTCTATTTTCCGTACCATAGTTGTAGGTAAATTTGGTATAAAAGTAGCTATTTTTTGCTATTTATCAGTAATTTTGGTATGTAAAAATGGTAGTTTATAAGCAAAAAGGTAAAAATGGTAGTTTTTTCCGTAAAATGCGTATGCTTTCAATAAGAGTTTTGCCTTACTTTTGCCCCATCGTTTTGAACTAAATAACTAAAACATAAACCATTATGGCAGTAAAATTTTATCAATCGGAAAACCAAGTACCCTTGGAAATGCACAAAGTGCGCGTAATACAAAAGCTATCGCTACTTCCTGTAGAAGAACGTCTAAAAAAAATTCAACAAGCAGGTAACAACACCTTCTTGCTAGAAAACGAAGACATCTATTTGGACATGCTTACCGACTCGGGCGTAAATGCCATGAGCGATTTGCAAATGGCTGCTTCGATGCAAGCAGACGACTCTTACGCAGGTTCGGCTACCTTTAAACGCGTAAAAGCTGCTATCAAAGAAGTATTCGGCACCGACAACGTATTGCCAGCTCACCAAGGTCGCGCCTGCGAAAACATCTTGGCATCGGCATTGGTAAAACCCGGTCAAACTGCCCTTATGAACTTCCACTTTACCACCACCAAAGCACACGTTACCCGCATGGGTGGTACCGTAGAAGAATTGGTTGCCGAAAAAGGGTTGAAACCTCAGTCGGACGATCCATTCAAAGGCGACTTTGACCTTAAAAAACTAAAAGCTACCATCAAAGAAAAAGGCGCCGAAAACATTGCCTTTGTACGTGTAGAAGCAGGTACTAACTTGATTGGTGGCCAACCCGTATCGTTAGAAAACATGTTGGCAGTAACCGATATTTGCCACGATAACGGCATTGTGAGCGTATTGGATGCTTCGCTGTTGCAAGACAACATCTACTTTATGAAAACGCGCGAGGCACGCTGCAAATACATGGACATCAAAGCCATCTACCACTTGCTTGCCGACCACTTTGACATCATCTATTTTTCGGCTCGTAAATTGAGTTTCTCTAAAGGCGGTATCATTACCAGCAAAGACCCCAAATACACCAAAATGATGATGGAATACATTCCACTTTACGAAGGTTTCTTAACCTACGGTGGTATTGACGTACGCACCATGGAATCGATGGCGCAAGGTTTGTACGAAAGCTTGGATATGGAATACATCAACCAAGGTCCTGAATTCATCAACTACCTAGCCAAAGAACTAGACGACTACGGCGTGCCCGTAATTTTGCCTGCAGGCGGTTTGGGTTGCCACTTGAACGCTGGCGCCTTTGTTCCTAACGTTCCTCACAACCAATATCCTGCAGCTGCCGTAGCTACTGCCTTGTACATTGCAGGCGGTATTAGGGGTATGGAACGTGGTACTTTGTCGGAACAACGTAACCCCGATGGCACCGAACCTTACTCTGAATTGGAATTGATGCGTTTGGCTGTTCCTCGTCGTGTTTACACCCTATCGCAACTAAAATACGTTGCCGACCGTGTTAAATGGGTATGGGACAACCGCGAACTAATTGGTGGTTTGGAATGGGTAGAAGAACCTTCTGTATTGCGTTTCTTCTTTGGTCGATTGAAAGAAATTGGCTACTGGCAAGAACAATTGGCAGAGAAATTTAGAAAAGACTTTGGCGATAGTTTATAAGCATGGGACGCAATAAATTCTCCGAAAAAGAAATTAAAATAATTCGTAAACTGTTGGGGCAAAAAATGGCCGGCAACAGAGGACAACAAAAGATGGTGCGTCATACGCTGCGCACCGTCTTTAGCTTTAATATAGCCGACTTTAATGTACAAGGCAAGGCATTTGGCCCTGCCGACCTAGACGATTGCGTGAAACGCGGCTGCATTAAAATCCTAGACGAAGCCACCATCGAGGCCATGAAACTGCGCCACGCCGAAAAGCAGCAACACGAAGCTGCCATGGCACAGGCCGACGCCATAGCCGACGGCCAAACCGAAAACTGGGAAGAAGTGCTCAAAGAATGGAATGCCTACTACGGAGTAAAAGAGGGGGAGTAACGGAATGGCCTACCTTCGGCTAAGCCAAAGTAGTGAAATAATGTTGCGCATGCCTTAACCTATCATAAAATATAGAAAAAGTATGGTTTTTACCTATTATATGATAGGTTGAGTAAAATTCTACTTATTGCTTGTTAAGTTATTTTTCAAAGCAATACCCTTTGCTGTAAGGCGGTATTTTTGATTCTGACTATTTGGCTTATCAGGTATAGTAAGTTCCAATATACCAGCCTCCAAAAGTGGATGAATATATTTTCTCCTAAACTTAGTTCTATCTGTAAGATCCATAAAAGCTAACATCTCACTAAAAGAACGTGCTTCAGTACAGAAAACAATCAGTTTATCGAGGTTTTCAACACTGGGTGCCGACTGGGTGCCGACTGGGTGCCATCTTGGCTATTGGGTGGCGAACACT
>CAJGDW010000048.1 GCA_904502115.1 Paludibacteraceae bacterium | reverse complement strand
TGATAGAACGATTGTCCACCATGAATCTTATAAGGAATGCCTTGCGAACGGAAAGCATCTTCTATTACACGCGATTGCGCATTGATGCGGTACAACACCACCATTTCACCACGCGTTTCTTCGTGACTACGCAACAAACCTAGCACACGCATGGCCACCATATTGGCCTCTTCCATATCCGAATAAGCTTCCGACACCATCAAAGGTTCTCCTTGTTGGTTTTCAGAGAATACTTTCTTAGGAATACGTCCTTTGTTGTGAGCAATTAAGCTATTGGCTGCCTCTACCAAATATTTTGTAGAACGATAATTCTGCTCCAACTTAAATAATTTGGATTCGGGGTACTGCTTTTGGAAATACAAAATATTACTGATATCCGCCCCACGAAAAGCATAAATACTTTGCGAATCATCGCCTACTACACAAATGCGACGATGTCTTTCTGCCAACGCTTTTAACAGCAAATACTGCGCATAGTTGGTATCCTGGTACTCATCTACCAAAATGTACTGAAACCTATTTTGGTACTTTTCTAGCACCTCAGGATGCTGCATAAACAACTGATTGGTCAAACAAAGCATATCATCAAAGTCCATGGCACCTGCTTGTTTGAGTCTACGTTGGTACTCAATGTAGATTTCCCTTACCTTGGGAATGCGCATCATAAAATCGACCGATCGACCGTGCGCATCATCGTACTGCTGGGGCATCACCATCTTGTTTTTTGCCGACGAAATGCGCGATAACACCACCGATGGTTTGTAGGTTTTCTCGTCTAACTGCATTTCTTTGACAATCGATTTGATCAGATTTTTAGCATCTGCTGTATCGTATACCGTAAAATCGGAAGGTAAACCAATGTACTGCGACTCGGTACGCAATATTTTAGAGAACTGCGCATGAAAGGTTCCCATTGCCAAATATTGCGCTTTTTCGGGACCTACCATTTGTCCAATACGCTCTTTCATTTCGCGCGCTGCCTTGTTGGTAAACGTAAGCGCTAGAATCTGATATGGCTTTAACCCTACCACTTCTAGCAAATAGGCAATTTTGTAGGTCAAGACACGGGTTTTACCCGATCCAGCACCAGCAATCACCAACGAAGGACCTTCGTTGTACATGACTGCAGCTTTCTGCGACTCATTTAATTGCGAAATAGACATAATAACCTAAAGTTAAGCAAATATAGACAAAAAAAACCGAGACATACATCTCGGTTTCTATCATTTTACCGTTCTACTCGTTAATAAAAATTAATGCGATTGTCGATAATTTCTGCCTTATCTTTCAACGACATCCAGATGCTAGATACGGCTGCATTTTTCATATTAGCCATTTCTATTTCTTGTGTAGCATTGAATTCTGCTTGAGGCACTTCAGACAACAATTTAATGGCATAAACACCTGCATTACCTTTTACGTATTGAATTTGTTTGGTTTTGATTAGATTTGGAATTGCAGCTGCAACCATAGGTTCATAACCCATATTAGAAATTTGATCCGATGCAAACGATACGTTTTGTGCCATCAACACCATTCCTAAAGACGAAAGGTTATCTCCAGCAGCTTTCATATCAGTTATAATTTTAGCCGCCTTTTTATCGTTCAAAACAGCCAATTTAACTCTTTCTTTTACTGCTTCTAATGGAAGAACACCCTCTTCTAATACTTCATCAAGCATTGCAATTACGTAGTTTGAACCACATTCAAATACTTCTTCTGTTACTTGTTTTGCTTCGCTACCGAATGCCCAACGAAGAATATTGCGAGAATATGGAATACTTCCTACTTGTGCAGCATCTTTAGCAACAGTAAAGGTAGTAATATTCAAACCTTCCGATGCTTTTGCGTTATTAACAAATGCTTCTGCAGTTGTATTATTAGCGATGTATTGAGCAGCTTTGTTATACAATCCAACGGTGGTTTCGTTACCAGCTTCTACCTTGCGTTGCAATACACAAAGTTTTACCTTATCAACAGGTTGCGATTTTTCGGTTACTTGAACAACGTGAATCAACGTACCTTGAGGATAAGTAAAGATATCGTTAATTTCAGCAGCGTAGCAAACTTTGCTAAATTCAACATCCACTTCTTCGTTTATCCAACCCAATTCGCCGCCATTTTCACCAGAACCTAATACAGAATATTCTTTTGCTACAGCAGCAAAATCAGCACCACCTTTTAGCACTTGTACCAAACTATCAGCCAATGCTTTGTCTTCCACTACAATATGACGTACTTTAACAGAGTCTGGTGCAACAATACCGGTTTCTACAATACGAGCCATTTTGTAAGTATCACCCATCAACACAGGACCCATTACATCACCCGCTTGACCAGCGAACGCGAATCCTCTAAAATCAGGATCGATTTTGCTAGCTGATTGTGCAACATCCTTGTAAGGAACATCAGAATTCATTTTAGCGATTGAAATAAATTCAGACGAAGTAGCAAAATCATCTTTCAAACCATTTATCCATGCTTCTACATTGGCATAATCTTCTTTAGAAGGAGTAATAGGGAATACCAAAGTTTTGATGACACGTTGTTCTTGTTTTTGTGTATACAAGTTTTTATTGGCATTGTAATACTCTTCTATTTCAGTATCAGAAACAGGGAACAAAGAATCGGGTTGAGAGAAATAACTTACTTGAGCAAATTCAATATTTGCCGCTTTTGCAGCATTGTAATTGGCTTTAGCATCTACGTTATTCGTATTAACGGAAGAATTCACCAATGCGTTGTATTTAGTAGCTTTCAATTGCAAACGTGCTTCACGCTCCATCCATTCCCAATATTTACTACTTTCTCCCGTTTGATCTTGTTCTACTGCCAATTTAATTTGATCGATGTTAGGAACTGACATCGTAAGGAAATCTGCCACTTCTTGGTCAGAAACAACAATACCAGCTTCTTCGCAAGCATCATTATAGATAACTTCTTGCATCCACATGTTCCATACATAATCACGCAATTGATTATCGTCTACTCTACCTTGGTAGTAAACTTTAGCTTGCGATACTAGTTCTTCAAACTCTGCAATCTCTAGTTTGGTTCCGTTTACCTCGCCTACCAATGTACGCGATTCACCAAACAAGCTGTTAAAGTCTACGCCAGTAAAAATAAAGAGGAACAATGCCAAACCAATAATGCAGGTTAGCAGCACGCCTCTTTGTCTGATTTTTTCTAATGTTGCCATAAAATATTTCGTTATTATTTTGTTTAATAAATTATGAAAGTGCGAAGATAATGATTTTTTTATAAATCAAAACACATTTTACGCATCTTTTATCAACTTAATTAGTTCGATTTTGTTTTTTGTGGCTTTGATGATTTTCAATAGATAACCATCCAATTTAATTTGCTCACCAACTTGCGGAAAACCTTGATAAACATGCAGAACAAGGCCTGCCAAGGTTAAGTATTCTTCCGAAACTGGTAACGACAAATCAAAGGTTTCATTCAAATAATCAATCTCCAATCGACCCGAAAATACAAACTCATTATCGTTTATTTTCTTTTCCACGTACTCTGGAGTATCATGTTCGTCCTCAATTTCACCAAAAATCTCTTCTACTATATCTTCTAGTGTTACAATGCCCGCCGTTCCACCAAACTCATCTACTACCACAGCCATGCTTTTCTTTTTAAGCAACAACATGTTCATCAACTTATTGGCAGCCATGGTTTCGGGCACAATGGGAGCCAAAATAATTTGCGATTGCCATCTTTCGGGTTTGGTAAACAACTCGTTAGAGTGTACGTAACCCACAATGTTATCGATGTTATTTTGATAAACCAACAATTTAGAATAACCTGTTTCTACAAAACGCTCGCGCAATTCTTCAACACTGCAATCGTATTCAACCGCCTCAATTTCAGTACGAGGCACAATGCAGTTACGCAATTTCACTTTCGACAAATCGAGCGCATTCTGAAAAAACTTAATATCGTTTTCCACTTCTTCCTCTGCCGTCTCTATCGACTCATGTATCAACCTATCCAAATCTACCCTACCCACTAAATACTGATCGGTTTTACCCACTGGCACACGGAACAAACGCATTACCAATTCAGACAACCAACTCATAAAAATCGATATCGGGTACAACAAGATATAAAACAACAACAAAGGAACAGCAAAAAAGCGCAACCAACCGTTAGAATTAATCCTAAAAATCATTTTAGGCAGAAACTCGCCTGTTATCAAGATAACAACAGTCGACACAAACGTTTGACCCACACCTACTAAAGCAGCATTGTGCAAGAACGTTTGCAAAAAAGGTTCCAGCAATTCTGCCATCTGCATACCATAAACAACCAAGGCAATGTTATTCCCCACCAAAATGGTAGAAATATACCTATCGGGGTGTGCATAAAAAATAGACAAGATAGAAGAGGTTAAATTCTCCTTCTGCAAGTCCATTTGCAAACGCAACTTATTAGAAGTAACAAAAGCAATCTCCATGCCCGAAAAAAAGGCAGAGAGTAACAAGGTTATTAATATTAATAAAATAGTTGTACTCATATCTAGTTCTATTGAATAGAATCTGTAGCAGTTTCCTCTCCTTCATCCAGCGGAATAACACCCTGAGGTTTTTCTATCACATAACGCGTCATGTGAAGGTTGGATGTCATACCCAATCCTGTTATGATACGATCTTTTTGAATTACTTTTACGTATTGATCGGTATGTACCAACTCCTTACTTTTCTCTACAATCAGTTTATCTGTTTCAAAATGTTCGTTATCAACATTTTTTACACGAACTGAATCGTATAATTCCCAAAGATCTTCGTTGATATAATAAACAGCATACTTGGATTGCAATTCTGAATATACATACAACGACTCATCAAATTGTTCCAATCGCAAACCTTTCGGAAACTTCCAACAAGGTTTGTCTGTTTTTTCAATCACCAACCACTCGGGAGTTTCAACGCGGTAGCGTGTTATACCCGAGTCAGAAATAAACGTTTCTACGTCATAACTTCGCATTACCACAAGTGTATCGTCCGATACACCATACCGAGCGCTATCCTTAACAGAATTTCTACATGCCGCTAAAACAAGTATAACGACCACTCCAAGAGTAGTCGTTACACCATTCATTATATGTTGAAATAAAGTTCTCAACTAAATTAGTCGCGACAACGAACATCTTCGTTAATCCATCCCTCAACGTGGAAGATTTCGCCTACTTTCAATTCGGGTTTGAAGAACACTTCTTCGCTAGATGGGAAGTATTGACGATACAAATTGATTAGTTTATTTGCTTCTGCAGCACACGAAGGATCTACGCTTTTCGCTTTTTCCAATTTATCTACAGCAGCCCAGAATACGGTTTTTGCCAAGATAGGGTCACCATCGTATAGTTTGGTGTCGGCATACATAGCTGCAATAAGAATGTATACTTCGCCTTTGTTAGCATTGTAACGAAGTGCTTCGTAAGCTGCTGTACGAGCTTCAGCATAACGTCCTAATTTTTGCAACACCAACGCTTTATGATATGCATAATCGTATTTGTTTGCTGCATTTTCTTCTAACGAAATGGCTTCGTTAAAGAAAGTAATTGCTTCTTTGTAATCTTCTTTTTTAATGGCTTGATAAGCACATCCAGCAGCGGTTTCTGCAGTTGGATTCAACTTATGAGAATAAAGTGATGCGGTAAAATATACTTCAGATTCTTTGCATCCTGACATACGGAAAATCTTAATGATTTTATTCAATGCAGCTGCATTTTCTTTTTCATCTTCAATTTTTGGTGCAAACACTTTTTCTAAGGTTTTGCAATCGGCAGCGCCACTCATTGTGAAAAGATTATCGATGTTAGCGCGAACCATTTTGTAGTTTTCTTGTTGTTCGTCTGCTTGTGCAATGCGTTGATCTACCAATTCGCCAATTCTTACGTATTCGTCAATAAAGTTAGCACGGTAGGTTTCTACGTCTTTTTGGTATTGTTTTTCCAACATTTGGAAATACGAGTTGATAACGTCTGCATCAGCATTGTGCATACCATGATCAACTGCTTGTTTTAACCAAGGCAACACTTTATCAAGCATTTCTGCATCGCCAGAATAGTTGATATAATCTACTGCTTGACGACCACGAATCCATGGCTCTGAGTATTTGCGATCGGTACCAAAGTATTGAATACGTTGCTCATAACATTTCATCAACAAGTCAAACCATTGTTGTTTTTCTGCAGCTGGAGCTTTTACCATTTTTTGTACAATCAAGAAAGCGCCGTTACCATACAAGGTACGACCACCAGCTTGAGGTGCTTCGTCAAAAACAACTTTCCAGCTATTATAAGCTGCATCATAATCTCTAACCTTATAGTATTGTTGATACAAACTTAGATTTTCCAAGCAACGGATACTATCTTCGCCTGTACCAAATTTACTGCCATCTTCAATGGCTTTTACTGCAAACATAGGCATTGCAAACAATGTCACTAAGCCCAATAAAAAATACTTTGTTTTCATAGCAAACTTATTTATGTATTGATTTTTTTAGATTAGACGGATTATCTTAGTTTTCGTTTAACAAACCAGCGTTCATTTAACGAAACACCTATTCCTATTTTGTAATATCGTTCTAACAAACCTTGTTGTTGTATCGATCCTTGCTGACCATACTCCATGTGTAGGTTCAACTTGGTATTCGTATTGAGCAATGGGAAACCAACGCCCCAAGTAATCGACCATTTATCAAAGGGTTTATTATCGATATTGATGTACGAATTAGCATAATTACAACCAATTCTAAAATCCATATTATCAGTGTATTTCTTTCCTCCTGGCGCATGCGTATACTGAGCACCAAAAGCATACACAAATCGGTCGTTCAGTTGATTCGTTTTGCCATAGTAGTTTGCTTGTGCAAAGTTTTGCCACGACACATCTACACCTACTACCAAACGTTTTTGCCAATTGTAAGAAACACCACCGCCAATGGTTTGTGGATAGTCAAACAAAAGCGTCTCATCTTCTATTATTTCTATATCGTTGGTTGTGGTGGTAATTTCGTAACGATTGTTCATGGGCAACTTTAACGAGTAAGCAGCACCAATTATCAGTTCATCATCGCCTATGGGTTGGTGGTATTGAACACCTACATCGCACAACCATGCACTAATAATCAACGATTCTTTCTGTTTTGTAGGCGTGTATAAAGTTTCATCGGGAAAGGTAACTTCTCTATTGTGTTGTATATTACCAAACAGATAATGACCATTCACACCCACAGAAACCCTGTTCATAATGTCAAAGGCTACGCCTAAATAAACTTGGGTAATACCACCAGTACCATTAAAGGTTTGTTTTACCGTAAGTGTATCGTTGTAACCGTGTATGGTTTTTGAATCTAAAAAGGAGTAACCGTATCCTACATTGGTTAGGGGTGAAATACCAAAACTCAAAGCAGCGAATTTCGCCAAAGGAACTTGAATTGCAACGTAATCAACGTTTCCGTTAAATTGAGTTGACGATGTAGATGCTGTTTCAAAACCATCTACCACCCCAGAAACGCCCAAATCTAACATAAATGTTAAACTATCTATGGCAGTATACGATGCGGGGTTCATGGCATTGATACTTCTGTTGGAGCGAACACCATATCCTAACCCACCCATCGACTGATTGGTACTAAACGATAGGCTTTGCCACTCTCCATAACCATATCTTGAATATGGCGAAATGGTTCCAGCCGCCCAAACAGGAGTAACCAGAACACAAAACAAGCACAAAATACCTATTATTCTGCTTTTTGTAGACATTTATTATACGTTAAGATACGGTGCAAACCGAACAATAAAAGATTCGGGGATACAAAGATGCTACTTTTTACTCGTCTTTCAAAGAAAAAAGCGTCTCCACCCGTTAAAAAAATTAAAAGTTCTGGATATTTTGCCCTTAATCTAGCAATATATCCTTCTATTTCGTAAACAATCCCGTTCACAACACCCATTTGAATGGCTGTTTGCGTATTATTACCGAGTGTCATGTCTACATCGTCTGTAGGCAACGACAATCGGGGTAATTTTTGTGTAAAATGATGCAACGCACTGAATCGCATGGTTGCCCCTGGTGCGATATTGCCCCCTATAAATTCATTATCGGGCGATACAAAATCGTAAGTAATGGCTGTTCCAGCATCTATTACCAACAATGGTTTATTGGGACGCATGGCATACGCTCCTACGGCTGCCGCCAACCTATCGTACCCTAGCGTTGTGGGAGTTTTATAAGCATTTTTTATAGGCAATGGTGTTTGATGATCGAGCAACAATACATACGCCAAATGCTGACGCAAAAATTGCAGTATGGCATCGGGAACACCTACCACAGAACAAACAATAACCGCATCGAGCAAATATGTTTGCAACAATGCCTCTATATGGGTTTGCGTACAATTTTCCCATTTATCTTGAAAACACAAGTTGCCAGATGGCTCAAAAACAGCTACCTTAACCGATGTATTTCCGTAATCAATTACGAGGTGCATACCTTCTTACAAATTCTTCCCACAAAATCCAAAGACCAAACATAATGGCATAGAAAACGTATTTAGAACCTTCGTGCCATGCTTCAAAGTCTTCTGGATTGGTTTTCATGTGATTAAACAATACCATCAATCGAATCAAGTTCAAAAGCAAAATAACAAATCCAAAAGAAGGTATCGCCCATAATTTATGTTTATGCGCAAATGGGTACAACAACAACATGGTTGTAAAAATAAACAGTTGTTTCATACCCGAACAACTCCAAACAATGCTAATAACAGAACGGGTAGGTTCAGTAATATAAAAACGATTACCAAAAATTTCGTATCCGTCTACTCCAAAAACATGCGTAAATAACCAATCCATCGAACTTACAATATATCCTACGCACGATTCAAAAAATTGCGAACAATCGAAAGTTTGCCATAACCAAATTTGCGGAGGACCACCCATGGCTAAACTTTCCGTAAAACTATATTTCCATGCAAAGTGGGTTGCCAGCAACAGAGCAGCAAAATAGAACATACCCCAATAGGGAGTCATAAGTTGAAATACTCGTTGAACAAATGAAAGTATTTCTTCTTTTTTGGGAAACTGAATTTTCATTAAATAACTACTTTTGAAAAAGGTACAGAATCGATGCTATCAAACTCAGCATCAAAGTATTTGAATTGTGCCGTAATGGCGATCATAGCTGCATTGTCGGTGGTATACGAAAATTTGGGAACAAAAATATCCCATCCGTATTTTTGGGCATACACTTGATACGCCTCACGCAAAGCACTATTGGCAGAAACACCTCCTGCTACCGCCACACGTTTAATGCCGTAATGACGCGATGCCTTTAGCAACTTATCCATCAACACATCGATAACGGTTTTTTGAATAGAAGCCGCCAAATCGGCTTTTCTTTCTTCGATAAAGTTAGGATTTTTGGCCAATTCATCGCGAATAAAATACATAAACGATGTTTTAAGGCCGCTAAAGCTATAATCAAAACCGGCGATATGGGGCTTGCTAAAAGTAAAGGCCAACGGATTGCCTTCTTTGGCCAATTTATCGATAAAAGGACCGCCAGGATATGGGCCACCCAACACTTTGGCACACTTGTCAAAAGCTTCGCCAGCGGCATCGTCAATGGTTTGTCCTACAATTTCCATATCGTTGTAGGCTTTTACCAAAATAATTTGCGAGTTACCGCCCGATACTAGCAAACACAAAAATGGGAATTCAGGTACGTGTACGGGTTCATTTTCTTCTTGAATAAAATGCGCCAATACGTGTGCTTGCAAGTGATTTACC
>CAJGDW010000047.1 GCA_904502115.1 Paludibacteraceae bacterium | reverse complement strand
TTCGACAAGCTCAGGGACCGAATACGGACGCACGAGCCGTGCGTCCCTACTTTCGACTTTATTCGCTTCGCTCATGAAGTTGCTCCCGCTCGGCATAGCATAAATAAATTTAATCTCTGCTCTCGCTTAATCGCAACTTTCGACTTTCGACTTTTGACTTTTGACTATTTACGGTTTATACCCCGATAGTTGGAGGATTTTTTGAGCGTCGGTTTCGCTCATAAGACCTTGTAGTGTAATATCCTCGTTCTTTTCTAAATAGGCAGATACAATGCGCCAACCAATAAACACCCCTATCCTACCAGGCGAATCTTCTTGCGAGAGGCCATTGGTAAAGGGAGCTGGTTGGGTATAACGGGTAATGGTGCGCCAATCGGAACTATACAACTCTTGCTTTTCGGTTATCATAGCCCAGATATTTTTTTCGTACATCAAACACCAATCATATTGTTTTTGAGAATACGACAACAACTCACATACCTCTTCGTGGGGGAAAAACACCTGTAGCAGGTACATAATTTTGCCATGATAAATCATCGATTCCAACAAATTAGTGCTGGAATCTGGAAATTCAGAAGTAAGCCATCCCAATAGCATATCAATGGGCAAATGACGAGGAGTCATATAAGGGATATCATACTGATAAGCTATTTGTGTGTATAGCGAATAATTTGCCCCTAAATAATTATCGATACTAGCCGAGATCCTTCCAGGTAAGGTTACAATGTTCTGATTAAAACCAGACACATGGAAAGACAATTTTGGAATTTCTTTGCTTGGAAAATAATGATGATAGTAGGCCATAGCAACCGACAAAGGTTTCACTACGGCAGCTGCATTGGGATAAACACTGTCTACCTGCGCTCTCAATGCGTTAAAAGCACTATCGGCTCTAAATACATCAATTTTAGACGAATCGATAGACATAATTTGATGCACATACAACGATATAAAATCGCCGTATTTTTGCACCAATTGTGCACTGTCTAATTGGTAAAAGTCATGATCAAAACGCTCAATGGAAAGCACAGGAGCGTTTTCTTCAATTTCCTCGTCATAAAAACGCGTATACTTATCGTCCGAACAGCTTGCTAACATGCACACAGTACAAATAGCAGCAAAACCGAATGTTAGAAACTTACGCATCACTTCGCAATTTTAAGCATCCACGCATCAGCATACGTACGGCGAGCTTTTGCCAAAGCTTTGCGAATTTCTACCTCGGTATCGGCAGAATACATAAACACACGGAACAAGCCATCTTGGTTAACGGCTACTTTAGATTCAAAACCTTGATTTTTTAGGGTTAAATAAAGATTTTGTGCATTTACTTCGCTTTGGAAACTACCCACTACTACGTGGTATTGTTGTTGCACTGCCACACCACCACTGGTGTAAGTATCGGTGGTTTCACGAATGGTAGCATTTGCTGCTACTGAATCTACTAATGTTTCCAACGCATCAGTTAATATGGTATCGGCAGGCAAAATAGGTGCATGCAACACGGTATCTCTTTCCGTTTTCACCATCACAGGCGCTTCCTCGCCCGCTTTTTGGTACATTTCGGGATAATATTTTTGTGAACACGCTACCAACATAGTAGCCACTCCAAGCATCAAAAAGAAATTACGTTTCATAATCGACTAATATTGAATAATAAAAAAACAGAGATGTAGCGAACTACATCTCTGCAAAGATAATGCAAACATCGTTATAAAAAAACAAGCTTGTCTATTTTTATATTCCAATGTACAATATGAGTGCATTTAAAGGAGAGATTTTTAGGCGCGCGCAGTACGAGAAACCAGAGTTTACTAAAGTAAATGAGGATTTCGAGCACAAGCGCAACGACAAAAGCTCCCTTTAAATGTGCTCAGACTACCATACTACTGGTTTTTTGGTAGGTATTACAAACGACAACATCACCTCGTGCGTGCTAGAAGTCAAATCCCAAACAGGACCTACGCTCAAATCGTAGCAATAACCTAGACGCAACCAGTGCCATTCAAAACCCGCCATAAAGCTAACGGCAGTATTCAAACGATAGCCTACGCCCAACCAGTATTTACCATCGTACAAAGCAGTCAAACTAACATCTACGAGGTGTTCTTGACCCAACGATACCACTTCTGCATTTTCGCCCGAAATTAGCTTACCAGTATTGCAAGCACCAATGTTGGTGTAAGCTACAGCTGGTATCAAGTTAAATTTCTCTGGTAGGTACACATTACCACGTAGGTAGGCATTGATATGAGTAGGAGCAGCGGTGGTTTTTACATCTTGGGTAATACCGGGCAAGTGCGTAATAGAAGCACCAACCAACAAGTATTTCCAAGAGAATTCAAAACCAAAGTCAAGGTCAAAGGCAGTGGTATTGGTAATTTCATCGCCACCATCTAGCGGGTCACCGTTATCGCGCCATACGTGGCGAGAGGGATCAAACATTTTGTTTACCACACCTGCCGACAAACCCAACGAAAGCAAGCCGCCTTCAAAAAGGTCGATGTTATACGCATAACATAGTTTCGCATTGATGGTTTGGTTGTAAAGACCCAATTCGTCGTAAGTAAACGACAAACCAAAACCTGATTTTAGACTTTCATTATAGTAATGAGCATTTAACAATGCCGATGTAGGCGATTGTTCTAGACCCATTCCCACGTATTGCATTCTGCCTGCGGTAAAGAGTTGAATCTTTTCGTTGTTACCAATGGCAGAGGGGTTCTGATTGATACGCGAGAACATTTGTTCTGACAATTTAAAATCGCCCTGTGCAAATAGTGCTGTGCACACGAACAAAAGTACAGCAATTAAGGATAGTTCTTTTCTCATGGCGCTTATTTATTTTCAGGGTTAATAATTCTAACTTCTACACGACGGTTTTGTGCGTGTTGGTCTTCGTTTTGTGCTTCTTTAATTTGCAACGCGCGTTTGCCTCGAGCCACAATTTTAAGTTTGTCTGCGCTGATGCCTTTCTCGATAAGTGCATTTTTTACAGCAATAGCACGACGTTCTGATAGTTTGTCGTTGTATTCATTGCTACCACGTTCGTCGGCATATCCGCTAACTTCGAATCGAGCTTCGGGGAATTTTTGCATTTCTCTTACCAAACGATCCATATCAGCTTTGGATTGAGGCAACAATTCCGATTTATCGAATTCAAACAAGAAATACACCCAATAGAAATCGCGTTTTACCTGAGCAGGAGCAAGGTAAGTTGCTTTCGACTCGCAATTATCTTCCGAGAACCACGCCATTACAGCACGTGTTACGGTATCTTTATCGCAATCTAGGTTGTCAATTTCAAAACTAAAGGGCGACTCAACGGGCAATTCAAAGGTTTTTGCCACACCCGTATCGTCTTTAACCGACAACACACCTGTTTTTGGCGCATTAGCAAAGGTTACTTTACCCGTTATAGCATAACCGCCTCCGGTAAATTCGGGGGTTACCTCTATATCGCTCACCTTAATTTGGCAAGGTCTTTTTACAAAGGCGAAAATATCAGATCCATTGCCCACTTTTCTATCACTTACCAAATAAGGAGTGCCATTGGTAACCAACATGCTATAATCGTTAACCTCGCTGTTATAAGGTGTTTCTAGTTTTTGAGCAGTATGCCAAGCATCGCCCGCTACTTCGGCTATGTACAAATGACGAATACCTTCTTTGTTCGACGAGAAATACAACATTTCGTCTTTTTCTACAAAGGCATAATCTTCGTCGGCAGCGCTGTTCACGCTTTCGCCTGCATTAACAGGAGCCGACCATAAGTTCTCGTCTTTTTGGTCAATGTACCACAAATCACTACCTCCCTGTCCATTTTCGATGGTTGCGCTGGTAAAATACAAGCGCTTTCCATTTTTAGCGATGGCAGGATTTTGCATGATATTTTTTACGGTCGATATATAGCTCCAGCCGGCATTAGCCATAAAAGCATTGTTGCCACGAACTTTGCCCATACCTTCAATTTCTAATCGTTTGGGCGATGTCCATTTGCCGTTCTTATAGGTTGATTCATACAACCATTCACAGTCTTCTGATTCTACCAACGAGAAATACATCTTACCTGCGGCGGCATCGTAGGCCACATTGCCTTTGATACCCATTTTGGTAAGCGCAGAATTTTCTTCGGGAGCCAACAGGCTATCTTGTTGTTCGGTAAATTGGCTTAAATAAACCTTACCATCGTTCAAAAACAAGAGTTGATTGTCGGCAAACAACGAAATATTGCTCTCGTTGGTTTCAGTGTTCAAAGGAAGCGATTCAAAATCGTATCCTTCGCTATACTTCTCGCTAATGGCTGCCTGCGCAGAAGCAACACCTGCTAGCAGCATTAACATCATAATTGACTTTCTCATATTCATAAAGATGATAGGTTATTTACGTTTTTCGTTCAACAATTCTACATTGCCTTTTACAACATCACCATTGGGAAGGGTGGCTACGTAGAAATACACATTGGGCATAGCGTAGTTGCCACTAGCATCTTTACCATCCCAACCATCGGTAGTTTCTACCACCAAATTACCATAACGGTCGTAGATTTTTAGGGCTACGGTAGGATCCATACCAATGATGAAGTCGTCGTTAAAGCCGTCAACCAACAAAGGAGTAAATACGGTAGGCCAAATTACTTTATTCACTGCTGCGGGGTTCGATTCACAACCCTCTAGCAATACAGTATAGCTTACTGGAGCGTAAGGTTTTACCTCGTAGGTGTAACCTTCGTACTCAATGACGTTGCCGTTTTCTTTCCAAACAGGTGGATAGTTACTACGGAATCCATGGGTAGTTGCTGTTACAGTAATGGTTTCGCCCAAATACACTTCTTCGGGTTCTACTGCCAATTCTATGCTCCAAACTTCAAACTCGTAGGTAGACACGCTAACCATTTCGTCGTTGTAAATACGATACATGGTATTTTCGGTAATGGTAGTAACCAACTCACTTCCAGTAAAATCAATATCTTCCCAAGTTTGACCTCCGTCTGTCGATTTTTGCCATTGATAGGTAACGCCTTCTTCGGCTACAGCACGCAAAGTAATGGTGTTACATTCTCGGCTAACAAATTCTACCACAAGGGGTTTTTGCAAGGTAATTTCTACCTCGTTTGAACGACAGCCCCTGATTTCAACAAAGAAAGAGGTAGGCGCTGTAAAGGTAGAAT
The DNA here is from genome assembly GCA_904502115.1 of Paludibacteraceae bacterium. Taxonomy (GTDB): domain Bacteria; phylum Bacteroidota; class Bacteroidia; order Bacteroidales; family Paludibacteraceae; genus Enterocola. Next base: position 5,601 of record CAJGDW010000047.1, on the reverse strand, counting down.
CCCATGCCAATCCGTTGGTTTTGTAGTAATCACCTTGTTGGTACCACTCTACCTCGTTGGTAAAGTCTACTTGAATGTCTTCAAAGCCAACTGCCGTAGCAGCTAGGGCCACTTCGCCGCCTTCTTCTGGAATATAAGAAGGAGTGGCAGTTAGATCAATGTTTCTCGATACCACCAATTCGGTAGGTGCCGATGGTGCAATGGGGGTGTTCACACGGAAGTAGGTATCTTCCGAAATGGTGTAATGAACGGTATCTTTGTTCGATTTTCCTGCTATATTGCTCCAATTTTGTCCGTCGGTCGATAATTCCCAGTCAAAATCAAGATCACCGGTTACATCGGCACGCAACACAATTTTGTTACAAGATCTGCTTTGAACATTGGCTTGAACTTGCGCGCAGCTAACGTACATAATAGGCGATATGCCTACGAGTTCGCACGCTCCAGCTTGGTTATTCAAGTAGTCTTCGGCAATTTGTTGGGTAGCGGTTACCAACACATAGTATTGTGTCATATCGGTTACCGCGGTGTCTACACTTGCTTTCCCGCGCCAATGTTGAACTTCCATAAAGTTAGAGAAGTTGGTCGATTTGCACATCCAAGTATAAAAAGGACTGTCAAACAAGTTGTCTGCTTGAGCCGCATCGACGGTTAAGGTAATGGGTTCTTCGCACAAACCTAGCACTTGTTTTTCGTCGTTATCAATTTGCACACTGGTAGAGGTAGTGGTGGCATCCAAATCAATTTTGGGCGAGCACACGGTAAAACGAATGTCATCTACCAAGAAGTCGTTACCACTTCCAGAAGCAGGATTGTAGCTGCGAATTTCGACGGTCAAATCGGTGTTATAACCGGGGTTAAACGAGGTTTCGCCTTTTACCCATCCGTCTTTGAACTCAATGCCATCTACCACCAAGGTAGCCGCTTCAATTTCATAACCATTTACGTCTTTTACAATGAATTGTACCGAAATGGGCGAGCCATCGCTGGCAGCAGCAAACCAGGCCGAGAAGTTCATGGTAGTTTGAGCACAAGGAGCGGTTACCTGACGGCTATATACCAATTGTTCGTCGGCATTTACCAACAACATACCACCGTATTGTCCTTGAGCGTTCACTCCGTTTTGGGTATGGTCTAACATATCGCGGAACCACAACCTAGCATCGTTGGATGCACATTCGTCACACGTATTGGTTGGGTTGTCATTACATCCTCCATAACGGGCGTTGGCCACTACAGCATAAGTTCCTTCAGATTTTAACGAGGCACATCCGTCCACGTAGGTATAATCGGTCGATACATACATATTGCTGGTACGGTCGGTTTGCGACGACAAGGTGCCAAAATCTTCGTGGAATAGCACACGGGTGGTTTCTTCCGAGCACAATAGGTAGCGTTTGGCATCAATGATATTTGAAAAAATAGTATCGCCAGGAGCATTTACTACCCCAACTTTATAAGAAGTAATGCCAATGGGCAAATTATTTTCAGAAAGGCTCTTTTTACCTTTCGCTTCGGGCATTTCTTGCCAAGATGTCCATTCTTCGTGGGTATGTTTCATCCATACCAATTGCGATTCGTTCCAAGTAGCCGTTACGCCTTTTTGTGCAGTTAGGTTCAAAGGAGTACCTAGCTCTGCCTCAATATTATCGGCATCCAAACTAATAACATCCATTACGCCGTACACGTAAAAATCAGAAATTGCCAACACGCAATTATCACCTTCGTTGTAATTATCGCGGGCTATCTCTATGGTCAAGGTAGTTTTATTCAAGCCAGAATAGGTTCCCGGTATAATCAGTTCGACATTCGATTCAGAACCTGCAGGCAATTCTTCATAACGTTCGTAACCATTTACCCTGTATTTAAGTTTGGTTTTATCTCTACCCGACAACTCATACACATTGAAACATACATACACCTCGGTATTTTTCTTGTAACCTTGTACCGTAATGGTAGCTATGTCTTTTTGCGATTTAGGCGCATGAAAAATAAGGTAATTGGTAGTAGCGTCTAATTTTGCGGCAAAACCACTATTAGAACCATTGGTAATGCGGTACTTGGGCGATGATGCCGTACCATACGAAGTATTGGTTACATAACCGTAAGCACTTGCCATTTGCAGTTTATCCGTGCTTTTGTTCCAACAAATTTGCGTCGCATCCAAAGACGTGAAACTAGTTTGTTCGCTGTTGTTAGCAGCCGAAAATGTTGTACCGCCTAATGCATCTCCCCAAAAGCCACTTGTATTAATAGGGTTATTTTTCATTGCATCTGCAAAAGCAGTTGCCGAAAACCCTAATAACAAGGCTGTTAGACAGCAATAGCGACACAACCTTTTGAAGGTTTTTTCTTTTTTCATACTATTGTTTTTAGGTTATATAAGGTATATACAATTTTGCAAATATAGTTTTTTTTAAAATGTTACGCACACGTTTTCATAAAAAAATCATAAATTTATTGTATTTTTGCCATATGAATCAACAACTTACCAAAATTACCCCCACTAGTATAGCTGAAGGCTGCTACAAAGAAAAAGGCAGTAAGTTTTTGGCATACGCCATGCCCATTAGCAGTAAAGAAGAAGTAAAAGAGATTGTCAATCGATACAAAAAAGAACACCACAAAGCCAAGCACGTTTGCTTTGCCTATCGCATTGGCAACGACATTCGCGCCAACGACAACGGCGAACCTTCGGGAACGGCAGGCAGACCCATTCTACGCCAAATTGATGCAGCTAATTTAGACAATGCACTGGTAGTGGTAGTACGCTACTTTGGAGGAACGTTGTTGGGAACTGGTGGTCTTATCAATGCCTACAAAACAGCATCGCAAGATGCCATTCAAAACGGACTTACAAGTTGGAATAAGTAACCACCAAACGCATGGGAGAATGCTGGTTGGTAGCACTGCGCAAGCGCACACCGTAAGGTTTAAACAAGTGACGAACCACAGCATTACTTCCTGCAATATCGGTAGCACCCGTAATGGGCAATACATAGAAATCGTTCAAATCGTCTGCACTGATTGTTTCGTCCGACAGTAAACCTTCCATGTACGATGCCATGTTATTAAACAAGTAGTGTTTTTCTTCTGGCACATAAACACCTAACGTAGTTTCTACGCCTTCTGCAGGATATTTACTTTGAGTAAAGAATTTTTCCAAATCTTTTGCTTGTATCAACAAAAGGATATCCGGAGGCGTCATTCTAGTTGGTTCGTTGTCAACTACACTCGCTTCTTCCAATATCAGCGACATGTAATTCAAATTAAGTTTTTCGTCGGTTTCCTCGCCTTGCATGGTTGCTTTGATACGGTTCAAAGGCAAGGTTAAACGGGTTACATAACCCGACGAACTTACAATGTAGTTTAAACTATCCACATCGATATTGGCAGGCGCTTCTACCTCGCTCACCCTAATAACGGTAGTCGTTTCGCGGTTGGCAGGATAAATACGGGTTACATCTACAATCGAGTCGGGTTTGGCAACATCCGGAACGTAACGATAGTTTACCTCTAAGTTGACCGAGTCTACATTTAATACGGTTCTGCTACCGTATTGGGTAGTAACATACACCCCTTTTAAGAAGTTCAAGAATTCTTCTTGGCTTTTGTTGTACGCACGATTGGTCATCAAATCGGTACAATACGACTGTGGCAAATCAATCACCACCTTATCGCAATAACCTTCTTCTTTGCGTTCTGAATTAGGAACGGTTGCATCGTATGCCACGTACGATTTTTTTGCCAACAAAACAGATTTGTCACAATACTCGTTCACATCAATATCCGATGTATAATTCACTTCAAAATCAAGGGGTTTTTGCAAGGCATACACAGAGGCTTCGTTCACCGAAAGCGAATCGCCGTAATACGAGCGATAATACATAACCAAACGCAACACAGCGTCGGTAGCCGAAGCAGGGAATGTATCGCGCGAATAACGGAATTCTGTTAAAAAGTCTAGTTTTACATTGCCATAAACAGGGTCGCAAAGGTAGCCTAACTCTATTTTATCCGACTCTGAGTGGCGAACGGCAAGCAGTTCTGTAGCCGATTGGATGTAAAAAGAATCGGTTTTTACCACCATTTTATCTTCTTCTGGTTGCAAAGCCGAACCTATATCAGTTGGTTCACACGATGTGCAAACCAATAAAAAACAAGCAATTACAAAGAAATAAAAACGTTTCATTGCAGTTTTATTTTCCCAAAATTTGATCGTAGAATTGATTGTACGAAGTTACGTAATTTTGAGGATCTTGGTAAGGCAAAAACAATTTTTGTGAATTTTTAGCATAGTCAAGCACCTCTTGATTGATGGATTCACTGCCTTGAATAACAGCATCCGAGTATTCGATGGCCAACTTGCTAACATCGGCAAAAGAACCTTGTTTAGCTACCAAAGTTAGGTCTTCTGGAGCGATACCGTCCATTTTGATTTTATCGACCAATTTATTGGAAAATACTTGTTGGAAAGGATTATCGTAGACAGAGTAAACAATTTTTGCGTTGGCAAAGAAAGGATCTTCGCGGTAGGCTTTTTTAGCCAAGATAGGCAATGCAGCCGCCATCCAACCATGACAGTGGATGATATCGGGCGTCCAACGCAATTTTTTTACAGTTTCAAGCACACCGCGTGCAAAAAATACCATACGATCGTCGTTATCGGCAAACTCTACACCATTTTCGTCAGTAACAATGGCCTTACGACGAAAATACTCTTCGTTATCGATAAAATACACTTGCATACGAGCTGCCTGAATAGAAGCAACTTTGATGATAAGCTGATGATCGGTATCGTCAATGATTAAATTCATACCCGACAAACGAATCACTTCGTGCAATTGGTTACGACGCTCGTTGATGCAGCCATAACGAGGCATAAAAGTACGAATTTCTTTGCCCATTTCTTGGATAGCTTGTGGCAATTCTCTGCTCAAGGTAGCTACCTCTGATGCAGGCAAATAAGGAAAAATTTCTTGGGTTACGTATAAGATTTTTGCAGCCATTGACGATTTTAAATATTTCATCTGCAAAGATATAAAAAATATTCCGTAAATATGCAAGTTTTTTGCAAATATATTGGTGATGCGGTGATTCGGTGATTCTATTGACGAATCGGTGAATCGACTAATCGGTGAATCGACCCTATTCGGTCCCTGAGCCTGTCGAAAGCAAGGGCGGTCACTGAGCTTGTCGAAGTGCCCAGCCCGCAGCGCAAAGCCAAAACGGTCATTGAGCTTGTCGACGTGTTGTTGACCGAAGGGGAAAAAGTGCCCAATATAGACCGAGTAATCAATTCAATTCGGGCCCTTCGACAGGCTCAGGGACCGAATTGAGGTTGATGCGTTGCGGTTTTGGAGCACGGACGCACGACCGTGCGTCCCTACCTTCGACTTTATTCGCTTCGCTCATGAATTTTAGTGCGAGGTGAATGCAGAAACCATGTTTACATGGGTAATGCTGAACCGATGCCTAAAATCATGTAATAAGTTGCTCCCGTTAGCTTCGCTCATGTTGCTCACGTTCGGCATAACAAATAAATTTGTTCTGCACTCACTTAATCGCAACTGTCGGCATAGCTTAAATAAATTTAATCTC